>CAZNGW010000149.1:0-1536 GCA_964572925.1 uncultured Candidatus Cloacimonas sp. | reverse complement strand
TGGATTTGATGATAACCTTGGAAGGCGAGTTTATTGGAAGCTGGTATGGCGCATCGGTGGTAGCCATGGACTTCAACGGAGACGGCTATGACGATCTGATCGTAAAATGCAAGAACTGGAACCCTACCGGTGAATACGATGTTAACATGAGGTATGGAAAGCTATATTTCTACTGGGGGGGACCCAGTGGACTAAGCAACACTCCAAACTACGTAATAGAAGGTGATCACACCCCACATTACTTTATCTCAAATTATGCCGGACAGATGATCAATGCGGGAGACCTGAACGGGGATGGGATAGACGATCTGCTGAATCCCGAAAGGGATGCCGAGGGGAACAATGTTTTTGCGGTATATTTCGGGACAGCCAACCCGCACAGCAGCCCTGATGTAGTTTGTTTTACTCAGCCTTCTGCCACTGCAATCGGAAGTGCTTATCCTTTGGGGGATATCAATGGTGATGGCAGGGTTGATGTATCCTTAATATTCACCGATGATACATTATATTATATATCTATTTGGGACAATGTGTTTGCCACACCCTATTTTTTCCGCTCCACTAATCAAGGAAGTAGTCATTTGATCGGAATCGGTGATGTAAATGGAGATGGCTATGCTGATGCTTATCGTAGCATGCCATTGTATGTTGGTAGTAATTATACTACCAGAAATACCCTGTTCTTCGGCAGTACCGGTTTTCCGGTTGCCGATTCCCTGCTGCTCAGTGAAAATACACTCACCACCCTGGAAGGGAGTCCTATCGGCGATGCCAATGGGGATGGCTTTCCGGATTTCATTGGCTATAATAACAACCTGTGGTTAGGCAGCCCGAATCTAACCGCTATTCCTGATCTTACCCTGGGACCCTATGCCTGGACCAGTCCTGACCATGTGGCGGGTATTCCTTTCATTCATGGTGACTTCAATAATGACGGATATGAGGATTTTGTAGGTTCCAACCACTACTTTGGCTATTATGACGGCGCAGCCGCTCTGTGGTTGGGGGGCGAGAACCTGAATGGGATAGTGGACTTATACTTTTGGGCACCGGAAGGCTTCCGCAATTTTGGTTTTTGCAAAGCGGCGGGTGATTTCAACGGGGATGGTTGCAGTGATCTGGTACTATCTGCACCAATATATGGCTATCCACCAGATATAACTTTTTACCCCGGGAAAGTGTATGTCTATGCTGGCAATAGCGCCTTGATAGATACCACGGTGGATAACTCAGATGAATATCTGCCCAGTGCGAAGCTATCGTTACGAATCTTTCCCAATCCCGTTTCGCGGCAAGCAGGCAAGCTGAATCTGCAGTTAAGCGGACAAGGCTATGCCAAACATGCAGACCTGAGTGTGGAGCTATACAATCTGAAGGGACAGAAACTGCTAAGCAAGAACCTGAAAAGCAGCGAAGCCAAGGACGGGATTTACAGCATAGAGGGTTTGGAGTTTGCCACAGGAGTTTATCTCCTGCGGGTAAAGCAAGCTGGCGGAAATGTAGCGACTGCCAAATTCATTGCATATTGAACTGATC
>CAZNGW010000148.1:0-1649 GCA_964572925.1 uncultured Candidatus Cloacimonas sp. | reverse complement strand
CCTACCAGGGGTTTACACCCCTGGCTAAAGGATTTCACCCCTGGCGGGGTTTATCTGGTAAACTAAAAGAAAGCGTTGCGCACAATCTGTGTCACTGAATTTAGGGCTTGCAGATGCTGAAAAATATCCACATCCAGCACTAAGTTCAGTTAGGATTCCTTAGGATTGTTCAATTTGTTGGAAGTGTTCTGAGCCGGACGAATATTGCTCTGAAGATCGAAAATCAAAAGTGAAAATAAATATAGATTTTATCATTGACAGAAAATGAGGTCGCATAATCTGGTGATCAGCATTACAAGCTGTGGAATGGTGCAAAAGCATATCTGCATTAAGGAGCCAGCATGAAAGTAAACGAAATCCAAAAACCCAACTTCCTCCTCTATCAAACAGAGGATGGTAAAACCAGAATCGATGTGAAGTTTGAAGAAGGGACGGTTTGGCTAACTCAAGCAGCTATTGCAGAACTGTTCCAAACTACCAAGCAAAACATAAGCCTCCATCTTATAAACATTTACAAGGATGGAGAGCTTGATAGAAGCTCAACTGTCAAGGAATACTTGACAGTTCAAACAGAAGGCTCCAGAGATATCAGCAGAGCATTGGACTATTATAACCTGGAAGCCATTCTCGCCATTGGCTATAGAGTTCGATCCCATCGGGGTGTGCAATTCCGCAGATGGGCTACAGAGAAACTTACGGAATTCCTGCAAAAAGGCTTTGTGCTGGATGATGCCCGCTTCAAAGATGGTAAAACCTTTGGCAGGGATTACTTTGATGAGCTGTTGGAACGCATCCGGGATATCCGTAGTTCCGAAAAGATGTTCTATCGCAAGATCACGGAAATTTACAGCCTGTCCGTTGATTATGATCCCCTTGCAGCCATCACCCAGGAATTCTATGCCACGGTGCAAAACAAGCTGCACTTTGCGGTGCATGGCAAAACTGCCGCGGAGCTGATATCTGAAAGAGCAGATGCCGATAAACCCCATATGGGATTGACAAACTGGAGGGGCAGCAAGGTGAGGAAAAAAGACGTGGAGATCGCCAAAAACTATCTGCTGGAACCGGAACTAAAAGAACTGAACCGGATAGTTACCATGTATCTTGACTATGCGGAAGACCAGGCAGATAAGCAAAACCCCATGTATATGAAGGACTGGAAAGAAAAGCTGGATGCCTTTTTGAAATTCAATGGCAGAGAGATTCTGGAAAATCCCGGCAAAATATCCCATGATGTGGCTATTAGCCTGGCTCATACAGAGTATGAGAAGTACCGGGAAGAGAGGATAGCCCTGGAAGACAAGGCTGCGGATGACGCAAAAAGACTTGATGATCTGTCCCAACAAACTACCAGCCTGAAACGGGGACTGAAGAGGAAATAAATCACAATAATGGAGAGCAGAACCCCTTGCGGGCTTCGGGGTTTATCACGTTAGGCGGTGGTTTCAACCTCCGTTTGAAGTAATCCGCAACCAAACTCCCTTCAGGGTGTTTATCACCATTTCCGGTTGCTTCAGTTGCCGGAAAATCGGTGGTTGAAACCATCGTTTAGGGTGAAAAGCCCACAAGGGGCAAGGGAATTTGTTTCATTGCTTTAGATAGTGTCGTCACGAGATTGACAAGAAAGCCACCCTCATAATAATGGCACC
>CAZNGW010000147.1:0-1672 GCA_964572925.1 uncultured Candidatus Cloacimonas sp. | reverse complement strand
GGTGAACCCGGCTCATAGCACGTGGTTCCCCTCGCCCTTGAGGGGAGAGGGGACAGGGGTGAGGGTGCTTGCAAGGACATCAATGCATGCTTTTCTCTGTGTTGAAAGAAAATCTCTGCTTCTATTGCGATCTTGGCAACCGAATAAACCAAACGGCGGATCGGAATCCACCGCTACAACAGGATCGGAATCCTATGCTACTTAACAATTATCCGTGAGAATCCGCGAAATCCGTGCAAATCCGCGTTCCTATTCCTTATCCGGGTTGATCAGTCCAATCCGTCAAATCCGTGTGACTATTCTTTCCAGCGATCTCTGTGAATACATCTGCTTCTTCAGTTTTTTATCCCTGGGTTCGTTTTCCAGCTTGGGCAGGATACCAAAATTGGCATTCATGGGCTGAAACTTTCCGTTTTGCGGGACGGTAAGGTGCCGCCAAAGCTGACCCAGGATAGTCTCTTCCGGTAATTCCGTCAGTTCCCCATTCAGAATTTTTGCCACCAGCAATCCGCTTCCGATGCATTCCACATAACCCTCCACACCTGCAAGCTGGCCTGCCAGATAGATATCCGGCATTTTTATAAAGCTGAGATCCATATTCAGCACCAGGGGAGAATTCAAATAGGCATTGCGATGAATGGAACCATAGCGTAAAAACTCTGCCTGTTCCAAACCAGGAATCAATCTGAAAATCTCTTTTTGGAAGCCTTGACGCAGCATGGTTTGGCAACCCACCAGATTATATGCTGTTCTATCGAGGTTCTCGGCTCTCAGTTGCAAAACAGCAAAAGGCTTTTTCCCATCCGGGGTTTCCAAACCCATGGGACGCATAACTCCATGGCGTAGAGTATCTTTACCGCGTCTGGCCAGTTCTTCGATCGGCATGCAGTTTTCGTAAAAACTGAAGTTGATTCCGGCAAAAAATTCATTCTCAAATTCATGGGCTGCATGCTTTTCGCCGGCACACAGTGCTTCTACGAAGCGGTAATACTCGTCTTTGTCAAAGGCGCAGTTCAGATAGTCCGCATCACCTTTGTCATAGCGGTCTTTGCGATACACTTTCTCAGTATTTATGCTTTCAGCGTCCACGATCGGGGCAATGGCATCGAAGAAATAGAGGTGTTCTTCCCCAAGTGTGGTGCCAAGTGCTTTCATCATGGTGTCCGATGTCAGGGGACCAGTTGCCAGGATGCTTTTCCCTGTTGGAAGGGTCTTTATCTCACCTCTGGTAACGCTGATCAGGGGGTTATTGACTACTGCCTGTTCTACCTTGGCGGAAAAGCTGATCCTGTCAACCGCCAGGGCATGTCCAGCTGGGACACTTGCTTTTTCGGCAATTTTCAGCAGCTTACCACCCAAAGCGTTGATCTCGGCTTTCAATAATCCCGATGCTGTATCAAGCCGCATGGATTTCAAGGAATTGCTGCAAACCAACTCAGCCAGATATGCAGTTTCATGAGCCGGGGTTTGAACTTCCGGGCGCATCTCAAACAGACTTACCTTCCAACCCTGGTCTGCCAGATATAAAGCAGCTTCGCAGCCTGCCAAGCCACCACCAATGATTTTTACTTCTTTATCCATAGGTTCATGGACTTTTTCTTTGGTTTTGAGTCAAGGGGAAAGTGGTTTTGGGGTGCTGGAGTGCTGGAGTCAGTGTAAAGGTGTAAAGGTG
>CAZNGW010000146.1:0-1756 GCA_964572925.1 uncultured Candidatus Cloacimonas sp. | reverse complement strand
ACCTGTGGCGAGATAGCTCAGCCGGTAGAGCAGAGGCCTGAAAAGCCTTGTGTCCCCAGTTCGATTCTGGGTTTCGCCACCAGAAAGTTTCAGGCATCCTGCATGGATGCCTTTACTTTTTGTTGCTTATTTTCCACAGGATTCTTGTGCTTTTTTGTTCCGGGATATAAATTCACTGGACAAATCGCCTGTTTTTGCTATTTTGTATCCATGCTCGGGTATCAGACTACGAAGCCCGTATCATAAAAGTAGATAAGGAAAAACCATGGCAAAGATTCTGGTGATCGAAGATGACAGCAGCTTCAGGAATGTATTAGTTCAAATGCTGGCGCGGGCAGGTTATGATGTTCGGCAGGCCGGAGATGGAAATCAGGCGGTGGAAGTGTGCGCTTCCTTTCAACCGGATTTGGTGCTTACCGATATTATCATGCCGGACAAAGAAGGACTGGAAACCATTCAGGAACTCCTTACTATGCATCCGAACCTGAAGATTATTGCCATGAGTGGAGGGGGGAAATTCGGACCAGACAGCTATCTTCCTCTGGCACAGAAACTGGGTGCAAAAGCCTCTCTACAAAAGCCTTTCATGCGTGAAGAACTCATTTCGACTATCGAAGTAGTGCTGGCTGGAGACTAAGCCCTCAAACCCCACTGAGATAATTCACCGCTTCGATCAGGTTACTCCCACGTAGTTCAATACTGAAGCGGTTTGTGATACTCTCCGAGATTTCTTTGCGTGGCAGATCAAGCTTAACCGCTTTCCGGATGGCATCAGTTAGGCTTTCTATGTTTCTTTCGTCAAACACGATTCCCCAGTTACCGATCAGCTTAGGGATCCCAGCTACTCTTGATCCCACTGGTTTGCATCCACAAAGCATGGCTTCCATCAGAGCATTTGGCATGCCTTCAGATATTGAAGGCTGCACATAGATATCGCTATTAAGCATAAGGTCAATTACTTCATCGTGAGCCAGAGGAGGCAATATAACCAGGTTGGATAATTCTGAAATTCCAAATTCCTGGTCAGCCCGTTCCAGCCAGTTGTCCTGAATCCCCACCAACACAAATTGCCATTCAGTTTGCCTTCCTGCTAAGGTAAAAAGCAGATCGTAACCCTTGTTATACATGTCTTCATATCGAGGTGTTCCCCCAACGCAGAGGATTTGAGCAATTCGATTTTCAGGTATTTCGGGAGGATTATCTATAATAGGTGCATTGCGTATAATCCTGGCAGGAGTTTTTAACTTTGGTATCAATCGGTAAACACCTTCGGGATGTCCAGTTGGGTTATAATAGAAGTTATCGGAATCTAACAGTGCTTCATCATTAGCCACTATTAAATCAGTTAATTTCAATGCAATAGATGCACATAGTTTGCGTAATACATTACAATATACTCCATATCTATATGCAGGATAACAAACCGCATCATAACCACCGATAAACACCAGGCTGCTTTTTCCAGTTAATTTAGCAGCCAGCACTGCCGGAAGGGCATGATAATCGGCAAACCAAACCAGGATTTCAATCTTCTTGGGGCTAAACAGAACTGACCAGAACATCTTGAAAACACCCATCAGGTAGCTTAATTTGCCTTTATCCTGGTTCAGTTGGATAGTCTTTACGTGATAAGCTTTGCTCAAGGCAGCTTCATCAACCCTGATGAATGGGCTTTCAGTGGGTTTAATCAGGATCACTGAGGGTTTCATTGATTCTTGATAACCTGATCGAAAACTTCTGCCAACCTGGATGTCAG
>CAZNGW010000145.1:0-1876 GCA_964572925.1 uncultured Candidatus Cloacimonas sp. | reverse complement strand
GAAGGCGTGGCAAATGATGACAATACCCTTACCCCGGTTGCAGTCCACCTTGGCAATGTTGTTCCTAATCCAGTTAAGGGTAATGCGGAACTCAGGCTTTCCGCAACCAAAAACGGCGAAACTGCCACTGTGGAAATCTATAACCTTAAAGGACGCAAGGTTCATACTACCCAAGCTAATAACCTCGTTCTGGGAGAGAATCGCCTGAGCCTGAACCTGCCTGAACTGCCCAACGGCGTGTATTTTTACAAACTTTCCGGCAACCCCGAAAAAGCCAAACGCTTTGTACTGATGAAATAACGGGCTTGTGGCTCACTTTTTTGCGATCCCGATTATTCAATTAGTCGGGATCCTTTTTTTGCCCTTGCAGGATAACCCATCCTATACCCATCCTTTACCCATCCTATAAACATAGGGTAAGTACAAGATGGGTAAGGAATAAGAGGACTAAGCAGGATTATGTGTTGTCGAAGGTAGAATCCCCAGGCAAAATGGCCTTATCAGAAGACACTGGCGTCTCTGAACAAATAGCTTGACACAAAAGCAGTTATGCCATAATAGGCGAAAATCTGGAATCTAATTCCGGAATTGCATGCACAACTGGAGATATATATGATCTACCGTGAGTTACATAATTGCTTGAAAACCAAAGCAAAGGGGTTTCCCGTGATCACAATTACTGGTCCCCGCCAATCCGGGAAAACAACCCTTGCCAAAATGACCTATCCCGATCATATCTATCTGGATTTGGAGCAGATCCAGCTTAGGAATCTGCTGAGGGATGATCCCTATGCCGTATTCAATGAACCCAAACAGCGCTATATTATAGATGAATTTCAATATCTTCCAGAGCTCTTGAGTGTGGTGAAAGTGATCGTAGATAACAGCCGGATACCGGAACAATTCATCCTTACAGGGTCAAATCAGTTTTTGATGATGCAAAATGTATCACAATCCCTGGCGGGTCGAACCGCTATTTTCAATCTGCTTCCTTTGACCTTGCAAGAAGTTGGTTCGGAAAACAACAACCTCGACCTTCAACTTTTCCGGGGATCGTATCCCAGACTGATAGCGGATAAACTCGATGTGGAAACTTTTTATAATGGTTATGTAAGCACATATCTCGAAAAGGATGTACGGCAGCTGATTAATGTAGTCTCGATAGATAATTTCCGGCGTTTTTTAGCGCTATGTGCAGGAAGAACAGGCTGCCTTCTGAACAAAGAAGCCCTTGCCGGAGAAACCGGGGTGGACTCTAAAACAATCTCAAACTGGCTGTCCGTTTTGCAGGCAAGTTATATCATACACCTATTACCGCCATATTTCAGCAATCTGAATAAACGTTTAGTGAAAAGCCCAAAGCTCTATTTTCTGGATACCGGATTGGCAGCCAACCTGCTGGGAATAAAGCATGAGCGGGAAATCATACTCCATCCGCTGAGGGGTCAACTTTTTGAAACCCTGGTGGTATCTGAGGTTATTAAGTTCTTTTACAATCGGGGAATGAAAATGGGTCTGAGTTTCTATAGGGAAACAGGGGGCACGGAAAGCGATCTGGTGATAGAACAAGCTACCCAGCTCACCTTGCTCGAAATCAAATCGGCCGGAATCGTTAACAGCTCTTTCTATAAACCACTGCATGCAGTCCGCACCCGCTTTTCAGATAAGAATCTTGACACTTGGCTGGTTTATTCGGGCAAAGAAAAATGGCATACCGGACCAATCCTTAATCTGCCTTACACAGAGCTGGCGGGACAACTGGAATCAATGCTGTCCATTTAGTAAGTCTGCACTGGCTTCAGTCTGTTAATTTCTCCGGAACGTATCCTCCGCCACGATTTTATAAAATCCCCTTGCTTCATTGGCAGCACCAATG
>CAZNGW010000144.1:0-1879 GCA_964572925.1 uncultured Candidatus Cloacimonas sp. | reverse complement strand
TTCCCTGGTGCAGAATGCGGACCAGCTGCCCTTTCAGGTTGTATAGCTTTAGCTCCACCTCGCTCTGTTTGCCAAGCTCATAGCTGATAACGGCAAGATCACTGAAAGGATTGGGTGATACTGAAACCCGGCTTATTACTGGAACCATGGTTTCGTCGCTGTTCGCCACTCCGCTTACTATAACCGTAACGCTGTTGGTAGGCTCGGATTCCACCTCTCCATATAAAGCCACCACGTAATAGCTAAGGGTGTCGTTCACCGGGCTGTAATCCCGGAAAAGCCTGCAGCCAGGATCCAGGATATCTGCATAGGCTTGGTTGTTGCGGTAGATGCGAAAGCCTGTCAGGCTGCGACTATCTTCCGGCATCTGCCAGCCAAGCAGGATTTGCTGATTCCACAGCTCTGCACTAAGATTATAAGGACTTACGATCGGTTGATATTCATAAGCTCCCAGGTCGATAACTGCGCTGCCATCTCCATCGCCATCCCAAACCCGTTCATTTCCTCCCGCGTCATAAGAGGGTTCAAATAAAGCCGGCTGCAAACCGATATCTATGAGAGGCGAAGCTGCAGACAAGCGGTAAGGATGGCTGCCAGAACCCACGAACTGTGGATCCAGAGCCAGATTATTGTCATGCCACACTATCTCATTCAAGGGGCTCATATTATAAATGCCGCTTTGCCCATTGCGGAGGCAGTTATCATCAAATTCCAGCCTGCCGCTGATCCCCTCTGTAGAGGAGTAATAGGCAGTAAGCTCATAGGGTAACTGCGGATTCCAGAAGATATTGTTCTCAAACACTGCATTGCCTTTTACCGTAAGGGCAGAGCTGCCTCCACTATTTCCCGCAAAGGTGCAGTTGCGGACAAAGGTAGTGTCGTTCAGGGCATGAACAAGTCCCATGAAATTGGACAACGACTGCTGATTATTGTAAAAAGAAGAATTAGCAATGTCAATTCGCAGACGTTGACAATAACTGTCAAACGGAGATATGTATAGAATACCGTATTGGAGATCAGTACTGCTGTTAGTGTTATCATGAAAAGTGGATTCGGAGATTGATACTTCTGATGTCCCCATCACAGTTATCATACAAGGAGTGGATTTCACCAAAGCTCTTACATGAGATATCTCGACATTAGCTAAACGTGCATAACCGTTTTTTTGATGCAGAGTGATACCATTGGTCAGCCATTGGGAATAAACGTTACTTATCTTGACGTTACTGAGCTCTTGGTTTACGTTCTCATACCCATAATATCCTACGGCAAACTGAATGTTGTTTACATTGTTGATTAACACATCTGCTATATGAATGTTACTCGATTGAGAACACATTATGCCATAACGGCAGTTTGTGATTGATAGTTTTTGAATAAGAAAATCGTGGCTATATGGGTTTATACTTATTCCATAGTTCGCCGATTCAGCATCAAGAATTACATCATCTCTTTCACTGCCAGTCAGCCTTGTCCAGTTTTTGATAGGAACAGGGAAAAGCTGCTGGTTAAGGCTTTTGGAATAATACCCTTCTGCCAGATGAACGGTTTTGGGATTCACCGGATCAGAAGCAATATTGTAAACCGCCTGAAAGACTGTTTTCAGGGGGCTTGCTTCAGATAACCCATCATTTGCATCATCACCCCAGGGAGCTACATAGAGATCGTGATTGATCTCAGTGTGAACGCTGTGCAGAATGTCGAAGGTATAGGGATTTTCTATATTGGAGTTGGCAGGCACTGCTGCTGCATAGAAGTTGCTCGGATTAGCAACCGTAAAGGTATCTACGATTACGGGTATAACATTTAGATTTGTAGAATAGATGTCGGATCCAACGGCTGCTTTGTTTGAATAAATGCTGCACCTGTAAACTGGATC
>CAZNGW010000143.1:0-1965 GCA_964572925.1 uncultured Candidatus Cloacimonas sp. | reverse complement strand
CAGGATAAAACCTGCTTGATCGGCCATGAATCTAAGGCTTTGGAAACGGTCAGTTGTCCCGGTGTGGCCTTCGTGCCAGTAGATTCTATAGATGATGGGATTGGTGGAGGTCGTATTATCACGCAGTTTATATGCCCATTTCAGCGCTTCCCAATAGCCCACCCTGGTATCGTTCCAGGCAGTGCTGATCAAAAAAGCTGGATAAGCCTTTGGCTGCACGTTTTCATAGGGGCTGTATTGCTTGATGCAATCAAAATAAATCGGGTCATCAGGATTTCCCCACTCGTCATATTCTTGTTGGGTTAAGGGCAGGGTATCGTCCAGCATGGTGTTCAGCACATCTACAAAAGGCACATCGGCGACTACCAAGGATAGTTTTTCGGCTGCCAGATTGGCTGTGGCACCCACCAACAGACCACCCGCACTTCCACCTTCGATTGCCAACTGTCTGGAAGTGGTACAATTCCATGCCAAAAGGTAATCTACGCAGGCCGACAGATCGCTGAAGCTATTCGGTTTATTCAGCAGTTTACCCTGTTGATACCATTTGTCGCCAAGTTCCCCTCCGCCACGAACGTTTGCCACAGCATAAATCAAGCCTCTGGAAAGCACCGAAAAACGGGTAACGGAAAAATAGGGATCCTCAGTGTCGCCATAAGCCCCATAACTAGAAAGCCAAAGCGGATGCGGCTTGGAAAGGTCTAAGTCCTTTTTGTAAACCAGCCTGAGAGGGATGCTAACACTGTCCGAAACAGGCACATAGCAGATCCGGCTGGTGAATTCTTCCGGTTTAAACTTGGTATGGATGGGTTCCTGATACACTTGTTCTGAGCTTTGGGTAGCAAAGCTGTATTTATATATTGTGTAGGGAGTTACTTCGTTTTCCAGGGAGTAAAACAGCTCAGGGGCATTAATGTCTCCATTATGCCAGAAATCCAGATCAGAAGGTCGATCCGGTTTAATAGTATCCAGCAGTTTGCCTTCCGGCAATTTATAGATCTGGATGGCTTCAAAGCCTTTCAAACGCCGGATAACCGCAAGGTGACCAGTAAAAAGCTGGAAAGTGCTGATCGGTTCGCCATCTTTACCCGCAACGAGGGATCTCCAATCTAAGGCCGGAAGACTGTCAGAACTGGTCTGGATGTCCATGTCCGCACAGCTGAAGTTAGTGTGTATGTAGTAGTTGCCGTTCATAAAGTCTGGATAATAGATCAATCCCTGCTCCAGCGGCCAAAAAATCTCAAAGCCCCTCTCCGGCCTTGTGGCATCTGCTACCCGCACTTCGGTATCCTCTTTGCCATAGCTAAGCAGGAAGATCTTGCTGCGGTCGCTGCTTTTGTAAAATGAGAGGTCATAATAGGGGTTCAATTCCTGATATTGGAGTTTGCCTTTAGGATCCAGAATGTCTGCCAGCCAGCAGCGATCGCTTTGCCAGCGTTCATTGGTGGTGATGTAAAAGTAACTGTGGCTGTCTCCACACCAGGTAAAATCGCTGATTTGTTCTACTCCAAGGGACTTCGTTTGCCCTTTTTCCAGGTCTTTTAGAAACAAAGTGTAGTTCTCATCCCCCTTGACGTCAGTAGAATAGGCAAGATATCGCTGATCGGGACTGATGGCATATACTCCCAGTGCAAAAAAGGTTTTGCCTTTGGCAAGCTGATTCTCGTCTAAAACAACTGAAGGTACCGCACCGGGAATGTTTTTATAACGATAGTGAACCGGATATGCCTTGCCTTTTTGGGTTTCGCTGTAGTAGTAATAGCCTTTTTCAAGATAAGGATAACTGTTTTGCGAGTAATCGGTAGCGGCCAGATACTCTTTGTAAAGCGAATCGGCCAGGCCTTTGCTGGCTTTCATCTGCTGTCTGGCATATTTATTTTCCTGTTTCAGCAACTTCAGCACTTTGGGATTACTGCGATCGCGCAGCCAGGCATAGTTATCTACGAGGGTTTGTCCGTTATGAGT
>CAZNGW010000142.1:0-2140 GCA_964572925.1 uncultured Candidatus Cloacimonas sp. | reverse complement strand
CGTTTGCCGAGTTCACAATGTCGAAACGGAAGATATCGCTAAGGGCTTCATCCTGACCGACTATGGTTGCTCCAACTCTCCAATACCATCTCTGGCTGGAAGCAAAGGTCACCAAGCCTGCATCTACAGGATTATACAGGCTGATCGTAAGATCAGCGCTGGTGTAAGCAGGATTGAAGGTGTCGAGTTCCAGGTTTGCGGAATCTTGATCCAGATATACGGTGTAGTATTCAGGCAGGGCACCCTGGGAGTTTGCAGTCCAGTCAAGATCAAATCCGCTGTAGGGAAGTCCGGTCTGACCATTAATGGGATAAACCAAATTCGGAGGAGCGGGAGCTGCGCTGACGGAGAAGATCTGGAAGTCATCTATCTGCAAGGGGGTTCCGTTCACGGTCTCATTGCTCTGGAAATACCAGGCAAATTTAACGGTTTGACCAGCCAGCAGGGTGATGTCTCCATCCAGGGTATAGCTCAGCACCATGGAAGCCCAGGTATCCGGAGCGCTGGAATACACATAGTTGCTTCCTTCCGGATCGTCATAAGGGTTGCTCATATAGTGCCAGGTACCGCCATAGTAGATTTCCCAACCAAAATAATCCACATCAGGGAAGGTTCCGGTATCGGAATAGGTTCCCTTCATCTGGAAGTCGGCTACGATCTGAGTGGCATCACCTGGCAGGGTGATTTCCGGGCTTTCCAGGTAGTTCAACATATTGGGAGCGTAGGTACCTGCGCTATTCATGCTGCTCATGATGTGGGTGGGTGAAGGAGCAGAAGCGTCAGTAGCCACATGCCAGAAGTCACCAGCAGTGGGAACCAAGCTGGCATAGGTCATCTGTGTATCGTCCACGCCATTGTTGCTGTAGGTTCCGAATGCTATGTCATCAACCATCACGCCATACATGGCAGGATCATCAATAGTGTCATAGGCAGGGTCGGAAGCAAAGGCAAAACGGATCTTTACACTGGAGCCAACATAGCTCGACAGATCCACCGTAACGGTAACCCAGGGTTCGTGCACGCCACCCCAGGCAGGAACGGGAGGAGTTTCACCATGTTCGGAGCCAAAGGCATAGGAAGAGGTGAAATCATATCCCGGAGTGATCAGGGTGGTGGGGATAACGGAGTAAGAAATTCCGGCATTGGTGGAAACACGGATATTGAAAGAATCCCAGCCGTTGAACTCACCACTGGCACCAGGTTCTTCCATATTCATTCTCATTTTGAAGGTTAAATTGGTATTGCCTGCGGCAATCGTGCTTTGGGGGGTGTCCAAAACCAGATACTGGTGACTGTGATATCCACCAATTCCGGTTCCGGAGGCAAGGGCAGGATCGCCCATCCACCACACGTTACCTTGGGCATCGCCATTATTGTATATATGCCAATTATTGGGTGTAACTGCACCATCATAGTGCGTCCATCCGGTTGCACCCGATTCAAAATCTTCGGCGTAAAACACTGTTCTGTAATGATTGGCTGGGCCAGGATTATCCACATTCCGTTTCGGAGCGGGCGCCACTGCCATCAATCCAGCCACGATGAAACACACCGCTAAAAGGATTAGATATTTCTTCATAATGTTTCTCCAGATATTGTTGTAAGTTGAATCAACTTCAACGGAAGTCTTAAGAAAAGATCCGATAAACCTCCTTTGGACATATAAAGGATGATCCGGATCTTCTGAGCGGTTTTGAAGAGGTAAGTTGTAGGCGGTTCATGCAATACACAAAAAGGCCGGGTGTCTTGTGATAATGTGCGATGATTATTCCAAAAATCCCTTGATTTTTGGGTAGGTGCATGAAACCATGGTTAGACTTGGATTTGAGGGTTTTTTGCGGGGAAGAGCAGATATTAGACGTTTTTGTGAGATTTGCCTTTTTCAGGTCTGCGAGTGCAATAATAGTGGCAACTGACAAAACAGGCATCACGTAACTCCCTTGGGCTTGAAAAGCATCAGGAATAGGCGTCTAATCTGCTTTTTAATCCAAAAACAATCCTAAAATACTGTTACTGAAGAATTCAGACCATTTTTTTTAGGCCTGTGATCCATCAATTTCATTATTTACTACCCCAATACGTTTGTCAAGTTTTTTATTTATTCAGAGATAAACCAAAGTTCACTGTGGCCGGAATAGTT
>CAZNGW010000141.1:0-2181 GCA_964572925.1 uncultured Candidatus Cloacimonas sp. | reverse complement strand
GCTCGACCTCTTTTCTCCTTAACTCTTGTTCTCTTTGTGATCAGAATTCTCCTGCAATTGCCTGAAAAGTTCCTTTTCCCTCATTCCTGCGGAAGCAGGAATCTCCTGCAATTATAAGGAGATCTCGGGGTCAAGCCCGGGATGAGGAAGGATGGGCTTTTCACGGTTAGAAGAAGATACGCAGTTTTCATGGTTGGCTCTTTGTAATGAAAAGCCTATCTCTCTTCATAGAAGTCTAACCCTTTACCCATGAATATCATACCCTTGTTTTATAGGATGGGTAAAGGATGGGTATAGGGTGGGATGCAGGGATGCGGTAAATAATGACATCGATACTCCGGATCAAATATGGGATAAGGCATAGAACACCGGTTCTGAAAATATAAAACTATTGACACGCAGAGTAAGCTTGGATTAACCTGTTTTCATGGGGATTATACTTAGTAACAATGGTGTCATGATGTTGTTTGGCAAGCGTCTAGCAGCTGCCTTGTGCTGCTTTGCGTTGCTGTTTTGGGGCTTTCCTCTTTTTGCCTCAGACATAGACCTGGGCTTGGGAATCGGCTTTTTTCACGGTAAAATGCACAGCCCCGATCCGCTGACAACACAGTTTGGCGGAGAAAAGTTCTTCCGGGATTTTGGAACGCCCATGCCGGAACTGGGAATTCCCATCTCAGAAAAGCTGAAGCTAAGCCTGCGAGCCCAATACCTGCATAGGGAATATCAGGTTACAGATACCGGAAACCATTCTGATAGGGTGATCCAGCACATGGGGCAATATCTGGATTTTCCGCTCAGCCTGAACGCCCGCATCCAAAACTTTGAGCTCTTTGCCGGCGCAAATATAAGTTACCTGCTTTACGACTTTGTCTTCGATGATATCACGCAAACCCCTGAGGAATATAAAGATGCCAAAACCTTCGTCCCTGGGGTGCATGCCGGGCTTCGGATACCTTTGCCACATTCCCAGCGAATGTCAGTTCTGGCTTTCTATGCCAAAGACCTGATCCCCTTTTCGGAATTGTGGGAGCGGCGGATGTATCAGGACCGATATGTGGTGCAGCTGATGTATCGCATCATAAGAGAAAACCATACCTCTGCCCTGGATTCCGAGATTGACTGGGATAAGATAATTAAGGAATACCTGCCCGGATTGGATCTGGGAGTGGGTTTCGGTTTTTCGCGGGCAAAGCTATTTGCTGCTCCCAATCATGCTTTAGTTGAAGATTATGAGTATCGTAAAAGCCACTATTATAGTGATTTACAACTCGGTTACCAGGTCTTGCCCCAACTGCAGCTGGCTTCCTATCCGCATTTGCACTGGCGGGAATACAAGGTTACCGAAAAGCCCTACGGACGGGATTTCTTCACCGCACAATCCCAATATCTTGAACTGCCCCTTTTGCTTAAAAGCAATCTGGCTGGAACAGAGCTTTCGCTGGGGGCAAATCTGGCCTTTGAAACCCGGAGCAAATATACTTCCAGCGTTCAGCACAGCCCGGAGAGCGAATATAAGGATGCCAATCCCTTTATTCCGGGACTGTGTGTAGGGGTCGGTTTCCCCCTGGGTCAAGACCGAAGAACAGCCCTAAACCTGCTCTATACAAAGGATAGTGAGCCCTATTCCAAGGCCTGGGGTTTTTCCAAAACCCAGGAAAAGCTGGCTTTTTACCTTTCTTACGACCTGATTCAGCCTGCGGTGCAGCAAGACCTTTTACCCCGGGACTGCTTGGGTAAAGATGGCTTGGAAACCACTTTGGAAGCTGGATGCCAGAGGGTTGCCCTGGCACAGTACAAGCGTCCCCTGATCTTTTTCAGGTATGGAAGGCAAAAGCAAGGTAAAAGCGGATTTGGTCAGGGCTATTTGCTGGGACTGGGTTTGACCAGTGTAAAGGATTATCATGGCGATGTCAGCATCGGCAGATTCACTGTCCAGAAGAGGCTTTCTTTTGCAAAATATCGCTTTGAGCTATATGCAGCACCCGGAATGGGAATGGATATAGGAGGCGGTTGGCGCGATCAACATGGCTATATGGATGAAGGCTTTCCCATAATTGGTTATGCAAATCTGATGTTTGCCTGGGAAGCAGGGCTAAGGCTGAATGTCTATAAAGGCTTTTCCCTGATCGGCTTCTGTGCAAAACAGAATACTCCCTTCTTCAATACTCCGCTGCAAGGGGG
>CAZNGW010000140.1:0-2292 GCA_964572925.1 uncultured Candidatus Cloacimonas sp. | reverse complement strand
GTTTCAATCCTTGTTTTATAGGAAGGGGGGGTAAAAACCCATAAAAATTCTTAAGTGCCACACACAGTTAGAATTACACTGCAGACGCAGACTGCCTGAATCATCAGACGAATCCCTAAACACAGTGTCCGGGTGCGCAAAATATTGCTCCCGGGAAGGCACAAACACTCTATGCTACTATAAAAGATCAAGCTTATCGGCAAAAAAGCAATAAAAATAACTCAGGAAACGCAGATATTCCGATAGGTGCAGTCCTCACATTTGCGTTTGGTCTTGGTCGCTTTCGGGTATATTGCCAGGTTAATAATCTCAAAAACTTCGTCCAGCATTCTCTTTGCCTGGTCGAGCAATTTGGGAGTGATGGCAAAACTCTCCAGGTGATTTTTGCTACGGGTATAAACTATGAATGCTTTATGAACCGGCAGCCGGAAGCTTTCCATTATCAGCAGTGAATAAAGCACTTGCTGATAGCGAAGGGTTTTATAAATTTTATTTTCCCAAAAGGCATATTTATAATCCAGAGGAGCAGCGCTGCCATCCTCAAGGAAAAGCACTTCATCCATTCTTCCCACCAGTTTAAGGCTTTCTGAGCCAAGGTAAACATCTATCATTTTATCTACTGCACCGGCTGCCTTGCGGAGATAATCCTTGTTTTGCACCATTTTCAGTTGGTGGATATCCCGGCCTTTATTAACCAGGGTGCGGCGGTGTTCGTGTTGCTCTATTTTCAGCACGTTCATATAGAAAACGAAGCGGGGGCAGAAGAGATATTCCATAACTTCGGAAGGAGTGATGAACTGGAATTCACTCATACAAACAGCGCTTTGATCTCATCGGTGATCAGTTCTGGATCGAAAGCCTGGCCAAGCAGTTCACAGGCTTTGAAGTCCTCGCTGCACATGGGAAAGATGTAAACCCGGTCAATGGCGGGATCGATCAATTCCTCGATCTGAGCGCGGAGTTCTTTGCGTTTGGTCTTGTTCAATTCGCCCAAAAACACCGAATACTGCACCCGGTAGATACCCGCTTTTTCGCAGGCCTTGGCCACTTTGGTGCGGGCTTTGTCTTTCACGATGTCATACATTACCCAGGTAAGCATGGATCATCCCCCGGAGAAGTAAACAAGTGGTTTTGCTTCATCAAAATATGGGAGAAATAAGCGTGAAATAAGCGTCTGACCCATAATTCACCCTTAATGCACCCTTAATTCAAGCAAGAAAGCCAAGCCTCGGCAGGAACTGAGGATGGTGCCGATCAGAAATAAGGATCTACGATGGCTAAAGTCCATAAGTGTCACTCAGCGCGGTTTTCCAGAAAGTTTTTCAATTTAACGGACAGCGAGCTTTCCAGATAGCTGTCCCGCTTAGCGATCAGGAAATTGGCAAAGGCATGGGCATCAGTTTGAATCATGTCGATGCGTTTGCGGTTTTTATTGTGATAGCGGATAAGTTCATCGAAATGTTCCAGAAGCTGGGGAGCCAGGAATTTCTTGCCGGCAGTGCTGAGCACTACACCTTTATGAACGGGTTCGATGTATTCCGGGCTAAACTTATGGCGGGAAAAGATATAGAAAACCGGCTCATCCACCAGGATGCGATAGGGCTCGATGAAATCGAAAACAAAGGATTTTTTATTGTAGTTATCGCTATGCAACAGTCCCAGATAGGGGTCAAACCCCGCAATGATCAGAGCCCGCTCCACCTTGGAATAAAGGATCCCATAGCCATAATTCAGCATGGCATTGAAGGCATCATGGGCCGGACGCGAACTTCTGCCCTCAAACTGATAGGCCGGAGGGATCAATTGGGACAAAATGCCAAAGTAGTTCCTGGAAGCACCGCCTTCCCAACCCATGAAGGTGGGTCCCAAGGTCTCCAGATTACCTTCGGCTTCCATAATGCAGCACGCCGCCTGCTGAATATGCTCCATCTGGGTTTTACAAAAGTCCTCTGGAAGCTCCCGCTTCGAGATCAAACGCTGCAAAAAGCGGTATTGAGACATGATCTTTAGCACAATCCGCTCTTTGATGAACTGCAAACCTGTGCTGTCAGAAAGCATTTCAAGCTGCCTGCGCCGGATAAGCACCGTGCTGCCAATCTTGGGAAACCACACTCGCCCGTAAGGAGAACCGTATTTATCCAGAAACACGATGTCGATGTTGTAGTCCATAGCCAGCTGAATGGCGTCGGTGGTAAGGGTGGCAGCATTGGATATAACGATGGAGGAAATCTTCTCCGGAGCAAGCTTCACCTTCTTGTCCTCGATGCTCACTTCGAACATCTCGTCCTTCTT
>CAZNGW010000139.1:0-2329 GCA_964572925.1 uncultured Candidatus Cloacimonas sp. | reverse complement strand
GGCATCAAAACCAGCCTGCAGGGGCGTGAACAGCTCAAGGGCAAAGTTCACCTGGCTTGCGGGTTGAAAGGCATGTTCAAAGCGGTCGCAGGAAGCCAGCCCGATCAGGATGACTGCCAGTGCCAGAACATATATGGCTTGCTTCATTTTTTTCTTCCTTGGTCTTTAATAACTCATTTGTTTTGCTTATCCCTCATTCCGGGCTTGACCCGGAAT
The DNA here is from genome assembly GCA_964572925.1 of uncultured Candidatus Cloacimonas sp. Lineage (GTDB taxonomy): Bacteria > Cloacimonadota > Cloacimonadia > Cloacimonadales > Cloacimonadaceae > Cloacimonas. Next base: position 2,113 of record CAZNGW010000139.1, on the reverse strand, counting down.
CTCCTTATACCCTTGGGAGATTCCTGCTTCCGCAGGAATGAGGAGCTAAGTGTAATCAATTTTCTACACTTACCTTCTTCAGTGCTTCGCTGATCTCACTTTTGGACAATAGCTCACCAAAGAGGATCGGCTCTTTTCCCGGAATGTAGAGTGCATTAAACGGAACTCCGGCACGATTATGTTTCTTGATCCAGTTAAACAGCGTTTCGTCCTTTTTGGTGAAGTCACCTCTCAAAAGAACTACGTTTTTATCTTTAAATTCCTGCATCATACCTTCGGTGAAGAGCACGGTTTTCTCATTGGTCATACAATTTTTGCACCAGGCAGCGCCAATGTCAAGAAAAACCGCTTTGCCCTCTTCCAGTGATTTGTTCAGCAATGCTTCGCTGAATACATACCAGCCTTCAGGAGCGTGCTCAGCGGGGATCAAACCATTGGTTTCCATTGTTTGTTCAGCAGGTTTTGTATCCGGCAAGGGCAGATAGGTGACAGCGGCAAAAACGATCAATGCAAGCGGGAGAATCGTAAAGATCCACTGCGTAACCTTGCTGTTTTCATAACGGACAAAGCGTCCGTAGAGCCAGATGGCAAAGCCCAGAATCAGCAGATACCAGATCACCTTCAGGAAATAATCGCCGTCGGTCAGCATCAAAATGGTTTTCAACTGAGTGTAAACCAGGTAGAGCAGCACAAAGCCCATCAGTTCTTTGAAGAGCACCATCCAGTCCCCGGGTTTGGGGATTATCTTTAAAGCCTTGGGGAAAAAGCCGATCAGCAGGAAGGGGAAGGCAAAACCCAAGCCGATGGTGAGGAAAAAAACCATCATCAAAACCGGAGGCAGCCTTAACGCAAAAGGCAAAGCGGCACCCAGGAAAGGTCCGGTGCAGGAAATCGCCATCAAAAAGGCAAAAATACCGCCAAAGAAAGAACCGCTGTAACCGCCTTTGTTAGTGGCTTGCGTGGCAGTGCCCATACCGGGTGCGTGGATTTCAAAGATGCCAAGTAGCGACATGGCAAAGACAAACACAACGGACATCAAAGCCAGCACAAAGCCGGGATTTTGATTCTGCAAACCCCAGCCAGCAGACTCGCCGGCTTGTTGCAGGGCGATAAAAATGCCTGCCATGATGCCAAACGAGATCAGCACGCCGAGAGTGTAAACGAAAGTATGGCTAAGCACCTTGCTGCGGTCTTTCTGAGCCTGGTTCATGATGCTCATTATCCTGATAGGCAAAATAGGCAGCACACAAGGAGTGATGTTCAAAATTATTCCGCCCAGAAAGGCGAAAAGGATGTATTTCAGGATTTCGCTCCAGGGGGGAGGGGTGGAGTTCTGGGGTACGGAAGTCTGGGAGTCCCGGAGTTCTGGGGTCTTGGAGTTCTGGGGTGCTGGAGTTTCCCTCATTCCTGCGGAAGCAGGAATCTCCTGGGATTTGGTGCTGGAGTTCTGGAGTTCTGGGGTATCCCTCATTCCTGCGGAAGCAGGCATCTCCTGGGATTTGGTGCTGGAGTTCTGGGGTGCTGGGGTATCCCTCATTCCTGCGGAAGCAGGAATCTCCGTGGCCACAACAGTTAGGGAAAGCTTTTTTTCCGCTTCTTCGGGGGGATTGCACATTCCGCTTTCATAGCAGAGGTTATAGCTCAGGAGGGCATTTATCTGTTTTGCGCCTGGCTTGGCATTGGCTTTCACCGTGAATGGCAGGGTGAGTGTAACCGTGGGATGGTAGTTCCATTCTTCCGGGCTGACAACCTTGGTGGGAGAGGGATATACCACCTTGCCAAAGCTGAGTTCCGGGTGGCTGGCTTCCAGATAGAAATATTCAGGTTCTTTGGGGTTCACGGTTTGTTTCTGGCCTTCGGGAATGGTCAAAGTGGCTTTTATGGTTCCTTTATCTCCGGGCTTCAGGGAAGCGGGAGCAAGGGAAAACTTCACGCTTTGCGAAAAGAGCGGCAAGCTTAGCAAACATGCCAAAATAACCGCCATCAACAGCTTATGGCTATTGCGCATATATTTATTCCTCCACAGATAAATCTGTTTGATATCAAACAACTTAATGCACAAAGCATTCCAAGCTACAAGAATATCGTGGTTTTCGAGCTGATTGAATAGTTA
>CAZNGW010000138.1:0-2340 GCA_964572925.1 uncultured Candidatus Cloacimonas sp. | reverse complement strand
CTTGACCCGGGATCTCCTTTAATTGCGGGAGATTCCTGCTTTCGCAGGAATGAGGAGGAAAGAGCAGGAATGAGGAGGAAAGAGCTGGAATGAGGAAAGGACTACCTCAACTCCAGACTTTGGTTTAGGGCGACCCGCCAATAGCCCCTGCAATCACAATTCTGTTGCTCTGTGCGTTCTTGTTAAGGACTCTGCATTTCCCCGCTTATATCACATCTGCTTTTAGAGCCTGTGCGTGAACTGCTGCTCGGTACTCAAAACGCCTTCCGAAAAGCCCAGAGGGCGAAAGACAATAGCGATGGGCGTGGAACAAGGCTTCAGCCTTGTGGAACCCCTCGAATTGGGGACAAAACGAAATAAGCCCCTTGAGGGCGACAGAACCTTGTATAGCAATGAGATTCTGTCGCCCATGGGGCTTAACTACTGATTGATACCCATATCGAGGGTCTCCGCTATTGCTACGAACCCATCGCTATTGTCTTTCGCCCTTTGGGCTTGATTGAAATAGTCCTTCATATATTTGATTTTTTCACACAAGCTCTTTACTCTGTTTTAAAACAACTTAGCATTATCGCCGTTCTATCAGCCTTCTCAATCTATCTATACGTTTGTCCAGTTCGGCGATCCTTTTGCTGTTAACGATATAGCGGCTTAAATGCCAGGTTTTCAGTTTTTCTGCCCAAGCCAGAGCCTCAGCATATTCCTTGTTGTTCTTTTCCAATAACATACAAAGCTCCAGCATGGAAACAGGGCAATTGAGGTCTGAAGCGATTTGGAAGCACTCCTGGGCAGAATCGAGTTCCCTGGCTTTTTTATAGATCAGTCCCAAATCCCGCATGATCTCTGCCGTAATCATTCCCGCAGCCATCAAATCGACCAGAATCCTCCTGGCAGTTTCTTCTTCACCCTGGCTCTGATAAAGCCTGGCCAATGCATGATAGTCGATACGGATGTCGAAGCCATGCGCTGGAGGATAGGAAACGCTATCGCTGATCAGGGTAAACAGTGCCGCTGTATGCAAAATGTCGTGATGATTGTGAATAAAGACTCGTCTGATGAGTTCAGGATCGCCATTCAGCAAAAACTGGTAGTAGGTTTGGGGAATGTCTCCACCCTCGATGTCCAGTTCTTTGTCCCTGATATGCCCCAGAACGTAGAATTCAATGGTTTCCAAGGCACAGGAAGGCAGCTTGTTTCTCCAGAGTCTGCGGGCTATGTGCAGCAGGTCAAGGTGCTCCATGGCTCGAAGGTTCAGCCAGATTTGATGGTAAAGCAGGCGCGATTCCAGAACCGGTACGTCAAATGTCTTGCCGTTGAAAGTGATCAGAAGGGAACGGCTGTTCACCAGTTCCAGCAGGCGATCGAAAGAAGATACTTCTGCCTCGGGATCGGGCAAAAAAAGCTGTTCCACTATGAACTGGTCGTTTTCGTAGTAACCCAGCCCGATCATGAAAGCCAGGGTGCCGGTTCTGCCCAGGCCGGTGGTTTCCAGATCCAGCACCAGAATATCCTCTTTGGAGCGATGCTTTTGTTTGTCCAGCTTAGCCCAGTTCAGAAGCACATCGGGAATTTCATGCGGATAAAGTGGCAGGCCTTCGATCTCAGTTTGCATAGGGTAGGCTTTATGGGTGAAGAAATAGGGATCCCCGGGGTGAGACGAAAACTCACCCTCAATGGCGCGCTGCAAAGCTTCCCGCAGCATTGCTTTCAGCTCGGATGCGTATAGTTCCCTGTCCTGGTGCATGTCGCTTGTCATAGTTTTCCAGAATAATGCTGCCCGTTTTTTGGCAACAGAATTCTACGCTGGCTCATTGACATAACCCCATAAGCTCACCTATCCAGCAACCAGATCTTCTGATAGAATCCGGGATTTTCCCAATAGCGATCCACCAATCTGTAGATACCATCCTTTCTGGAGAGGACTCCCTCTTCCACTAACTCACGGCGAATCAAACAATAATCATCGTGAATGGTGCAGATGATCTCGTTCAACTCTTTTTCGCTATATTCTCTATTGGGTTCAAAGAGACTGATCACTTCCTGATACACGATCCAGCGTTTTTTGTTCTGGACTGGCATTCGGATGCATTTTCCCTCTCTGAAGTATGCCTTTAGCACTTTGTCCCTCAGGATGGCGTCTGCGTCTTTTTTTTGCGAATCTGGTTCAGGGATCAGATCATCCAGGCTTCTCTGCAGCATTTCACGCTTCAGATGATACACATTGTAATACTGCTGCTTAAGACTATAAACCAATCCAGCCGCCTGTAATTTCTTCAGGTGGGCAGATACCGTCGATTCCGCTAAATTTAGCATTGCTGCAAGATCTTCCACGCAGTAGGC
>CAZNGW010000137.1:0-2416 GCA_964572925.1 uncultured Candidatus Cloacimonas sp. | reverse complement strand
AGGTGAAATAGGGGCTGTATTTCAATATAGCATTTTCATCCGCCCAAGCCGTGAAGGAAAGCGTGAATTTACCCTGGCTGTCGGTCTGGCATACTCCTGAAGCAATTTCCTTGGCTGCCAGCTTCGGCATCGGACCCCACCACCAATACCAGAAGGGATATTTTGCCTGACGGGAAATGCGGAAGGAAACTGTGGCATTATCTACCGGAAAACCCGCAAAGGTGGTGGCTTTGCCTTCCAGAGTAACTTCCTGATTCAGCTTAAAAGTCGCTTTGGGCTTGGCGATGCTAACTTCAAAGCGGGGGCGTTTGTATTCCTCCACTTTGATTGTGGTATAGGCCGATCCCTCAATTCTCAGCTCGCCGGTGAGGATGTTTCTGGGGATGGTGAATTCGCAGTCAAAGGTTCCGTATTCATTGCTGGCAGTGGTTATGCTGCTCAGCTTTTGACGGTTCACATCGGAAATGTATAATGAAACTCGCGTGTTTGGCCTCAGTTTGCATTGCTTTTCATTATCGGTGGTGAAGAGCACGCCTTTTAGATACACCTTTTGTCCGGGTCGGTAGATAGCCCGGTCGCTAAACAGGATTGCCGAATCAGTTTTGTGTAAACGGGGCTCAGTCATAACCGGGTTCAGCTCAAAGACTACCAGGGTATCGGCTGCGTTGGTGATCCGCATCCGTTTGAAACCATAACCGTAATTTCTGGTTTTTTGATATTCTATGTTTGCTTTTCCTTCCATATCTGTTTGGTTGGCTGATTCCAGCCAAAAAGGTGAGTTCCAGTCCTCGGTTGATCTGCTAAAAATCTCTACAGTCGCTCCCTTTATCGGTTTTCCGGTTCTGCGGTTCAAAACCGTGAGCTTACGATCGTCCTGGTAAGCGCTTATATAGCTGAGCTCCGTACAGCTGAACAGGCTGTAACCCAAGGTGGAAGTGTTGTTTGAGCTGGCTCCGGCGATCAGGATATAGTTTCCCAGGGGAAGCCCTTCCAGAGGGATTTCCAGATAGTGAGTGCGTTTATCGCCATCATCCGGTAACTCATATTCCTTTGACCAAAGGGGGGGATCACTAAATTGCCTACGTATTCGGTTATTGATTTCGTCATAACTATAGTTCTGGTAGATCGGGTCAATCTGACGGTCTTCGAGCCTTTGAAAGAGGAAACTATAAATCTTCACCGTCACCTTTGCTACATTCTTCGCTTCCAACAGGGCTTTAAAGGGGGCATTGGGCAAGATCTGCTGCTCTGTGGTCAGGCTGATGCTTATGGCATTCAGTTTATTCTGAAATCCCTGGCAGGACTGTCCTCCAAAGCTTTTAGGGTATTTGTTAAAATACTCGCTGCAGAGCTCCCCTGCCAGTTTATAATGCCAGCGATATTCATCTTTGATCCCGGGCTGGTATTTATCGCCCAATTCCTTATAAAGCAAGGCCAATTGGTATGCTGCCATGGCGCTGACGGGGGAGGCTGCATATTGCTCCATTTCTGCCCTCAGGGCATTTTCATAGTGTGTTTCCGGTTTGGGCAGGTTGCAGTGTTTATACAGGTATTGCAAGCGCTCCAGATTCACTTCCATCAGGGCTTCGGGGTCCTCATCCTGCAGGTGGAAGCGGATCAATTCCCGATAGAGCAGCAGGGCATGGTATTTCATGGATAAAGTATCCGGTGAGCTTAGCTCCAGGCCGGCAAAATCCCTGGCAGGGGCAAAGAAAACCGCTTTATCCAGTTTGAATTCATCCTGGGGCAAGGGCAGGCTGCTTTCGCTATTTGTGTAGAACTCCAGCGCTTCATGCGCCAAAAGGTCGTAGAGGGTGGGGCGCAACTTGCGGTCTGGGGTTCCGTCCCGGCTAAGAATCGCCGTAAATTCTTGCAGTGAGTATTGTTGCAGCTCCTCCGGCTGGGCCAGGGAAATGCTGTATTCCTTGATGGCTTCTTTCACGATGGCTTTCAGATCCCAGGTTGCAATGTCCGATTTGTCGTGAACAATCGTCTCGCCACGCAGGGAAAACTTTGAGCGATGGCCGGTGTAATATCCCCAATACATTCTGGCCAGCAGGTTGTGAATGATCGCGGAAGCGGGGTAGCTGGCCGTTTCCAGCCTTCTACGTGCCAGATCAATGGCTTTTTGGGTGGAGAATTCCTGATTTTGTTGCAGGGCTACGAATTGATAGATCAGGGCTTTGATCTGCTGGTCTGTTCTGTTCTCCTTCAGTGCCATTTCGTAGAGGGAATCCACCTTGGCTTGCATAGTGAGGGGAAGCCGCTTGTATCTGATCTCTTCGATCTGTTGCCAGGCTTTGTCATAATCAGAGTTTTCGGAATTTACGGCTGACAGGCCGGCGGCCAGACCGCAGACCATGATCCAGAAAATCAGCTTTATCCGCATATAATCTCCTTTTCGGGCCAGAGACTT
>CAZNGW010000136.1:0-2515 GCA_964572925.1 uncultured Candidatus Cloacimonas sp. | reverse complement strand
AATACTTATAGCAAGCTCTTTAAGGTGCCGATGAAATCCTCGATTTGCTCTTCCGTGGTATTGAAACTGCACATCAGTCGAACTTCGTTTCTGGCTTCGTCCCAATCGTAAAAATGGTATTTTGCCTGCAACTCTTTAGTAATCTCCCTGGGAAGGATAACGAAAATTGAATTCACCGCAACCGGTTGGGTGATGCTAACCTGGGGTATCTCAGCCAGGCGTTTGGCAAGTAGAGTTGCCATATTATTGGCTTTTCCGGCATTTTGCTTCCAGAGCTCGCCTTCCAGATAAGCCTCGAACTGGGCTGCGATGAAGCGCATCTTGCTGAATAGCTGGGTGGCTTGTTTACGATAGAAACGCAGGTCGTGGGTTAGCTCCGGCTGAAAACTGATGATCGCTTCACCGAACAGCAGACCGTTCTTGGTTCCGCCAAAGCTGATGATGTCCGCTCCGATGTCCCTGGTCATTTCTTTCAGGCTGCAATTCAAGGCCACTGCCGCATTCGCCAAGCGTGCACCGTCAATATGCAAAAACATCTTGTGGCAGTGGGCAAAGTCTGCAAGAGCCTTCAGTTCGGCCAGGCTGTATAGCGTTCCATATTCGGTGCTTTGGGAGATGGAGATAATCCTGAACTGCGAATGGTGCTGATCCCTGTCGCCCATTAGTCTTGGGGCAATCAGTTCTGGAGTTAATTTCCCATCCAAAGTGGGAATCGGATGCAGCCTTGCCTGGGTTTGCTTTTGCACGGCTCCGCATTCATCCACGTTTATGTGTGCCGTAGCCGCACAAAACACTGCATTGTAGGAACGCATAAGGGACTGTAAACATAGCACGTTTGCCCCTGTTCCAGTTAACGTAAACCAGGCATCGCAGTTAGCTCCGAAAAGCTGCCTTATCTCATCTAACACCTTGATGGTCAAGGGATCATCGCCATAAGCAGGGCAATAACCTTCATTTGCCCTGGCAAGGGCTTCCAGGACAGCAGGATGCATCCCGCTGTGATTGTCGGAACCGAAACTTATCTGAAACATCTTGTGCCCTCTGCCCTATTGTTCCAGAGCTTGCTTCAGGTCGGCCAGAAGATCTTCCACATCTTCAATCCCCACGGAAAGGCGCACCAGTTCATCGGTGATCCCGGCTTTCTGTTTGGCTTCCGCAGATACTTTGGCATGGGTCATGGAAGCCGGATGCTGGATCAGGGTTTCCACTCCGCCCAATGATACTGCCAGGGTAGCCAGTTTAACGCTGTCCATCATTTTGCTGCCCGCAGCAAAGCCACCCTTCAAACCGAAGGAGATCATCGCTCCCGGACCCTTCTGCTGACTCTTGGCAAGCTCAAACTGAGGATGTGAAGCCAGCCCCGGAAACCTAACCCAGGCCACAGCAGGATGGTTTTCCAAAAACTCGGCGATTACAATAGCATTGGCCTGAGCACGTTCCATCCTCAGCGAAAGGGTTTTCAGGCCACGACTCACCAGCCAAGCCTGATGCGGATCCATGTTTGGCCCCAGGCTGGTCATGACGCCGGACATAAGTTTATGATCTGCCGGATCTTTGGCTACGATTACTCCACCCACCACGTCGGCATGGCCATTGATGAATTTGGTGATGGAATGCAACACGATGTCTGCACCGAGCTCCAAAGGACGCTGCAGATAGGGTGAACAGAAGGTGTTGTCGACCACCAGCCTGATCCCGTGCTTCTTGGCAAGTCTGGCACAGGCTGCGATGTCGGTTATGCTGATGGTGGGATTGGCCGGAGTTTCGATGTAGATCAGCCTGGTATTGGGCTTGATGGCCGCTTCCACCAGTTCGATATTGCTGGAATCCACAAAAGTTGCTTCCACCCCAAAGCGCGAAAAGTGATTTTCCAAAACGCTGCGTGATGCCCCATACACTGCATCCGTGGAAACTATATGCGCTCCGGCAGATAAGAAGCTAAAATAAACCGTGTTGACTGCTGCCATCCCGCTGGCCGTGGCAATTCCTCCGCAACCGCCTTCCAAAGCTGCTACTGCGTCTTCCAAGGTGCGGATGGTGGGATTTCCCAGGCGGGTATAGATGTAGCCGTCACTTTCTCCGGCAAAGCAATCCGCGCCGTGTTTGGCGCTTTTAAAGGCAAAGGTGGAGGTTTGATAGATTGGCGGATTTACGGACATCAAAGCGTCTGGCTTTTGTCCTGCATGGATCAGTTTGGTATCGAATCTGGCATCGTTATGCATGTTAATTCCTCTTTTGGTTATAAATTACATTTTCTATTGCTGAACTTCTGTTTGCAGGGGTTTCTGTCAAGCTGAAAAGCCACCCCGATGTTTGGGGTGCGACAATAAGCATATATATTTCAATATGATAGAGAGAACATAAACTGCAGTTGGAGCTATTGTAACCGCTGTTACAGTAATGGCTGTTACAATACACTTTCGCTGTATTACATGCCGTTAAGATGCTCCTCATCCCGGGCTTGACCCGGGATCTCCTTTAATTGCGGGAGATTCCTGCTTTCGCAGGAATGAGG
>CAZNGW010000135.1:0-2613 GCA_964572925.1 uncultured Candidatus Cloacimonas sp. | reverse complement strand
TCTTTAACTAATTATTTTGAAAATGGTTTGTTTTTTGCATGAATTTGAATAGCGTGATTCCTGGAGGAAAGATGAAACGTATTTGTTTTGTTCTCTGTAGCCTGATGATCTTCGCATGCGGATTGCAGGGAGTTGTCAGTCCATTTCGCTATCTGGGTAACCTGCGTTTTGCAGGGAAACCGGCTGTCCATGCTTCAGGTGATACTTTAGCTATGGTTTATCAGGATGAGCAGAATAGGCTTTGCTTCCGGTTGAAAAGCAGCAGTTATCCTGATGCCATGCTTAGCTATCCCTTGCCTGAGAATACAAATTGTAAGGCTCCTACCTTACTATATTCCCCTGGGGACTGCTATATAACCACCAACCGCGGGATCGGAAAATCAAATGATGGGGGCATTACCTGGCAGCCAGAAATTTTTAGAGGAGTTTCTACCTACGAGAACAGCCCTATTCTGGAATATTACAATAACGAACTACATCTGTTTACAAATAACATAGCATATCCTGAGGACATTCAGGAGCAATTCACACTGCCGGGAACGGATGAGTTTCCCATACCCCAGCTAATTGTGGACAAGCCTATTTGGGAGGGGACAACTGCAAACTATACCTCATATGGATGCAGGGGAACAGAATATTTCAGTGGCCCGGTTTTCGTTAATGGCGATCTGTGGATAAAGAACTCACCCGGTTCAGCAAATCCTTACGCACCTGGTTGGCCCAGGTTTGACGGTCCGGTTTTTTGTACAGGCGAGGTTAGGGCTTACGGAGGAGGGAACTATCCCGCTAACGTAATCTTCCAGGGTGGCTTATATGAAAACCAGGCTAATGCAGTTTTGCCCAGCAGCATTGCTGTGCGTAAATCAGGTCAAATTGTCGGACTCTCGGCATACGACCCCAAACACATAATATACATTGAGGTTAATGGGGATACATACACGGGAATGCTGGGCATAGTACAACAGCCCCGAAGGAAGAACAGTGAAGTATGGCCTGATTATCCAATGAGGTCAGATCAACCGCCAGTTGCGGTAAATCATTATACTGTCTGTGACACTGTCTGGACACCGATCCCTTCTGGCTATTGCGCATATCGAGGGAATTTTGTGAATTCCAAGTTATGGATAAAGGGGCATTTTAGTAATAAGCAAGTCTGGGCAGCCGCAGACACGATCTGCATAATCGGAGATATAACTCTGGATGGCGTTACACCAGGCTTGCCGCCTACCAATGCCAATGATGCTGTAACCCTGATTTCCGAAAAAAGTATTCTGCTCAAATACGGCTACAAATCCCCAATTGACAATACACGAATCCATCCACTTTGTCGGGCAGACAGCGACCCCATCTATATCTATGCCAATCTTGTGGCTTTGGGGGATGGACAGGGGATCGAGGAAAAAGATGGGGTTTTCAGTTTTGAATATCAGCATCCACATCCCTCCATACCAGATCTGAGGGTGAGTATTCCCTCTGCAGTCGATTCCTTGTTCACAGATCTCGACCTGCACCGTAATTATTATCCCCAAACTACCCAACACCCGTGGCCAGGCTGGCTGGATTATCCATGGTATAATCCTCTTTGGCCCGAAGCGCATCCCTATTTGGGAAGGGGAACAGTGAAACATTACGGAGGTGTATATCAGCGGCGTTGGGGAAAGCTGTGGGGGAGGCGCGCTCCTGATCCAAACCATAATCCTAACAATTTATGGGATATCGGCTTTGGTAATTATGGAGGTCCCTCAAATGAGCAAAGTCACGAGATCACTTTGTGGCAGGATCCTCCTCAAAGCATCAATTTACAGTCAATGAACTATCCTGGGGCTACACAATTAACGATAGGCTACACAAATGAACAATATTATCCGGCAAATATGTCATTGAGCTCTATGTCCGCCTTTTTGCAGGAAGGCATTTGGAACCTGGGGCTATCAAGTGGCTACTGGTATTCCGATGGGATAAATGGGTCTTCATATTATGATGAGCTGATGAAACCACAGCTCAAGATGACCAAAGCCAAGCGTTATGTCAATCGGGGACAGTCCGCTGCCTATAGTGTTAATGACCTGCTTATCTATAGAGAAAATCAAGAGATAACCGATTTAAGCAGCCTGACTGAAGGGGATGGCTTAATCAAAGGGCTTGCCTTTGGCGCAGACAATACCATCTGGTTAAGCCAGCAGATCTTGTCCAACTATTTGCGTATCAAGCAGATCGATACGACTACAGAGCACCTTATCCAGGAGTTTAACATACCGGTAAGCAGCGGAATTCACGACCTGTATGCAACCCCCGGCGGATCAGTATTTTTGGTGAAACAGATACAAGGAACCCAATTTGGCGTCTACTTTCTGAATCAGGGAACTCCTCCGGTTCAGGTCGACACCTGGAATCTGGTTTATAATCAAGGTTATCCAGCGCTTATCCTAAACGAAAACAGCAATCTCTACGTGGTCCCCGCAGGGGAGCAAAAAATCAGAGTGTTGCTGTGGAATAAAAGAACTGACAATACCGGGCGTGGGCATCTCTACGAGACAACAGCAGAACTGAATGTGGATAGCAGTGATGACATTCTCCCCCAGCCTGTTCCGGCAAGCTTTAGCTGCTATCCGA
>CAZNGW010000134.1:0-2649 GCA_964572925.1 uncultured Candidatus Cloacimonas sp. | reverse complement strand
TCCTCAGCGAATTGAAGATCACCAGCAGGGTTACGCCCACATCGGCGATAATGGCTTCCCAGAGCCCGCTGATTCCAGCAAGGCCGGAAGCCATTACCATTATCTTTATTCCCAGGGCGAGGAAGATGTTTTGCCAAACCAGGCTTTGGGTCTGTTTCGATAGTCGGAAGGCAGTTAGCAGTTGTTCCGGCTTATCGTTCAGCAGCACCACGTCGGCGGTTTCGATGGAGGCTTGAGCTCCGATTTTACCCATGGCAATTCCCAGGTCGGCTCTGGCTAGAACAGGTGCATCATTGAGTCCATCCCCACAATATGCTAATAACCTTTCTCTTTGGTTCAGGCTTTCTTCCAGTTTATTAAGCTTTTCTTCGGGTAGCAGCTGTGCTGCAAAGCTGTCCAGTCCGAGTTCTCTTGCCACCTTTTCCGCTTTGGGTTGCCGATCGCCGGAAAGCATGCTGAAATGCTGCACAGGTGCGTTTCGAAGATTGTGGATTGTTTCTTTCATGCCGGGTTTCAGCTCGTCCTCAAAGCTCACATAGCCCAGGTAGAGATCGTTTTTCACCACATGCACAGCGCTTTTTTCGCCAGTTTCGCTAAGGGACACAAATCCAAAGCTCTTGATAAAATCCTCAGATCCTGCCATCAGTTTATCCTTATCATACACCAGCAAAACTCCCTTTCCGGGATATTCGGAAATGGCTTCCACTTTGGAAGTATCGAATGGAAACTGCCTTGCCTGCTTGACCGCCAAAGCAAAGGGATGTGAGGAGGTATATTCACAGCGGTAAAGGCTTTCCAGCAGTTCATCTTTGACTGTTTCACCAAAGGGGTTCACTGAGTCCAACCTCAGTTCGCCGGTGGTTAGGGTTCCGGTTTTATCGAAAACCAGGGTCTTCACCTTGGCCAGTAGATCGAGGTAGATGCTGCCCTTAAAGATGATTCCCTGTCTGGCAGCCCTGCCCAAACCGATGTAATAACTAAGCGGAACAGAAATCACCAACGCGCAAGGACAGGATACGATGAGCAACACCAAAGCGCGTTTGAACCATACTGCTGCGGGATAGCCCATAAGGGATGGAATGGCAAAGACCAAAAGCGCAGCCAGCACAACCACTGGCGTGTAATAGCGTGCAAAACGGGTGATGAAGCGTTCGGTGTTACTTTTTTTGGCAGTGGCACTTTCGATCAGTTTGCTGATCCGGCTGAGCATGCTTTCCGCATCTGTTTTTTGCACAGTGATCTCCAGCAAGCCTTCCCGGTTCACGAATCCGGCAAAGACCTCTGTTCCAGCTTCAACCGCTACAGGAACGGCTTCGCCGGTAAGGGATGAGGTGTCAACGCTGGATTGCCCTTTACTGATCACTCCGTCCAGGGGGATGCGTTCACCGGCATAAACCAGCATGGTTTCTCCTTTTTGGGCTTCGGACAGTTTCTTATCCACAATCCCTTCCGGCGATAAAACATGGTATTTATCGGGCTTCAGCGAAAGTAGGGCATTGATGGAAGAGCGGCTTTTATTCAGCGCTTTGGACTCCAGATACTGGCCGATCTCGTAAAGCACCATCACGGCTGCGGCTTCGGTAATTTCTCCAAGGTAGAGAGCTCCAAAGGTGGCAATGCTCATCAGGAAGTTTTCTGCAAATAGCTGCTTTGCAAAAAGATCTTTCACCGAGGTTATGATAACCTTGTGTCCGGCAAATAGATAAGCTGCCAGCCCCATAACCATTCCCGGCAAACCGCCCACAAAAAAAGATGCAATAAGGCAGGGGATGGCAGCAATCAAAAACCAGGGCTTTTCCGCTGTTTCGTTTTTGCTTTCTCCCACAGGCGAAAACACCACCCCGGGCTCGATTTTATTGGCGATGGCATTCAGCCTTTCCAAGGGACGCTCGATCTCCTCAGAGAACTGGATGGTGAGGCGTTTATTCACAAAATCCAGGTTGGCAAGGCTTACTTCGGAAAGATTGTTTATTTCCGACTCGATCTTAGCACTGCAACCAGCGCAATCAAGATTGGAAATGTCATATTCTTTGATGATCATCTACTTTTCTCCCAGGTGTTCCATGGCGATGCTGAAAATGTTGTCTATATGCTTGTCGTCCAGACTGTAATAAACAATTTTGCCTTCTTTGCGGGTCTTCACCAATCGTTGCAACCTCAGCAATTTAAGCTGATGAGAGACAGCCGATTGCTGCATCTGCACCAAAGTTGATAGATCAGCTACGCAGAGTTCGTGCCGCGAGAGAAAGTAGATAATCCTCAGACGGGTGGCATCCCCGAAAACCTTGAAAAACTCAGCCAGATGCAGGCTGGTACTCTCGTCGGGAGCATGCAGTTTTATTTTTTCCATCTCATCCGGCGAGATGCTTTTACAGAGGCAATTGGCATAGTCCATGTTATCTTCCTTATCTGAATGTATGTTCATATATCCATATTAAGCGAGGCCGGGGTTTTTGGCAAGTGATTTTTTCTGCTTTATTCCTCCATCCTTTGAACCCACCCGAATACCACCGGGACTCCTCCCGAATGCCTCCGGTGTCCGGTTTGGGAGGTTCACGGGTGGATGCTGAGAGGAATTCGGGCAAGAACAGAGGATGGAGGGTGGTGATTATACCAAGAATTTGAAAACCACAGAGAAAAGCAGAGAAA
>CAZNGW010000133.1:0-2657 GCA_964572925.1 uncultured Candidatus Cloacimonas sp. | reverse complement strand
TACTACAGACATGGAAAGGGCGACCCGCCGGTCGCCCCTACTCCATTAATCATTAACCACTAACCAGTTAACCCGTTACATTATTTTAGGTGAACCACCTTGTGTGAAGCAAGCTTGCGGGCATTTGCGTCGCGCAGGCACAAGAGATAAATTCCTGCGGGGAGATCTGCCAGATCCAGGCTGGAAATCCGTTCCAAGCCTGAAACATCATTAGAAACTGGTATCGCCCTGATCAACTGACCCTTCAGGTTGTACAAGCTCAGTGCTTCGTTTCCCCGCAGCTTCCCCGCAATTTTAAGAGACGCATAACTGAAAGCCGGATTGGGATAGACCGACAGGTTTGGGCGTAGTAATTCCGGAATCAGGGCATCTTCATTATCGGTTAGAAAGTCTGTTATGATAAAGCAACCCTGTCCATTGACCACATAGAAAGATGGAGTATCTACCCAGGGAAATAGATCCAGCTGTTTAACAGGGCTGTCCAGGCTTACATGATTACAGAAGCAGATCTGCTCCCCAGGATGATAGAGCGCTACATACTGAGCAGGCACATCAGATTCGCTGCGGCCGATGGTTAAACATCCATTAAAATCCGGCCCCAGCTCACACACGCAGGAACAATAATGACAGGGAAACCAGGTCAGACCAAAATCTTCGGAGCACCAGATTCCGTCACTATCGCTCCCCGCATGCATTACCGCAAAAAGGTAAGTTTCAGCAGTGTAATGAAAATCACCCAGGTTGATCCCATTTGCCAATACCCAGGTTACCCCGTTGTCTGCAGAACAGAAAACCTGCGAACCACAATTGGCAACCAGGTAGTTTTCATAGAAATCCAGGCTGTTGCATACACCGGTTCCTATCGAAATGATATGCTGCCAGGTAGTTCCATTATCAGATTGATATAGACCACTGCTATCACCCAAGTAGTAAAGACTGTTAACAGGGTTAAACGTAATGAAGTTGGGTTCCGAAAACCATTGGATCAAGCTCCATTGATGGCTGTCCAGGCTAAAACCGTATAAGCCATCGCTGTCAGTGCCGTCTCCCAGGGCAATCAGGAGATTAGTGCTATTTTGCACGTAGATTGATTTCACCGGCAGATTCTGACTATCATACTGCTGCCACTGCCCGTCGAGCTCCACAAAAAGACAGTGCTGACCGTTATGGACGGCACCGAAAGTCAAAGGGATTTGCTGCAAATTGGCGCAAGTAAATGAATCTGCTGCCGGACCGAAAGGACTTACCTGTAATGCGGTGCATAGAGTTGCAAGCACCAGCGCTGAGCACAAGGTTATGTACTTCATTAAAACCTCCCATCCGCGCTAGCTTCTGCGGATAGCTATTAATGAAGCAAGTTTCAATCCGATTTGTAACTTATTTTATTTACAACTTCCTATCAGCTTTGCTTCCCTGGCTGCGGCAGTGGCAAAGTCGTTGCCATTTGAGGCAAAAATGATTCCCCTCGAGCTGTTTACCAGTATGTTTGGCTGTTCTGCGCTGTCTGTAGCGTCTTTTAGCACAGCTTCCAGGTCGCCCCCCTGAGCTCCTACCCCCGGAACCAGGAAAATCCTGCCGGGCAAAAGAGAACGCATGGTTTTCAGTTCACTGCTTTGGGTTGCGCCAATCACTGCACCCAGGTTTTCAGCGGGAAACTGAGTGATCCAGTCAGCTATCTTTGGTGCCAGACCCTGCTTTAGAAAGTCCGCTGCGGAAGGATTGGAGGTTAAGCAAAGAGCAAAGGCAAAACCGCCCTTGTCCAGAACCGGCTTCATTACGTCAATTCCCATCAACGGATTGAGGGTAATGGCATCTATTTGCAGACTATCAAAGAAAGCGTCAGCGTAACCGCTCATGGTGCTGCCAATATCGCCAACCTTGCAATCCAGGATCACCGGAATCTCTTCCGGGATGGCTTCCACCGTTTTGTAGAGCGCTTCCAGTCCACGTAAACCATCGGCCAGATAGAAAGCCAGATTAGGCTTGAAGGCACAGGCAAATTCAGCAGTGCTTTCAATGATGGCTTGGTTGAATTCCCAGATCGGGTTTTCGGCTTTTTTTACGCAATCCGGCAGTTTGCTGAACTCAGGGTCCAGCCCTACGCAAAGGACTGAGCCGGTAGCCTGATAGCGGTGCTGGTATTTATGCCAGAACGATTTTGACGCTGTCTTCGTCATCGATGTCCTCAAGCGAAACCTTGATAATCTCTTCCTTGGAGGTAGGGACGTTCTTGCCCACGTAATCCGCTTTAATAGGCAATTCGCGGTGTCCGCGGTCGATGAGAACAGCCAACTGGATCTGCTTCGGTCTGCCAAAATCCATTAGAGCGTCTATCGCTGCACGCACGGTTCTTCCGGTAAACAGAACATCATCCACCAAAACCACAACGGCATCCTCGATGTCAAAACCCAGGGCTGAGCCTTTGATCACGGGTTGATGCGAAATGGTGGAAAGATCGTCGCGGTAAAGAGTTATGTCCAATATACCCACCGGGATTTCCTGATTTGAGATCAGCTTCAGATAGCTGGAAAGCCGCTCTGCCAAAGGCACGCCTCGGGAACGGATTCCTACCAGGCGGATCTTTTCCAGGCCACGGTTTTGTTCAATGATCTCATGTGCCATGCGCTGCAAGCTGCGCTCCATCTGGGCTTTGTCCA
>CAZNGW010000132.1:0-2661 GCA_964572925.1 uncultured Candidatus Cloacimonas sp. | reverse complement strand
TGGAGTGTTGGCGAATTTGAGATTCGTGAGGAGCGAGATAGTATAGCTAAGCCAGGAGTCATTTGCGTTTTTCGCAGTTTTTTCTTTCATTTGGAGTTATAGTTACGCAAAGGACTCATGCGGAGATTACTGCCTGCGTCACCCCATGAGTCCTTTTCGCCACAAAGATAGAGGTAAATGAGTAGGACAGGTGAAGGCGCGTATGACTTATACCCCGGCCTGGCCTCCATTAACCATTAACTATTAACTCGTTTAACTCGTTAACCAGTTAACCTACTTCAGCAGCATCAGCTTATGGGTTTCGCTTTTTATAGTGCCTGTTACAACCTTGCAGAAATATACCCCGCTGCTCAGCGCTTTCCCTTTGGTATCGCAGCCATCCCAAACCAAACTAAGCGTACCGGAATCTGCCTTGCCGCGATAAAGCTGCTTCACCAATTGGCCTTTGAGGTTATAAATATTCAGCTCCAGTTCTGTTGTCTTGGGCAGTTCCAGTTGCAGTTTTGTTTCATTCTTAAAGGGATTGGGGTAGATGGACTTAAGTAAGTCTGCAGCCGGAACAAGAGCCGGATCGTCGTTGGCCGAGGGATTGAACAGCAGTTCGCAAAACATCACTCTGCCGCCTGGATTTGCTACCTGGGCGTGCGAGGCAGAATTGGCAAACCAGTTATAATCGTCGTAGAACAGCAAGCCAAGTTTATACATTAGGCCGTAGCCGCTAAAACCGTAAAAGATCATTTGGTCGGCGGGATAAACCCACATCGGGGTTAAGCCATTGAACTGTGGTATCTCCACATTATTCAGCGAGATAGGGTCGCTCCAGCTATAGCCATCATCGGAAGAAAAGCTGATCATAATCTCCGGGGTCTCGCTCCAGGCGGAATAGGCTTGATTATCATGAACCAGATATTGCCTTGCCCGCCAGCTGCTTTGCCACACAGCCGCCATCCTGCCTTGAGAGTTTGCCTGGGTAAGTTTAAGGTTGTTGTAGTAAAAATAAGCGGGAATAAGGTCGGCATCATCACCCCAAATGCTTAAATTCCAAGCGGTTTGCATATTTGGTGCCCAGACTCCCTCCGTCTCAGTCCAGCCATCTGTAACCCCTGAGGGATGTAGGGTGTCCCAAGGTTGAAAGCATTCGTTAACATTGTCGTCTATCCGTTTCTGAGGGTAGATCTCATTTATGCTGAATTGCGCGTTGGAAGTATTAAATCTAAACTCCTTAAGGAACTGCAGCTCTTCATAATAGGCTCCGTTGCTGTTTTTCAGTCCCCAAAGCCCGGGAACGTGGATGCGTCCGTAGCTATCCATGCTGCAGTTGATGTTAGCTGAATTCGTGATCCGCCAGTTAAGCTGCTCGTTGCTATATGGAACGCCATCTTCATTCTTGAAGTAACCGAGTGAGGAGGTTGGCGATTCAGCCGGATTCCAGCTTGGCAAGGCATCTGAAGCGCGGTAGTATGTCCAGGTGCCCTGACCGAAGTTATTGCATTTGAATACATCCAGTTTGGGCTCAGTGACCTCGTTGCCTTCTGCATCCAGGGCAGTATGATAGCCGGCAAGAAAAACATTTCCCAGCTGATCGCAGACCAGACCATAATTCGGGATGCGCTGCACCGCGCTATCCACATACCAGGCATTAAGTTGCGGAACCATTGTGTAGTTCCAGACGAAAGCTAACCCCATTTCAATATCGTCTTGATTGAAGTCCGTAAAGGCGATCAGGGCGTTGTTTCTGCTGTGGACATCACCAAAGGGTATTGCATTGCGAGCCGCAAGGTAGAGCCTGTGTTTTCCTGCTATCGGTGAAGGACCGATCACCAGAGTGGGATAGAAAAACTGCGCCAGTTCAACCAACGTACCATCCGGAGCGGTGAAGCTGTAGGGATTATCGATCACGATCTGAGGAGTATTGAACAGCCCGCCGCAGCCTGAGATAAAAGCATCTGATGTAACCAGCACCTCCAGGGCTTCATCCCCATCCACATCTGCATGCCAGGCATAGAAAGGCTTACCCCAAACCGGATCTACGGCGATGGCGGGATAGCCTTCCCGGAAGGGAGGAGAAGTTATGAAATAGTTGTTGAGCACATTTCCCTGGTCATCCAGGTAGGCAAAATATGCCCTGCGCAGGGAAGTTGGGCTGCTGCTGCCCTGATAGGTGGCAAAATAGCCGCCTCCCGCAGTCTGGGGGATCACTTGCAAGGGGATATTGTTGCCACTGCCGATCAGGTAGTCGAAGTATGAAGTCGTAAGTGCCATCGGCGTTTTACTGAAAATGTAGTTTGGGGCAGGATCCGCTGCCAAAGAAATCCAGAGCAGCAGAAGACAGCTCGTAAACAGGATATTGCGCATCGTAAACCTCCATCTGGCTAATTTATAAGCCCCATATTCTCGCGAAACGGCCAAATCAGTTGACCACTGAGCAAAAAGCTCGTTATTGACAACTTTGTTTTTTTACCACAAGGTGTCAAGCTTATTTTTGTTGACATTCCTGCGAAGTGCCAAAACTATGATTTGGAGTTAAAATGTGTATAGTATGCCCTGTTTTTCCCTGCGAAAGGCACAGTCTGAAAGGGAAACCGAGAAACCTAAGGAGACCAAAGATGCGAAAACCGGGACTGCATTATCTGCGCTACAGAAAGAATGCCGGCACTTCCT
>CAZNGW010000131.1:0-2740 GCA_964572925.1 uncultured Candidatus Cloacimonas sp. | reverse complement strand
AGGAAGGAAATGAAAGCTACATTAGGATGGGGCTTAAGCTCCTACACGGGAAAAATGCAAGGAGTGGTGTTTTGCCATTACAAGCGCGAAGGCTTGATATTTGTGCGCAAATTCACCTATCCCAAAATCACGGAGCATAATCACAAAATCGGCTCCACCACCGCAAATCTGCATAGCATTAAGCCGTCTGAGGGCTACAAAAACGATATGCGAAGCTATCTGGACAGGTATAACAAGCTGCGGGAGAATGAGAACCGATATGTGCGCTCCTGGGTGAACCTGTATCTGAAACTGATGCGGGACATGGCAAAACAGGATAATACCATTGATTTGCAGACTCTTACGCGAGAGGAAATCTACACACGGGACTTACCCTGCCTCAGCATCAAACGCTCCGTGGAGGCGGGTTTGCTGCCTGTGGTTTACGATTATGAGGCTCTGGACCGGCAGATCTAAGCAGCTAAGGAAAAGCAATAAATAACAAAAGAGGACTTTGCAGCGTCCTCTTTTGTAATGATCGTTTCAGCCGGGAGCGGAAAAAGATTGGCTTAGCCTATCAGTCCATCCCGTTTCAGAAGGGCATCGGGATCGGGTTTGCGACCCCGGAAAGCGATGAACAAGTCCATCGGATGGAAGGAATTGCCACGGGCAAGGATATATTTCTCAAAGGCAACTGCCACTTCCTGATTGAAGATACCCTTTTCGGTGAAAAGGCTCCAGGCATCGGCTTCCAGGGCTTCCGCCCATTTGTAGGAATAGTAACCTGCCGAATAGCCTCCGGCAAAGATGTGGGCAAAAGCACAGGAAATATTGCTGCCATCCAGAGGCGGGAGCAGTCTGAAACGCTCTATGGCATTGTTTTCAAAGGCATTTACGTCATCAATGCTTTCCGGATCGGCGATGTGCCAACTGAAATCCAGCATACCATAACGCAATTGGTTGATATTGGCGATCCCGGCCTGGAAGTTTTTGGCGGCGATCACTTTATTCAGCAGTTCCTTCGGTAGGGGTTCTCCGCTTTGATAATGCCGGGCAAAAAGGTTCAAGGCTTCTTCCTCCAGCAGCCAGTTTTCCATGATCTGGCTGGGCAATTCCACGAAATCCCAAAGCACGCTAGTTCCGGAAAGGCCTTTGTAATAGCCTTGCGCCAAGAGTGAATGCAGGGCATGGCCAAACTCGTGGAAGATGGTTCGGGCTTCATTTAAGGTCAATAATGAGGGAGTTTCATCGGTGGAAGGAGTAAGCGAAGCAACGATGCTCACATGTGGACGGCGCACGCCATCCCGATGCAAACCCTGTCCCTGGAAACTGGTTTTCCAGGCACCGCCACGCTTTGTTTCACGGGGGAATAGATCCATATATACCAAACCCAGGAATTCACCAGTGCGGCTATAGACTTCCCAGGTGGTAACGTCCGGATGATAAACCGGCACGTCAAAAACCTGCTTCACCTTTATTCCATATATCTTGCCGGTTACCGTAAACAGCCCTTCCAGAACGTTTTCCACCTTGAACCAGGGTCGCAGCTCTTCAGGGTCGTAGGCATAGCGCTGTTCCTTCAGTTTATTGGAATAATATGCCATATCCCAGGGCATCAGTTCATCCAGGTTATCCATGGCTTTAGCAAGGGCTTTCACCTCTTCAACTTCCTTTTGGGCAGCAGGATAGGCGATGCCATAGATCTTTTCCAGAAAGTCGCTGGCGGTGTCAAAGGAACCTGCCATGCGGTCTGCCAGAACGTAATCGGCATGGTTTTTGTAGCCCAATAGCCTTGCCTTTTCAGCACGCAGTTTCAGGGTTTTTTTGATGATCTCCTGATTGTCGTAGTCATCACGAAAAGCGCGGGAAGAATAGGCTTGCTGAATCTGCTTTCTGATCTCGCGGTTTTTGCAATAGGTGAGCACAGGGGTCAGGCTGGAAGGCTGCAGATTGAACAGCCAGCCACCTTCCTTGCCTTTCTTTTTGGCCAGAAAGGCTGCTGCTTTCAGAGAATTTTCCGGAATGCCTTCCACGTCCTGGGGATCGGTGATGTGCAGTTCCCATTTGTTGGTGGCGGCCAGAACGTTATCGCTGAACTTGGGGCTTAGCTGCGAGGCCTCCATCTGGATTTCGGTAAGGCGTTTTTTGTCTGCTTCGTTCAGCATTGCCCCACCCCGGATGAAGCTATTGTAGGTGCGCTCGATCAGGCGATAGCGTTCGGCTTTTTTGAGGGCTGCTTTGTCGTCCAGGTCTTTGGGAATCTGCGGTTTGGGGGTTCCTGCCACTTCCTGGTCGTAAACGGCTTTAACCCTTTGAAAAATGACCGGATCAGTGGAAATGCTGCTGCCAAATTCTGCCAGCAGGGGAGAAATCTGCTGGGCCAGAGCCTTGAAGGCATCATCGGACTCGGCGGAAAGCAGATTGAAATATATATTGGCTACGTAATCCAGGAGTTCGCCGTTAAGTTCAAGCTCTAGAATGGTATTCTCAAAAGTGGGAGCATCCGGATTGTTTTTCAGTGTCTCGATCTCAGTTTTGGCTTCTTTCAGGGCTTCCTGGATGGCAGGCAGGAAATGCTCGGTTTTAAACTCCGGAAAGGGAATGGCTTTCAGACGATGGTCATTCTTGCGGTTCAGAAGGGGGTTGGTGTGTTCCATGTTGGTTCCTTTTGGTTAATTATCTTATGCAAGCCAAGATAATTGAGGGCTGTTTGAGGTCAAATGATTTTGTATAAGTCAGTGAAAAGGTGGAAAGGTGGAAA
>CAZNGW010000130.1:0-2808 GCA_964572925.1 uncultured Candidatus Cloacimonas sp. | reverse complement strand
AATAGTTTGTTTTTCAATAGATTATATCCAAGTTATGAGCCAGGCTCAAACGACTTACTGGCTTGGTGTTCTGCTATCCACAATTCTCCATAAAAGAGTTGGGGCGAGCATGGTCAAACTCCCATTTTTAACTTGACATAACTGCTGATCTTTTCACAAATGAAAAAAACCTTTGGATGTGTGTATGAAAAAAAGAGGTATTACAAGAATTTCAAGTTCACTGTCTGATTTGGCAACCTTGCGAGCAAGTTGTGATAGCCAAAAACCCCTTGATCCACAAAAATGTGTGGATTGCCTGCAAAACCTTGAATATGAACTTAAGGACAGCTCTGATCCTGACCGGGAAATAGAGTTGCTTCGCTTTCTGATAGCCTGTTGTATGAACACCTCCAGGTTTGAGCTGGCCGAATCATATCTCAAAAAAGTTGTGAAGATCGTTGAAGGTGGTTATGATTTGTCTACCATCGATATGATCCACAATACTCTGGGCAGAATTAATCTGATCTTCTGCAAATACCAGGACGCCAGCCAGGATTTCCATACGGCTCTGCAGCTAAGCGAAAAAATGGGCAAACCAGACAATATCGCAGGCGTCTGTATGAATCTTTCCGGAGCCTACAGCCATCTTGGCCAGCAGGATAAAAGCCTTTTTTACATGAAGAAAGCCTTGAACATCTTTGATAAAACCGATAATTTGCCGTTGCTCCACATGGTGAAATGCAATTATGCCAATATGCTGTTCAGTGAAGGAAAACTGAACGAAGCTATACAAATCAAGCTGGAATGCATAGCCTACTACGAAGATCAAAAGCAACTGTCGAAGGTAGCCCAGGAGAAAAACAACCTTGCCTCAATCTACGGCAGCTTGGGCAACCTTGAAAAGGCTATAGAAACCATCCTGGAATCGATGAAGATCAGGGAGGAGCTGGGTGATGAAGCAGGGATTGCCACCAACTGGCTAAATCTTGGGGTTTTTTACCGCGAACTGGGTAAGGACGAAGAGGCTTTGGTATATTCCGAGAAAGCCTTGGGATACTACCGAAACAGCGGTGATAAACAAAGCATTCCCTTGTGTTTGAATAATATCGGTAACTACTACCTGGACAAAGGTGAGCATGAAAAAGCTCTCGGTTATATGCTGGAAGCCAGACAGTTGAAGCTGGAGATTGAAGATATGAGCGGATTGGACACTTTGCTGGAAAACATCTCGCTGATTTACCAAGATAAGCTCCAAGATTATCTAACCTCAATAGTATATGCCAGGGAAGCGCTGGAAGTGAATCTGCATACCCAGAACAAACTTAATCGCAGCAGGATTTATCAAAGACTGGCTGTATGCCATACCCGGCAAAACCAATTTCAGGAAGCTTGGGACTACACTGAAATGGCATTGAAAATAATCGATGAACACAATTATACAAATCTGAAACCCGATCTGTATCTGGTGAGGGCTGAGATCAATGAAGGACAGGGAGATTTATTGGCTGCCTGCCAAAACCTGAAAGAATATAACCGTTTACTGACCGAGCAGCACAGGCAGGAAAACCTGGACAGGATCGCCGAAATGCAAACCCGCTACGAAACTGAGAAGAAAGAAAAGGAAGCTGAGATTTACAGGCTGAAGAACATCGAGTTGGAAAACAAAAACCGTGAGATCGAAGAGCAGAAAAACAAGTTGGAAGCAACAATAAAGCAACTGAATGCGAGTGAGATTCGCTATAACTTTGTCAGCGAAGAGCTTATCCGTAATATCGGCAGCATCCTGATCGGACGCAGCGAGATTATGAAAAACGTAAGCAAAATGATCTCAATGGTAGCAAAATCTGAAAACACCAATGTGCTTATAACCGGCGAAACCGGAACCGGAAAGGAGATCGTAGCCCGCAGTATCCATCAATCAAGCCACAGGGGGAAACAGCATTTCTATGCGGTAAACTGCTCTGCAATTACCGAAACTTTGTTTGAAAGCCAGTTCTTTGGGCACGAAAAAGATGCCTTTACAGGGGCAACAACTGCCAAGCCAGGCTGGTTTGAGATCGCCAATCACAGCACCTTGTTTCTGGATGAAATCGGAACTCTGTCTTTCGATCAACAAGCCAAGCTGCTACGGGCATTGGAAGAGCGCTGCATCGTGCGGGTGGGAGCACATCGGGAAATCCCCTTTGACGTGCGAATCATCAGTGCTACCAACCTGAACCTCACGGACAGGATAGACAGCGGGGATTTTCGCCGCGATCTCTTTCACCGTCTGGCTATTTTCGTGATAAACATTCCTCCGCTGCGAGAACGCAAGGAAGATATTCCGCTGTTAATGAAGCATTTTCTGGTTATGGCATCCAAATCCCTGAATAAAAAGATCAACCGGGTTGGGAATGAGGTACTGGATAACCTTATGGAATACGACTTTCCGGGAAACGTGAGAGAACTGAAAAACATGGTGGAAAGGGCTATTCTGGTTACCGACAGTTCCACCCTGAGCCTGGAGCACTTCAATATTCCCCTGGCCAGACCGGAAACAGCATTGGGAGAGGCAATCCTGCCTTTGGAGGAGGTGGAACGCGACCTGTTGGTCAGAGCACTGAAAGCGAGCAACTACAACAGAGTGAAAGCTGCCAGGCTGTTGAGGGTCGACCGCAAGGTGGTGGAACGCAAAATCATCAAGCATGGGATTGCCATACCAGAATAAGGATATATGCCCGTTTTCGGGCTTGGGGTTGTGAGGGAATGGTTACACGGGGTTGACGGATAAAACGGTAACATGATCGATCCTTATGTAATCTATGATAGACTTCCAGCCTGTCAACTCTG
>CAZNGW010000129.1:0-2905 GCA_964572925.1 uncultured Candidatus Cloacimonas sp. | reverse complement strand
TGTATTACTGCTTAATACAGTTATCAACATCCGATTTTTTGGGGGAATGCCTGTGAACTGTAATGGATAGTAATGACTTTGGGCAAAATTTTCTCATTACTTGATTCTATCTTGTTTCATTCCTTTTAGATAGCTGATAGTCCAGTCTTCGGTGAGCAGAAAAATGTATTGACTCAAATCACGGGTTTGAAAAGCTTAGCTCGTGACTTGATGGTGCTTTTTTTAAAAAGGTAATAGGGAATTTCGTTAGAAGCGAAAGCGGTCTCCGCCACTGTTCGCAGCACTAAGGTAACAAGACGTCACTGGGAAACCGGGAAGACATCTTCAATGGTTTATTAGCCAACCGCTGCAAGCCAGGAAACCTGCCACAAGTTGGGACAAGCCAAGCCTACGGAGTATGGGCTATATCCAAAACGTTCATCTCAAGTCACATAAAACATAAGAGGTGAACACCCATGACAAACCATTTTCAGGCAAGCAGGGCGGTTTTTCTGCTGTTTATCATTTGTTGGGCTGCTGTCTCGGATTTATTCGCCCTCAAGGGAAAGCTGATCGACGAACAGGGAAAAGCCATTTCCGGAGCAGCGATCAGCGATAAACAGACTGTGGTCTACAGTGCCGCTGACGGCAGCTTCGCCCTTAGAACAGAAGCTGACAGCATCTATGTTTCCCGCCTGGGCTATACCTCCATTGCCTTTAACCGCAATAGCTTCAGTTCTCCGATTGTTCTTACCTCCAGTCAGATCATCCTGCCTACCGTGTGGGTAACAGCCATGGAATATAAAACCCTGATCCCTTCTTTGAATGCCGATCTTATCCATCCCGACACCAATGCCAGAGTGGAAAGCAGCGCAGATTTGCTGCTGCAAAGCACCGCCTTTAGCACTTCGGACCTCAGGCTAAGCGGTGAACGCCAAACCATTTCCCTGCTTGGCAGTTTCAGCCGTCATGCTTTGATCATGCTGGATGGGGTAGTGTTAAATCCCGGAGGGGAGGACTTTGACTTGAGTAAAATCCCTTGGGGACAGATCAGCCACGTCGAAGTTACCAAAGGCAGTTCTTCTGTCTATGGCGGTTCTGCAGCGATTGGAGGCATAATCAATCTACACAGTAAAGCAGCTGAAGTCCAAAGCTATCCGGCTCTAAGCCTAAGCCTGTCAACGGGTTCCTTTGGGCTTTACAAGCAGTCCTATGCCTTTGCTTTCAGCCGGCCACGCTATGCGTTGAATGCGCAGTACAGCCACCAAACCGCAAAGAATGACTTTGGATATGACACACCTGCCTTCTGGAACCTGGAGCCAGGCCTGAAGCGACTTCACAACCGTAAGACATCTGATAGCATCTACTTGAAAAGTAGTTTACTGAGCCAGAAATACCGGTTGGACTATAGCTTGAATGCAGGTTCCTTTGTGCGCCAACTGCCTGGTCCCATCAGCTTTTTGGAGCTTTATGACAATGCCGGCTTGACGGGGAATTATTTCCAGCAGAGTCTCAGAACCGGATTCTCAGGAAGTGAACTTACTACTGATGTGTTGCTTTGGCAGAACACCGACCAAAGCACCTATACAAACCTGGAATCCACCAATCCCACTGCAAGGACACACTACGCTCAACTGCAACATAATAGGGGACTAAGAGCCGGAAGCAGTTACAGCCCGGGAACCCTCAAACTTTCTGGAAGCACCGAATTCAGCAGGATCTACTACAGGTTTCAAAACTACCAGACAGGAACAGTAGTCAAAGGCAGCAGGGAAAACTCAGCTTTGGCACTTTCTGCCCAAAACAGTTTTTTTCCTTTCTATGCAGAATCGAAACTGCAGGCAGCATTCAGAGCAGATTACAGCGATCAGAAACTTCACCCAAGCTGGAGGCTCGAACAGGAATTATTTTTACCCTATGCTGAGGAACTGAAATTGGGAGCATATCTCGGAACGGCGTTTTCACAGCCTTCGCTGTTTGACATGTATTGGATCGGCGACAGCGAAACCCAGGGCAATCCAAACCTGAAAAGCGAAAGCTCATTTGGATATAGTGTCTATTGGGAGTTGAAGCTTTCCCGGCTCAAACTAAGGTTTGCCTATTACCATAATCGTGTGGAAGACCTGATCCAGTGGAGACAATATTACCTTAATGGCTTAAGCTGGAGACCATTCAACGTGGGGAAAGCCGATCTGGTAAACTGGGAGGCGGAAAGCCGGATGGATTTGCTTAGTTTCCTCAGCCTCGGCGGAATCCTTACCTATACCGATGCCGTTGACCTATCCTTAAATTCTGATGGAAGCCCTAGTCCGAGCTATAACAGGAAGCTGACCTATACGCCTCAACAAAAGGCAGCGCTTAAACTGAACCTGGGTAACGCCAGACAGGGCATAACGGTTAGCTATAACTATACCGGAAAACAATATAGCACTCCCGATAACCTGATCAAAGCCTTGCCTTCATTTGCCACGCTGGATGCCGTTGCCTTTAAAGCAGTTAACCTGCCATTTTGCACCATCCAGCTTGATTTTAAAGCGAATAATCTGTTGAATAAGCGTTATGAAATCTATGCTTACACTCCGCAGCCCGGTTTCAACTGGCAAACCAACCTCACCCTAAGTACCGGCGGAAGCATAGCCGCAGAAAGAATATTTCAACACAGAGAAAAGCAGAGATGAACCGAGAAAAGCAGAGATGCATTTTTGAAACACAGAGAAACTGAGATCAAGGTATTAAGATATGAAGATGAGGATAGAATAATGATGAATATTAAGTTGCACGGCATTCTTCTGGAAGCCCTGGCACTGGCAATTATGCTGCTGTTCTTCTCCATGGCCCGGGCGGAGGTGCTGTATGTGGTAAATTCTCAGTCCCGCACCCTGAGCCGCATTGATACTGCTACTGATGCAGTAAATAACAGCTTTGC
>CAZNGW010000128.1:0-2907 GCA_964572925.1 uncultured Candidatus Cloacimonas sp. | reverse complement strand
GGAGACAATGGCATGCCCGGAACTGATGCCGGACAAGCTGCTGTCATTTATACCATCGCCGCTTCCGGTGTGTGGGATGTAGTAGTAACCAAACCCGTCGGTTATGGCTATCCCTGGTATGCCTACATCAATACCACTCCGATGTTGGCTTCCGGTCCCATCATGCTGGATACCTACACCTTCATGAACGTCGATTTCGGCGCCAAAGCTCCGCTTGTAATTACCCTGGACGATGATGAATCCATGACCTTGCCCGTGGAATTGAGCTACTTTGCCGCCACTCTTACCGCTCAGAACTTCGTTAAGCTTACCTGGGTTTCCCAATCCGAAACCGGTCTGCTTGGTTACAGAGTGTATCGCAGCGAAACCAGTGATCAGGCCAGTGCCCAAAATATCACTCCTGTCATGATTCCTGCCACCAACACCTCCACCACCCAGACCTACAACGTGGTTGACCAGGAAGTAGCTATTGGCAGCACCTATTACTACTGGCTGGAAAGCGTTGACATGGGTCACAGCACCTTCTTCGGCCCGACCAGTGTTCTGGTTGAAGGCGAAGTACCTCCAGTGCTTCCTGAATACACCACCATGCGTAATGCTTATCCCAACCCCTTCAGAGCCAATACTGGCACCACCATCGAAGTGAACGTGAAAGCCGGCGAAACCGGACAAGTAACCGTTTACAACGTCCTTGGCCAGGTAGTGAAGACCTACACCGTGAAGGAAGGCCTGAACAACCTGAACTGGAATGGTAAGGACAGCAAAGGCAACGTTTGCGGAAGCGGTATCTACTTCTACAAACTGAGCACTCCTTCCATGAACATGACCAAGAAGATGGTTATTGTAAAATAAGTTAGCAGGTTAACCGGTTTTCCGGTTAGCGAGTTATATGAACCCCGGGGTGAAAACTCCGGGGTTCTTTTTTTGGAGTGGGAATAGGAACACGGATTTGCACGGATCAACAAGGATTTTCATTACTAAGCATTTTCTGTTTACACATTCCTGCGAAAGATGTCCCTTGCGAAAGGAAGGGCAGGAATCTCATGCAACTAAAGGAGATCCCGGGTCAAGCCGGGATGAGGTGCCAAGCCACTACCAATAGTGGGAACACGGATCTGCAAGGATCACTGTATGCTCCCTCCTTCCTCCCCTCTCATTTCCCACGCCTTTATCTCCCGTTATCCTCGCTAATGTGATCCGCGTGGCATTCGGGTGGCACACCAGTGGTATTCGGGAGGCAAGAAAGGTGGGAGCAAGGAAGGTCGGAACTGTTAAGCTATTTGCTTTGCCGGGACATAACTTGATGATCACGCCAACTGATCAGGGATGCAAGCCCTAAAAACCCAGCGGCCACCAGGAAAACAGCCGTGATCCCCAGAAGTTTCAAGAGGGTAAAACCCAGAACCGGAGCTATCAAACCACGAATTCCAGTCATGGTTACATGCACGCTTTGATAGATGGAGGCATCCTCTTCACCTGCAAAAAAGATGGAACCCATATTCCAGGCAACGTTTACCGCAGTCATCGCCACTCCAAAGATGAAATAGGATACAAAAACGATCACCACCGGCCATACCCCCGTTCCGATCCAAAGCGTTGAACTGATGAAGAGAAGAGGAAACACCATTAACAGGGCAAAACTACGACTGATGAATTTGAAGGGATGCATGCGGTCGTGGATCTTTCCGATGAGAGGAGAAAGGAACAGCATTCCAACTTGGGATAAAACGCCTTTGGCCAGGAAATTGCTGGTATAGCTAAGATGGAGTTTGTCCACCAGATAGATCGGAATTATCGGCTGCATCATGATAAAACCCATACCATAGATGGAAAAACTACGCTCAAAGGCAGCAAAGGGTTTGTTCTTTTTCAGCAATTCCAGGGTGTTTTTGATCGGGTCGAAAAGCTGTTTTCGCCATTGGATCTTAGGGCAATCGCGGGGTTCTGACGGATCCTGAATCCGGATCAACGAGAGTACGGCACAACTAATAAAACCACAAAATCCAGTGGCAATCAGAATCCAGCGAAACGAAAGCTCATTGATATCCAGCAACCTGCCGGCTCCATAGGTAAAAAGCACCGAAACCAACATCCCCAGCGACATGGTGTAGCCAAAAACCCTGGCCCGGCGGGTAACCTTGATGTTTTTCTGGAAAATGCTGTTCTGAGCAGGAATTAGCAGGGAATTTGCCCCAAAGACAAGTCCCAGCAAGAGCAGATATTCATTCATGGTGCTAAGCCAGAGGGCATAAATAAGACTGAGACGCCCGACAATCCCCGCAAGGATGAAATAGCGCGATTTATGACAGCTTTGCTCAAAAATCCTGCCCCACCAGATGGAAAACAGATTGGAAATCGGCCAGATCATGGTCATCACCATCAATTGCCAATCCATGGCGTGCAACGCCTTGCGGGCAATAATATCCTGAGTTTGCCCGAGACTTTGCACCACTCCGTTGAACAGAGCCGCGCTCAGCAACAAAATCGTGCTGCGGTATTCCACTGGGCTGAGGTTTTTTAGTTTCAAATCTGCTCCTTGAAAAATCCAAGTTTCGGAGCGTTGGAATTGTGTCAATGGAGAAGGTTTTTCGAGTTTGAGGGTTTGAACTTGAGTTTGTTTGGATATGATCAAATCCTGGTTTTCTAAAGTTGGGATGGCTAAGGGACTGCGCGTGGAGAATTAAGAATTCAGGCTTAGTTTTTTTTACTGCTTTCACACCCTCACCCCTGTCCCCTCTCCCCTCAAGGGCGAGGGGAACCGCAAGTTCAGTCAGGAGTCATTTCTGCAGGCTCTTCTGTGCTTTTTCCACTATACATATTGGCAGAAAGGACTCATGCGAAAACGGAGATCTAAGCCAGGCTATGAGTCCTTTTCGTCTTTGAAAATAGTGGTAAACGCAAAGATAG
>CAZNGW010000127.1:0-3019 GCA_964572925.1 uncultured Candidatus Cloacimonas sp. | reverse complement strand
GACGGACAAAAAAAGCGAATCAAATTTCCTAATCATTGGAATCAGAATTCCTTCAGTTCAGAAGATTTTTCTGAAAAACACAATGGCATCTTCCTCAAAACCGGAGGCGATTCCAATTTTTTTGTTCTTGATTTTGATATGGCTGCTGAGGACTTCAGGATTCTGGATGCAGAACTGATACATGGTGCCCTCGATCATAAACCCAGGGCTTATACGCCACGGGGCTGCCATATCTATCTAACCAATAAACACGCGGCTTTCTGGAAACAGCGTTACAATCTCCAATCTCTAACTACAGTGAATAAAGCTCTGGGAGTGGATGTCAGGGAAAACAACGCAGGAGTAATAGCTCCTAAGACTCGCATCGAAAACTACGGTGAGTATTTTTGGGAAATACAACCAACTATATACCTTCTGGACTACGATCCCCAAGACCTTATTCCTTTGATGGATGCCATTTATCGATTTAAGGAAGTTAATCATAACGTCTTGCCTGCCAGGGATGCACGCATCTTTCTGGACAGTGGAAATGACGACTGGCTGAAAGCGCAGAACATTGTAGCTGTTCTTTCCCAAATCCGCATCGATTATCAAGACTGGATCAAGGTCGGTATGGCTATCTATGCTCGTTTTGGTGAGCAAGGCAAGTACTTGTGGGATTATTTCCTCAGTAACCCCAACTACAATGATACTGAAAGAACCATAGATGCTCACTGGCGCAGCTTCCACAGTGTAAACCGGGTAAGCCTGGCAAGCCTGTTCTTTGTTGCCCAGAAATACGGCATAACGCTATAACCTTAGCCTGTGCTCAGCCCGGAGGGTTTAGGCTCTTCGGGCTGGACACAAAGGAGAGAAAATGCAGTGTCCCACCCTCGAAACCACCAGGCAGCCACTATCTACCGCCGAGCTGGACAAGCTTGCCGACAGCTATTTCCACACAATCGGCAAAGAGAAATCCGTCCCTCTGGACATAGCCAAACTTCCGCCCTTCCTACAGAATTACCTCGCCATTGCAAGCCAGCATACGGATGCCGTCCCCGGGGCATTAATCACGGCTTTTCTGCCAGTGGCAGCAGTAAACATTGGAAATAGAGTATCCATCCGCGGCAACGGGAAAAACCATTATTGTCAAATCTGGTCTGTGTTGGTAGGTAAAAGCTCGGTCAGCCGCAAGTCCACCTGCCTGCGTTTGGCGAATCGAACCCTTCTACCTTATCAGAATTCGCTTAAGAAACTGGAAGCTCAGGAGAGAATGGTTAATGAACTGATCATCAGCAATGTGACCAACGCAAAACTGGTATCACTCCTGGCGGTAAATCCGGTTCGCTTGTTGGAGTTCCATGAGTTCGGCTCGTTGCTTAAAAGCACAGCCCAAAGCTATAATATGGGCATGAAAGAGAATCTCACCAGCCTTTACGATGGAGACAGCAAGACTATTTGCAATATGGAACGCACGGAGCGGATAATCAATCCCGCAATCAGTATATCCGGTGCATCAACCGAAGGTTGGATTCTGGGCGGGTTCCAAAATGCGGCAGAACAGGATTCGGGTTTCTTGCAACGATTCATCTTTTGCCTGATCAAGGAAGAGGGAAAGCGGATCTGTTCCAGCTTGGATGAGCAAGAACTATCATACTCAGAATTATATGGTTACGATAGCATCTTCAAAGTTTTCCGCAATATCCCCGGCAGCCAGAAAATACGCCTTAGCCGTGAACTACGGGCTTTATGGTTAAACGAGCACGACAGAATTCTGAACGAAATTCTGGAAAAAGAGGACGAAGCCTTGCTTGCTTATGCCACTCGCATTTACAACAACGTTTTTTGCTCTCTGGTAATCATCATCACTTTGATGGAAAATCATTTGGATTTGGCAAAAGCGCTTGAGCGAGGAAAAACACCGGAAAACCCGGAAGAGTCTCTGGCTGGCTTTAATCCGGAAATAGGCGATAATCTTGCGAAGCTGTCTTTGGTTCCCTCCCGTCCTGTTTTGGATTATTTTTCCGGGCTGAAAGTTAGCCGTGAAACTGTGGAACAGGCTTTGTATCTATGCCATTACTACCTGGAAAATGCCCGTCCCATGCTGACCATAATCTCGGAGGGGGGAGCCTGGATAAACGAAAGGCGGATCATTAAACACCTTTCTAAACAGCCTGAAAACCAAGACACTCATAGTAATATCATGAATGCCCTGCGCATCAAGAGTAAAGACCTGAAAGAATCCATTGGTAATCTTATCGACCAAAGAGCCATAAGATCAGAAATCGTTAATAGTCAAGGGACTTACAAACCAACTATGGTTTATCATTTGCTTCCCTCTGCTAATCAAATGTATTCGTGATAATGAGGGGATATCCT
This sequence comes from uncultured Candidatus Cloacimonas sp., assembly GCA_964572925.1. Taxonomy (GTDB): domain Bacteria; phylum Cloacimonadota; class Cloacimonadia; order Cloacimonadales; family Cloacimonadaceae; genus Cloacimonas. The sequence continues at coordinate 661 of CAZNGW010000127.1, read as the reverse complement.
GTCAGTCTGTGGAAGTCGGAAAAAAATCTGAATCGGATATCCCCTGGGTTTGGATATTCCAACTCTATTATGGGTATATAGATGTAACCTTTTTATAACATAACACTGATAAATATGATAAATAACACCCTTCTCTGATTCGCAGAATCTGATGAAGGGTGTGAGGAGTTGGGAAACGCCTGCTATTTATCCGATTTATCAGAATTAGCTAGCATACCTCTCTCCTTCCTTGCTCACCCTGTTTCAGGCATAAACACAGCCACCTGAATCCCTCCAAAGCATTCATCAGGAGGGGTTTAGCTGTCCGTAGGGTGATGGGGAACAGGGTGAGGAAGGAAGAAGGAAGCATCAGGAATGCCTGTGTCTCACAGGCAAGGTTAAACCGGTCTCAGACCGGTTGTAACAAAGGGTCAGAGACCCTTTAAGCCTTTCCCGTCAGAGACGGGAATTCCACAGAGACGGGAATTCCACTGAGACGGGAATTCCAACTCAGAGAGTGGAAGTCCCCCTAATCTATTATCCCTCCGGCAATTAGCAAATCGGCTTGGGAAATCCCGTCTCTGACGGGAAGGGTGGAACCGGCATCTTGCCGGTTGAAAAGCCTTCGAGACGAAGGCATAGCCTTGCCTGCGGGACACAGGCATTCCGAAAGCGGAGACGA
>CAZNGW010000126.1:0-3032 GCA_964572925.1 uncultured Candidatus Cloacimonas sp. | reverse complement strand
AGGAATTAGAGATAAGTGCACTGATAATAAGTTTCATTTGAGTTCCCTATACAAAGTCAATTAGTTTCCTTTCGCAGAACCGAACTTGGGATATTTATGGCAACCGGTCTCTTGCAAGCTTGCCAGTAACGGTTCCAAATCCTTATCCAGAGCCGATCCAACGGCTTTCTGGCAAAATGGACAGGCATGCAGGGCACCCTGGGAATCTATGTAGAGATAGCGATCACCCCCAAAGCAACCGCTACGGCGTTGATAATATGCCAGATAGTCCAGGATGGGATAGCTTCTATAAGCCGGATCATTACTGACCTTTAGATACCAACCGTCCAGAATATCCAGCTCCGTTTCGTTAAGTTCAACGTTTTGTCCCTGGTAACGCCCCACTTCACGTGGCTCCAGGATCCTGATCAGATTTACGCCTTTTTCCATCGCAAGCTGCAGGTATTTGTCCAGGTTTTCCTCACTTAAAAACTCCCTGGTAACGCAAAGAGACAATGCAACTATCAGGCCAACGCTCTGCGCATTTTTCGCTGCTTTCCAGACCCATTCGTAGGAATGTGGGTTGCCTCTGAAGCGATTGTGTTCAGCTTCATCAAAGTGATCCAGGCTGATCACCAATCCCGTCAGGCCAGCTTTTTTGAGAGCCCAGGCCTTGCGCAATTCAAGCCCGAATCCTGAAGTAAGTATCCAGAAATCTGTTCCGGGATTGGCACATTGCAGCAGTTTCAGCAAATCTTCAAAGCGTTGAAGCGGTTCTCCGCCACTGAATTCAATATTGCTTACTCCCAGTTCCTGAAAGCGAAAAAGTATCTGCCGCAAATCATCGAAACCAAGGGATTCAGTTGAGGTCAGATTGCTGTTTTCATAGCAATGTTCACAGTTCAACGGGCAACAGCTGGTGAGGGAGAAGATCAGAGTTTGATAGCGATTCCGGCTTAGCGGTATGGGAAGCAATCGGTTCATTTCGTGCAGGAGGAAGCCGTTAAATGCTTTGGATGGCCAGCCTGGGGAACTGATATTCCAAAAATACCGGCCGCCGGATTTCAGCCATTTCAGATTGTCCAAACTTCCCACCAGGTTTCTTTTGAGGGATATCAAATCATTTAGCACTTTTCGTGCTAAAAATGGATTGTGATAGGCGCGCCAGGCCATTCCCAATACGTATAAGCGGAAGGCCTTCTTTACAATATTGCTGCTTCGGCCGCAGACCAGCGAACAGGCAAAGGGATAGCGTGGATTGCTCAGCTTCATAGGCTATCTTTTTTGTACATACCTGGCCATGAATTCCAGATAATTGCGGCGTGAAAACTCTGCGAATTTGCCTGCTTGGCGGAACTGCTCCAAGGTGGTAATGTCTGGCTCGCCCTTGGCTTTCCGGATCACCTTGTAATGCCCGCGGCTATGCAGGAAAACTGAGCGTTCATAGCCTTGTGTAGCTTGGGGAACTGCGAAACTCAGGATCGCACTGTCACCTACTTTGGGTTGCACAAAATACCTTTTATCGGTTTTTGTCAGTAGTCTGGTTACGTCCTTGCCTTCAGCGGTTTCGGCTTTTTGCAAGGGCACTTTCTGGCTGAAGACCGGCTGAGCAACTGAGGTATCCAAAGCCACATAATCGATCTCCCAAAATCTTGTTCCGCACTGCAGTTTCAGCTCTATAACGCTATCTTTTATGCTACTTAAGTCAAGGGGCAGCACCATTTCCCGATCGGCAGTCGGGCCTACTACAGGAAAATGATCCAGATATTTCCACCCACCATCCTGCTTCACAAATACGGAAAGCGGAATTCCTTGCTGGAGAGCCCAATCCTTGTCCAGGCTTTTATCCGGTTTGGATTGGCGTGCATACCATCTGTCATAGCGATTACCAAACATATCCAGAAACTGGCCTAAGGTGTAATCCAGCCAGATGGAATTGCGCGCTTTAAGGATCAGCCTGGCATTGGCTTTGTTCTTTGGTGCAGCGAACTTCAGATGTAAAGCGTCCATGCTGTGTTTGGGATCTTGGGTTTCGTCTCCCCTGTAGCTTAGCTCGTCTTGCTTGGAGACTAATGGCAAGGCATCTTCTCCGCTGCCGGCTAACGCAGCCAGAGGCATAACAGGATCTGTTATCGTGTGGAAGGTTCCTTGGCGATCAACCAGCAGTCTTGTCCCCTTGGGGTGATCGACTACCTGCAGCTCAGTAAGATTGGTAAATTGGATCTCCTCAGCCAGGTTGTCCATTTTCAATTGATACTGCCTTTCTCTGGGTTGCAGGTTTGGCAAAGGCATAAAGTCGTCCCGTTCCAGATTGGGGAAGATCGCTCCGCTGTATATCTCACCGGTGAATTCAAATTCGCTGCCATTGTAGGCATAAACAAAAGGACAGGATTCCTTGGTGAGCATGACTATCACGATAAGGATGGCAGACAGGATAACGCTAACCCCCGTAAAAAGCAACGTTGAAGCAATGATCGTTCGCCCCAGATCCAGGTCATAGACCTCCATTCTGCCTATCCGCTCCAGAGGAAGCTGATATTCTGCAGGTAGTGAATCGGGGATAGCGGCTCCCGGATTTAAAAACACATTGTAAATGTATTTACTGCGGGGAGTTGCCGCGATGGTGCTTTTTATCAGAGTTCCACTGATTTGCTCATTGGCATAGGAGAGGTCGCTGAAATAATACGCATCCAAAGGTTTCTCGGGGAAATTCAGTTTTAAGATTCTTCCTTCAAAATCCGGCACCGGACTTTTAGGAACATTGAAATATGCATATTTGGCACAGGAATTCAGGATACTGCCGATCAAAACAAGGCAGATCAGCCGATCAAGTGTCTTTCCAATACTCATTTTTTTCCTCCTAAGCTATTTATACATTGTTTCAGGAATAATAATTTATGTCAAGCTAAATTCACAGTTTTTCTATAAGCCTACTTGACCTACCTTCCTTGCCACCCCAAAGCCACCCCTATGCCACCCGGAACCCACCCGGAACCCACCCGGATCGCCATCCGGGAGGGTTCCGGGAAAACTCCGCCCTGCACACGGGAGGG
>CAZNGW010000125.1:0-3279 GCA_964572925.1 uncultured Candidatus Cloacimonas sp. | reverse complement strand
TCGTCGATGCCAAAGCGTAGTCTGATAACACGTTCCTCTCTGGTAGTGAGAGTTTTAAGCACTTCGTCCACCTGTTTCTTCAGTAGGCTACGCTCAGCCAGGCGTTCTGGCGAAATGATGGTTCTATCCTCGATAAAGTCGCCCAGGATGCTGTCTTCGCTGTCGTGGCCGATGGGCTTATCCAGCGAAACCGGCTCTTTGCTGATGGAAAGGATGTTTTTGATCTTGTCCACCGGCATATCCAGCACCTCGGAAATCTCTTCCGGATATGGGTCACGGCCAAGTTTCTGCATCAGTCTTCTACTGGTGCGGTTAATCTTGTTGATACTTTCGATCATGTGCACCGGGATGCGGATGGTTCTGGCCTGGTCGGCAATGGCGCGGGTTATGGCTTGCCTGATCCACCAGGTGGCATAGGTGCTGAATTTATAGCCCTTGCGATAGTCGTATTTTTCCACGGCTCGCATCAAGCCGGTATTGCCTTCCTGGATCAGATCCAAAAACTCCAGGCCGCGATTGTTGTAGCGTTTGGCAATGCTGATCACCAAACGGACGTTGGCCTCGATCATTTCGTTCTGGGCTTTTTCCTTGTTGCGTTCGGCGCGTTCGATTTCGCGCAGCAGGAAAACCAGTTCGTTGCCGGTCATCTTGGTTTCCAGTTCCACGCGGCGGATTTTACGGCGGGCGTTTTTGATCTTGCGAAGGGTTTCCACGAAAATATTGGGATCAATTCCCGTTTCAGTCTGGACTTCTTCAAAGTCCTCATCGCTTTTCTTGGCGCGTCGGCCATAGGTGCAAATCTCGTCGATGGTATAACGTTTGATGCGGGTAAGTTCGGTGATGCTGTCGTAGCTTTCCTCGATGCGTTCCACGAGGCTGCGGATGCGGTAAACCATGCGTTTGATCAATTTGTCGTTGTAGGCAAGCTGCATGAAGGTATTGATGATCAGGTTGCGGATATCGTCGATCTCTTCCTGGCGGTTGGCGGTGCCGGTTTCGTCGAAATCGCAGTTATCGAGGATGGTGCCCACTTTCTCCAGGTTAACTTCGTTTTCTTTGAGGATTTCCTTGAATTTATCGATGATCTTCACGTCCTGGTTTTTGTCGATCCAAGTGCCGATATCCACTTTGAAGATCTGATCGAGCCTGACTCTGCGTTCCCGAAAGCGATGCAGGAAGTTATACATTTCGCGTAGGGTGCTGCCGCTTTGGAACACGTTTTGGTTAATCATTTTCTGATAAGTTTCGATCTTCTTTGCCACGCGGACTTCGCCTTCGCGGTCAAGTAACGGCACGCGTCCCATTTCGCGCAGATACATCCTAACCGGATCATCGTAGTAGCGTTTGGTTTTAAACTTTTTGGGCGCAGCTGGTTTGCGGATGGCAGCACCACCTTTGGTGATGCGCTTTTCGGTTTCGTCGATAATTTCGATGCCATCCTGCGACAGGTCGAAGATAATATCATCCACCTTGTCCAGGAAAAAGGGACTACTGGGCAAAATATCGTTGATTTGTTTAAAGGTGATGTATCCGGATTCTTTTCCGAGTTCCACCAGTTTCTTCAAACATTCGTTATAGGTAATCATCAATGCTCCTTAAGGCAAATGCCCTTCAGAAAAGGACTTTGTTAACGACCTTGCGGGTCATGCGACGGTAGCTGTGAGCAAGCTTTTCCTTCTGTTTGAGGAGTTCCAGGTTATTTGGGTCTTTGACAATGGCGCGATCCAATTCTTCCAGATCCCTTTGGACCTTACGGATGCGTATGCCGGACAGGCAGTCTTCAAAGCGCATATGCTGGCCGTCCTCGAACAGAAGTTCTGCCAAGCTTTCCTTTATTTCATTATTTTCAATATTATTCAATAGTGCCGCAGGATTATATTCCCCGGCCGTCAGGCTTAGCGACACAAGATAGTTAAAGAGATTCCGGTAAAGCCTATTACTAAAATAACTCTGATTTACTTCGCTTGCAAGAAGTTTATATGATTCAAAGTCCTTAAGCGCCAAAATCAGGAAATCGCGCTCTTCACTGTTTTCCCGCGTTTTGGCTGTAACAGGCTTGGTATTTACTGGTGATTGGGGGATTGGGGATGTTCGGTGCAGCTTGCTGTTCAGGGCAGTTTCAGAGATGCCAAAAGCTTCGGATATCTCTTTTACCAGCAGTTCGCGTTTGATCAGGTCTTTCAGGTTGCGCAGAGCATCCAGCAGGATTTCGATGCGTTCGGCTACAGGCTGTTCCGGACGCGGGTCTTTGGCCAGGAATGAAATAAGGTTTGGGGCACTGGTGATCAAGTCTTTCAGGGTGTCCTTACCTTCTGCCAGAATGTAGGAATCGGGATCTTCTCCCTCAGGCAGCATGGCAACCGACACATCCATCCCGCGGGACAGGCATAGTAAACCACCCCGAACGGCTGCTTTGATGCCAGCGCCATCACCGTCGTAAAGCATCACTGCATGATTGGTAAAGCGTTTGAGCAGCATGATCTGGTCTTCGGTAAGCGCGGTTCCCAAGCTGGCAACGGAATTGTTGAAGCCACTCTCAAAAAGCCGGAGAAAGTCGAAATAGCCTTCACAAACCAGAGCAGAACCAGCCTTTCCAATATTGTATTTGGTTTTGTGCAGGCCATAAAGCTCTTTGCCCTTGGTGTAAAGCTCGGTGCCGGGAGAATTGATGTATTTGCCAACTCCGGGTTTTTCTTCCAGGAGCCTGCCGCCAAACGCAATAACCTCACCGAAACTATTGTGGATCGGGAACATCAAACGATCGCGGAAGAGATCCACCAGGTTTCCGGAGTAGTTTCCAAACAGACCGCTGTCCTTTAGCAAGGCTACGGCCAGGCCTTCCTTCATCAGATGGTTTAAGAGGACTTTTTCGCTGTTTAAGGCATAGCCGAGCTGCAATTCTTTGGCGGTTTCAGGAGAAAATGAACGCTTTTGCAGGTATTCCAGCACCTGCTGGCCATGGGCAAAAAGGCTTTCGGCAAAGAACTCGGCAGTGCTTTTATATATATGCAGCAGCTGCTCGCGTTTCGTGGAGACGGTTTTGGTGCGTTCATATTCCGGAATTGTGATGCCTGCACGTTGTGCCAGCTTTTTTACTGACTCGATAAAACTGAGTTTTTCATAATCCTGCACAAAGCCAAAGACATTACCGGCTTTGCCGCAGGCAAAACACTTGTAGATTTGCTTGGGTTGACTTACGTATAGCGAAGGGCTGCTGTCATTGTGGAAGGGGCACAAACCGCGCCAATTTGCGCCGACATGCTTCAAGGGCAGGTAATC
>CAZNGW010000124.1:0-3343 GCA_964572925.1 uncultured Candidatus Cloacimonas sp. | reverse complement strand
TACAAGACCAGGCTTGACAAATCAGGTGTGTTAAAGCTCTCAGACAAGCCCAGAGTGATGCCCTATAAAGTGGAACCCCAAGGTGAAGGACTTAGCTGGGATGCCAAAGGCAAAGGATACTACACCCTTAGCGAATCGGCTGAAGACGTTCCCCAAGTGTTGTATTACTATAAATAAAATGAATCTTAGTGATGGAAAACTGCAAGACAGAACCAGAATTGCACTTGAGTTCTATTACTCAGGTTACAATTGCGCTCAGTCGGTGTTTTCTGCCATAAGCTCCGATTATGGCATGGACTGTAAGCAAGCTATGCTGGTTGCTTCTTGCTTTGGGGGCGGTATGCGGATGGGAGCAGCTTGTGGAGCGTTTACCGGTGCATTGATGGCTCTCGGCCTGGCAAGAGGGTTTTCTGCCTATAGCCCCGAAGCGAAAGCTGAGACTGAAGCGCTTACCCTGCAATTCATTGCGATGTGGGAAAAGCAAATTGGCCCGGTGAATTGCCGGGAAATCCTGAATGTGGATGTCCGCGATCCTCAGCAAAGGCAAAATGCCAAAGATAATGGCGTTTTTGAAGCACATTGTCCCAACTGCATCACAACAGCGATTAGGCTTGTCTCTGAATTTATTTAATTAATAAACCTTTACTTCATTCTTGCTCTACTTGCCTCATTCCTGCGAAAGCAGGAATCTCCCGAACCCATTGAGATCCCGGGTCAAGCCCGGGATGAGGGATGTTTATTCAATGTCCGATATCTAATTCAGTCTGCTTTTCTTTAGTAGATTAGCATTGGTAACCACGGTTACCGAACTTCCCGCCATTGCGATCTCTGCGATCACGGGATGCAGAATTCCAAAGGCAGCAAGAGGGATGGCAATCAGGTTGTAGAAGAAAGCCCAGAACAGGTTTTGTTTGATCTTGGCAAAGGTTTTTGTTGAGAGGGCTATTGCTTGAGGAATCAGGCTTATCTCACTGCGCAAGAGAGTGATGTCTGCGGACTCTATGGCAATGTCAGTTCCCAATCCCATGGCAAAACCAATGTCCGCCTGTTTCAAAGCCGGAGCATCGTTGATTCCGTCACCCACCATGCCAACCACGAGTCCTTTATCCTGAAGCTGCCGCACAATTAATGCCTTATCTGCGGGCAAAACCTCTGCAATGACCTGTGTAATGCCAAGTTTGTCTGCGATCGCTTTCGCACTGGCTTTGCTGTCCCCGCTTAGCATGTAGGGCTCAATGCCTCTGTCTTTCAGGTTCTTTATTATAGCTGCAGCTTCCGGCTTGACGGTGTCTGCCAGAAAGAACCAGGCAGTCATTTTATCATCAATTGCCAACCCTATTATGGTGGCATACTGCAGATCGGAGTTTTCAGGAAGTTGTAAATCTATAGAATTATCTTGTAAAAACTTAGGGCTACCGATCAGGCATTTTTTAGCTTCTACAGATCCACTGATACCCTGTCCTGGCAAAGCCGTAAAAGACTGCCTTTCGGGCAAAGTCAAATCCTTGGCTGCTGCCTTGATAGCTACAGCCAAAGGATGCTCAGAAGCTCCTTCCAGACTGGCAGCAATCGCCAGATTCTCTCTATCGCTTCCGATCAAACTGATCTGCTTTACCATTTCCGGCTTGCCATGAGTTAGCGTTCCAGTTTTGTCAAACACTATCGTATTAAGATCGCGCATGCGCTGTAAAGCTTCACCATTGCGGATCAGGATACCTCTGTTTGCCCCCATGCCGCTTCCCACCATCAAGGCTGTAGGAGTAGCCAATCCAAGGGCACAGGGACAGGCAATCACCAAAGTGGCAATTGCCGCAAACAGCGCTGCCGAAAGCCCTGTAGAGGGAAGCCGTAAGGGCAACACTGAGGTTATGAAAGCCGCAATTCCGGACATGAATTGAGGAAATGCCATCCAAGCCGCAAACACACTGATAGCCAGCACAAGCACCACAGGCACAAAAACCGCGGTAACCTTATCTGCCAATAGCTGGATCGGAACCTTGGAATGCTGCGCTTCGCTGACCAGTTTGATCACCTGTGCCAAAAAGGTGTCAGAGCCCACTTTGGTGGCTTTCACTTCCAGATAGCCATCCAGATTCAGGGTTGCGCCTAAAACCCCTTCGCCTTGGGTTCTGGAGACTGGAAGCGATTCACCGGTTGCCATTGATTCGTCGATGGAGCTGCTGCCCTTGACTACTACACCATCAGTAGCTATCTTGGTACCAGGTTTAACTATGAATACATCTCCGATCTGCAGTTTGCGAACCGGGATCTCAATTTCCTTGCCATCCACTAAAACTATCGCAGTTTTAGCACCAAGGTTCAGCAGTTTGCGAATGGCTTCAGAGGCTTTGCCACGTGCTTTGGCTTCCAGATATCTACCTGTCAGGTGGAATGAGATGATCATGGCTGCAATGCCGGCAAAGTCATGCGGAGATAAGCCTTTCACGATCAGCGACAAAGGTGCAACCAACTGTGCAGATATGGTTCCCAGGGCGATCAGGACATCCATATTTGCCCCACCGCTTCTTATTGATTTGAAGGCTGAGACATATACATTTCTGGCAGGAAACAACATGGAAATGAGGCTTAAGACAAACATCAGCCAGGCATCAGCATTATGACCCAGAATAGTAGTGCTGAAAACCATGTGGGGAAGCATAAAGACAACTACGGCAAGCGTGATCAGCCAGGAAAACAGCATGCGCTTTCTGGCATGCTCCATTTGCATCAGCTGTTCGTTTTCATCACGAAATTCCTCTTTCCGAACCGAAAAGCCCAGCATGGAAATGGTATCCGCGAAATCAGTATCTTTCAGCTTCTTATCGTCGAAACTTATCGAAGCTTCTTCCAAAGCCAGATTAACGTGGGCGGAGCTTACTCCGGGGAGCCTGGACAAAGCATTTTCCACCCTGGCACTACATGAAGCGCAGTGCATGCCATCTATACCGAGATTGATCTTTTGTTGCATTTATGGGCTATCCTTTATATTCTACTATAATGATATGATATCTAATAATGGGGATTTGGCAAGGAGGAGATTCTGGTTAGTAGTTAATAGTTAGTGGTTAATGGAGGCCGGCTTAGAGCTTTGGCTACTGAACTACTACCCCCTCATTCCTGCGGAAGCAGGAATCTCCAAAACCCGAAGGAGATTCCGGGTCAAGCCCGGAATGAGGATGGATAGCGCTCACCCCACTCCACATCACTTCATCACTCCATCACCTCATCACTCCATTACTTCATCACTCCATCACCTAAATATCAAACCGATATGCCACAACAGGGATCGCTTCTTCGCATACCATCAGAAACTTACGGTCTATCAGTTCTCCGCCAAGGGCTT
>CAZNGW010000123.1:0-3489 GCA_964572925.1 uncultured Candidatus Cloacimonas sp. | reverse complement strand
CTCAGATTTTCCTTGACGTTAAAAGCCTAATTTAAACCGTGAAACGACAAGCATAACTAATACAGATACAAGGAGATTCTCTAATGAAACGCAAAGTCATCATTATGGGTGCAGCCGGTAGGGACTTTCACAATTTCAACGTCTTTTTCCGCGATAACAAGGATTATGAAGTTGTAGCCTTCACCGCCACTCAGATCCCCGGAATCGACGATAAGAAATATCCTGCGGCTTTAGCTGGAAAGCTCTATCCGAAGGGTATCGAGATCCATCCCGAAAGCGAACTGAAAGACCTTATCCTGAAGCACAACGTGGACCTGGTAGTTTTCGCATACAGCGATCAACCCCACGAAGTGGTGATGAACAAGGCCTCTCTGGTGAATGCTGTGGGTGCCGATTTCATGCTGATGGGTGCCAATAACACCACCATCAAAACCAAGAAACCCCTGGTCAGCATCTGTGCAGTGCGCACAGGTTGCGGTAAAAGCCAGACTACCCGTGCGGTTGTGAAAGCCCTGAAAGCCAAAGGCCTGAAGGTTGTATCCATCCGCCATCCCATGCCTTATGGCGACCTCGTAAAGCAAAAAGTTCAGCGCTTTGCCGAACTTGCTGACCTCAAGAAACACAAATGCACCATCGAAGAAATGGAAGAATATGAGCCGCACATCATGATGGGCAGCGTTATCTATGCCGGTGTGGACTATGAAGCCATCGTCCGTGAAGCCGAAAAAGAAGCTGACGTGATCATCTGGGACGGCGGTAACAACGATATCCCCTTCTACAGCAGCGACAATATGATCCGTATCGTAGTGGTGGATCCTCATCGTCCCGGCGACGAGATTTCCTATTATCCCGGCGAAACCAATGTTCACATGGCGGACGTGGTGGTGATCAACAAGATCGACAGTGCCGATATGGATGATATCAACGAAGTCCGCGCCAACGTGCGTGCCCTGAATCCCAAAGCCACTATCATCGAAGCTGCTTCACCTCTCTTCGTTGACAAGCCCGAACTGATTCTGGGCAAGAACGTGCTGGTGGTGGAAGATGGCCCAACCCTCACTCACGGTGAAATGACCTATGGTGCCGGTGTCGTGGCTGCCGAAAAATATGGCTGTGCCGACCTCGTGGATCCCCGTGAATGGGCAGTTGGCGAGATCAAGGAAACCTTCGAAAAGTATCCTGAAATCGGCGTATTACTTCCCGCCATGGGTTACAGCGCACAACAGATCAAGGATATGGAAAAGACCATCAACAACACCGAATGTGATGCTGTGGTGATTGCCACCCCTATCGACCTGCGCCGCATAATCAAGATCAAACAACCCGCTTGCCAGGTTCAGTATGAACTTCAGGAAATCGGCGTTCCTACGATTGCCGACGTGCTGAAAGACTTCGGCAAGAAATCCAAAAAGAAATAAATCCAGCTATATGGGGAGGTGCCTCAGCGTGCCTCCCTGCATTTACATGAAAAGCCCCAGCTTCCTCATTCCTGCGAAAGCAGGAATCTCCTGCAACTAAAGGAGATCCCTAACCTAAGTCCGGGATGAGGCAAGGGTTTTTATTGTCAGTGGGAAAACGTAGTTGTCACTGACGTTTCTCTTTTGCCACAAAGTTAATCCTCTTAAGGGGGGATTAACTTTGCTGCTCTATAGGAAAAAAGAAAAAATAAGGAACAATAGAACATGAAGAAGACCGCAGTTCTTGCTCTGGGCGGAAACGCCATTATAAAAGCCGGAGAAAAAGGCACGATCAGCCAGCAATTTGCCAATACCCGCGAATCGCTTGGCGGCATTGTGGAACTTATCAGCCAAGGATATCACCTCAGTATTACGCATGGAAATGGACCCCAAGTTGGAAATCTCTTGCGTCAACAGGAAGCCGGAGAAAAAGAAGGTATCGCAGCCTTGCCTTTGGGCGTGTTGAATGCCGCCACAGAAGGCACCATGGGCTATATGATCGAACAAAGCCTGCAAAACAAGCTGCACAAAAGCGGAATTAACAAACAGGTGATCACCATCGTTTCGCAGGTGGTGGTGGATAAAAATGATCCCAGTATGCTGAATCCAACCAAGTTTGTAGGTAGCACCTATTATAGCGCTGATCAGGCAGAGCAGCTGAAGAAAGACCTGGGCTGGACTCTGAAAGAAGACAGCGGTAAAGGCTATCGTAGAGTGGTGCCTTCACCTATGCCAAAACAGATAATTCCGGGAAAAACCATCAAAGAACTGGTTGATAGGGGAGAAGTTGTAATCGCAGTTGGGGGTGGCGGAATCCCTATTTATATCGAAGACGACGGCAGCTATGAGGGTGTGGACGCTGTAATTGACAAAGACTTTGCTTCCGCTCTGCTGGCTCTGGAGATCGGTGCAGACCTGTTTGTGATCCTTACCGGCGTTGAGAAAGTAGCCATCAATTACGGTAAACCGGAACAGCAGGATTTGGATGTGCTAAGCGTTGCCGAAGCCAAACGTTACCTTGCAGAAAAGCAGTTCCCTGCGGGTAGCATGGGGCCAAAGATAATGGCAGCAATCCAGTTTTTGGAAATGGGTGGCAAGGAAGTATTGATCACCTCTATCGAAAAGATCGTGGATGCCTTTGAAGGCAAAACCGGAACAAGAATAATCGCATGAGGCTTATAGATCGGGTTTGAATCCATCCGGCCTTGAGAGATCCATATCGCATTACAGGCAAGGCCGGACGGATTACCCGTAAACCCGTAGCGCTCCACACTACAAGCTGGAGCCTGGCTTCAGCAAGAGCGGTAAGCTATTATGCAGAAACGCATATCCAGCCTTGCGGCAAATCGCTTTGGTGGCAATTTTATATTCTGTTACACTTGAGGACATTACACCCCTGGCACCTTTACAATCCAAGTTTTTTTAGAAATAATCGCTTTGAACCCACGAAATTTCACGATTTGCACCGAATATTGCATAACTGTGCCAAGAGCTTATTACTAACATGAATAATTGAGGTAACCACATGAGTTTACGACCAGTCATTGTTTACGCTATCCTCTTATTGCTGTTGTTTCCCCTTAGTATTTTTGCCCAAACAGCAGAGACGGTAAAACCCTTCAGCCTGACCCGCAGCTCGGATCAGTCTGTCAATCTTCATTTCCAGCTTCCTGCCTACAACCTTGAACGGGTGGAACTAAAAGGGGAAACCCTCACCAAGGTGAAAGTGGCGGACACTCCATATCTTTTTATCGATGAAACCGAGACCCTGCCGGTGTTTTCCACTCTTATCGCGATTCCTTACAGTGGGGGTGCGGCATTGGGGTCGTTCAGCGTATCAAACAGCGCCACGCTTTCTTATCGAGCAGATTTCGACGCTGATCTTAGCCGGGAACGCAACCTGGGAAGACAAAGCGGTTCGCTGTATCCGCAAAGGAACGTTGAGATGTCCGAACCTCAAATTCTGAGGGATTTCAGAGTGGTTAGTGTCAACGTTTATCCCTTCCAATATGATCAGGACAGTAAAAAACTG
>CAZNGW010000122.1:0-3510 GCA_964572925.1 uncultured Candidatus Cloacimonas sp. | reverse complement strand
AGCGCAGCGAAGACCCTCGAAAGAATGCGCCAAACATGCCAATAAGCCCCATTGGGCGACAGAGTATGAAATATATACAAGTTCTGTCGCCCCAAGGGGCTTGAAATACTAACCGCACCAAAACGAGGGGTTCCGCTTCGCTACACCGCCATCGCTATGATCTGTCACCCTGCGGGCTCTATCTGAGGCTTATAATAACTGGTCTGGGGGTCGAGGGGTTCCGCTTCGCTACACCGCCATCGCTATGATCTGTCACCCTGCGGGCTCTATCTGAGGCTTTTAATAACTTGTCTGGAGGACGAGAGGTCGAGGGGGGGGGGGCAAGGTTTTGAAGATTGAGAAAAGCCCGCTGGCAGAAGATCATATTCTGGAAAGCTGGATAGGTGATGGACTTCACCTTTCTTCGATTGGGCCAAAGGCCGAGGAAAGCCCACAGGGCGAAAGAACATAGCGATGGGTTCGTAGCGTAGCGAAGACCCTCGAAAGAATTCGCCAAACATACCAATAAGCCCCATTGGGCGACAGAGTATGAAATATATACAAGTTCTGTCGCCCCAAGGGGCTTGAAATACTAACCGCACCAAAACGAGGGGTTCCGCTTCGCTGCACCACCATCGCTATAATCTTTCGCCCTTCAGGCTTGAAAAACTGGATATTATGTGTTACTTTTCTTTGCTTACCAGCACTACTCTCCACTCTCTGCCATGCATGGTTATGGTATCCCAGGTAGCTTTTTTCTCCACCACGGTTTCCGAGCCGGCAGCCTTGAAACTGTAAACTCCTTCGCCGCTGGGATTTTCACCGATCTGTCTGGCAAGTACGCGCAGCGATTCAAAGGGTTGATAGAGCGGATCGGAGAGGATGTTCAGTCCGATCTCTTCCTTATCCTGATCACAAACAGTCAGTCCGTTGGGTTCCATAGCCCAAAGTTCATAGTTATCCGGAACCGCATTCTTTTCCAGCACCAGTTTGGGCAGTGCGGAAGTATCGATGGTTAAAACCAACGCTCCCATAAACTTTTGTTTGGCATCGAACAGCGGTTGACCCAAAACCACGGTGGCAAAGCCTTCCACAGCTTTGAAGGCAGTGCTGAAGATAGGTGCGTGGTCCTTCAGCATGGCAACAATATGTTCCTGTTTGCTTATATCCGCACCCTCAGAATCCTTATACTGAGAGGGTTCCAGGTATTTAAGAACCCCTTTGGGATCAATATAGCAAGAGGTCAAAATCGCCGGATGGGCAGTCAGGGTTTCGCTTAGCAATGCTCTGATTTCAGCTTCGGTTCCGAACTTATTGGCTTGTTTGGCAATGTTTTCGGCCATAGCAGCATCGATCTGGGTAAGATTAGCTAATAAATCCTGAGCGAGGATTTTCACGTCCGGGGCTGCCACTTCAGCTTCGGGTTTGGGTTTTGAACAGGAAGTGGCCACAAAAAAAGCTACCAACAGCAGCACATACAGGATTCGGTAAAATGACTTCATGGATTTCTCCTTTCCTTCACCTTTTGGGGGTAAGGCAAGATGCTCAAGCAAGTCATCCGCGTTACCCTTTCTTGTTTAAAATATAACCGCAATTACTACTTAGCACATTTTTTTCGTCAATTCCGGGTTGACTGGCTGCCGGGGCTTTTTACCTTTAGGATAAAGAACAGCAGACCGAGCAAGCCAAATCCCGTAGCAGTCATCAGATTAAGTTTTGGGCTGCTTTGCCAGAGAAAAGCTCCGCCGAAAGCGGCAAGGGACACGATCACATCCCTGATCAGGTAATAGGTTCCAAAGGTACTGGCTTTGGCGTTTGCGGGGGCAAAATCCAGGATCATTGATTTTCGGGTCGGCTCTCCAAATTCTTTTAAACCGCGCAGGATGAAGGCAAACACGAAACTGACGAAGCTATGGCAAAAGTATAGAACCAAAGGAAATGCAGCGAAATTGAAGAAAGTGATCGCCACATAGGGCTTGCGACTGCTGCGATCAGCCAGATAGGCAACAGGGATATAGATCAGCATGGCGGTTACCATCTCGATGGAGGTTAGCACCCCAAACTGCAAAGCCGTCAGTTTATTAGTATTTACCACCCAGAGCACCACGAAGGCATAGGGTATCTGCTCGCAAAAGCGGATCAGGATGTCCGAGATCAGCAGGTTGCGCAGGTTTGGGCTAAAGCGTTTTTGTTTTTTGCCAGGCAGTTCTTCCGCTGTTTTCCGTGGCTTTTCCTCAATGTAATACTGCTGCACCAGCAGTGCGACAAAAGCAAAGAAGATCGCTGCCAGAAAAGCATATTGCACACCCTGGATCTTTCCATAACGGACGATGAAAAATCCTCCGATCACGGGTCCCAGTGCCATCGGAATCCGGCGCACCATGGAATGCAGCGAAATGCCCATGGTATGTTTGTTTTTGGGCAGCACGGCAGAGATCAGTTCCATGGTGGCAGGCAGCGAGATCGCCGTCCAGGACAGGAAGAACAGCGAACCGATCAGAACCGCATAGGTGCTGGGGAAAAGGATCACGACCAGATAACCGAAGATCGCCAGCAGATTGAAAAAAAGCAAAGCCCTTTTGTAGCCGAGCTTTTCCGCCAGCCAGCCACCGGGATATGAATACAGAGCCGAGAGCAGATTGTCCATGCCATTCAGCAATCCAACCAGAATGGGGGTGCCGCCCAGAGCAATTAAGTAGAGAGGCAGGAAGCGTTCCGCCATCTTTTCGCCCAAACCCACAAAAATCCCCATCAACAGCATGGCGGCTATGCTTTTCTTCAGTCCGAGAAAATCCAGGGCTTTTGCCTTCATCTTGTCCATTATCAGTTTCCTTTATGTTTTCCAGTTTAGGCAGTTGCCGATTTGTGTCAAGCAACATCCTTGCTCCTTTTTCCCCACCGTGATGCACCCCGCTACCCTCGCACAACCCTCCCTCATTCGATGAGGGAGGAATGAGGGAGGGTAGAGCATGGAAAAACAGAGGCGAGGAAGGAAGAAAGAAGAACAGCTGTATCGAGTTGGTAGAGATGAAAAGAATTTTACCCAAACAATACAGTAATGCAGTTCCCAATGCCTGGAATGCCAGCGTCTCGCTGGCAAGGTTTTACCTGCCTCTGGCTGGTTTTTATGCCAGCGAGACGCTGGCATACCTTTCCGGCGAGACGCCGGAATTCCTTGTACAGGAATTCTACTGTATTATTTGGGTTTAAACAACAGGGAATGAGCTTTAACAAACAAACCGGCAGGGTTGAATTGCTCCTCCTGCCGGATAAGTTACTGATAATTCAGATGTTAATAATTCAAGCCTTTTCTGTCCCGGTCAATGAAATATAAGGCTTTCCCCAGATTGTTTTTTAGGATATGTGGGTTGGCTTGGTTATGCAGGTTTCCTTTATCACCGGTGTCATAATGATAACCTACGGTAAGAATACTGTTGTTGTGCTGCATGGAATAGGTGAAGGCATCCAGATATACGGGTAGTGTCTCAAAGGTTGGTGTAAATTGGGTAACGCCCGATGAAGAAAAAGGTT
>CAZNGW010000121.1:0-3893 GCA_964572925.1 uncultured Candidatus Cloacimonas sp. | reverse complement strand
AAGTTTATAACCGATACTTCTGGAAAATACACATAAGAAGCTGAGGAAAGATATGTTAACTACGCTTTGTGTCTATGTTGTCAGATTTCCAGCAAGATGGCATTTATCATCTCTTCAGGATCATCGATCGCACATAGCCTTGTAATCAGGCTCTCCTTGTCCTTCAGCCTGGCAATAATGCTCAATACTTTGATGTGTTCGTCGGATTTGTGGAGTGGAGTGAGGATCAGGAAGATCAAATGCGAGGGACGCCGGTCTATGGACTGAAAGTCTGCTCCCTTGTGGCTGACTGCACAGACAATCACGATTTCGTCCACCATATCAGAATGCAGATGCGGGATGGCTATGCCATGGGTAAGCCCCGGAGATAGTTTGTGCCAGGTGGATTCTACAGCATAGTAAAGGGATTTCATGTTTTGCACATATCCCTTTTCTTCCGCTTTTACCAGCATCGCCCATACAATCCCTTCTTTCGTTTCCGAGCTTAGCCGGGGCAATATCAGGTCTGGTTTCAGATAAGCAGCCAGGAGCTGTTTGTTTTGTTCCCGGGTGCTTACTCTCACGTTCAGATGATCAGCGTCGAGTACATGCTGCATAGTGCTTTTCAGTTCCACCAAAGCGTTGTGGATCATCCGCCGGACAAATAGCGCATTATCCTTCTCCGTCTGCATCACAATCTCGGAACCATCAATGTCCAGGGTTAATGCTGAATTGGATTTTCGGATATGATAACTGCTTCCCTCGCCCTCCAGGTTATTCACAAAGAAATCCATATTCTGAAACTGCTGCACCAGCTTGTGCACAAACATCATTGCCAGATCTTTGTCTTCCATCTGATACACGATGCTTTCTTTCTCCGGCATTTTCAAGCTGTCCTTCACTCCCTTGTGTGGTGATTTCAAAGCAAAGTTCAGTAAGGGTGGGGAGACAAGAGTTGTGATCAGGGTCATAAAGACCGCAATGCTGAAGATGTTATACCCGGGGTCAGCCAGAAATCCGTAGCTGAGTCCGATACTGGCGATAATCAGTGCTACTTCCCCTCTGGGAATCATTCCCAAGCCGATGCGGTTCGCACCGCGCAGGTTGAATTTCAACGCAAGCGAAGGAACTCCACAGCCCAGATACTTGGCTGCTACCGCACCTACAGTATATATACAACCGAAGAACAAAGTGCTGGGGGAAAACAAGGCACGCACATCCACCAGCATTCCCATGACGGTAAAGAACACCGGGACAAAGAAAACCTTCAAAGGGTGCAAGGTTTCCTGGATGGTTACGCTTATATCTGTTTTGGAGAGTGTGATGCCAACCACATATGCCCCGATAATCATGGCCAATCCGGCACGCTCAAATAATCCCGCTACCACCAGCGCTACACTGAAGGCCAGAACGGAAAAAACGATGCGGTTTTTGAACCACTTTAGAAATCCCCCCAGTTTATGGGCAAAATAGAGACCCAAAGCGGTGCAGCCCAGCCAGATGCCGATTTCCTTGAAGGCGATGATCCCAATATTTGACCATAGCAAGGTCTTTCCACTTTTTGTAGCTGCGGATATACCAATAATCACCGCCAGCAGAACCACTCCCAGCACATCGTCGATCACGGCACCAGCCAGGATCGTAACCCCTTCCGGGGTATCCATCTTTCTTTGGTCAGATAGTATCCGTGCAGTGATCCCGACTGAAGTGGCGGTACTCATGATCCCCAGGAACAAGCACTTGGGATCCATCAATGGGACATGTAAGAAAGCCATGGCGGTAAGTGCTCCGAACATAAAAGAGAATACTATCCCTCCCAGCCCGATCACAGTTCCAGCCAGGGAGAACCTGATGAGCAACGACAGATCCGTCTCCAGCCCGGAAAGGAACAGAAGGATTATGGAAGCAATAATGGCAATCCCATAGAGCTCAGGTTGCAAGGGGAAATCCAGGTTACCGGAGGCGAAAAGCCCGTTTTCAAAGCCATTGATCTGTATTCCACCAAGTAAGTAAGGACCGATCAGCACCCCTATCAGCAGTTCTCCCAATACTCCCGGAATATGGAGCTTTTCCACCAGTATCGCCCCCAAGCGTGCTGCCAGAATGAGAAGCCCCAGCTGCATTACGAGATTCGGCATGCGCTCCACAATGCCTTCATGCCCGCTTACATTTGCCAGCAGTAATCCCAGGGAAAGCAACATCACTAAAGTCAGAACGAACTTCACGTAACCTCTTTACTCACTTTGCATTATGAAGAGTGAAAATAAAGCCATGCCCGCAGGCATGGCATAAGATCAGTCAATATAGGCTACTTCTCCATGCAGGGTTTCATCCAGTCCCAATGTTTCATCCACTTCGGTTACCTTTACCGGAGTGATTACGTTGATAATCACCAGCATCACATAGGTAAAAACGAAGGCATAGATGGACGCAATGGCCACAGCGATTAACTGGGTAAAGAAGAAATGGACATTGCCGTTCAACAGGGCACCACCTTTTTCCAGCGGATTTACAAGTTCCGAACCGAATACTCCCAGAAGAATCGTTCCCGTTACGCCACCTACGCCATGAACACCCCATACGTCAAGGGCATCATCCCATTTCATGCGGTTTTTAAAGTTCACGGCTATATAGCATATGCTTCCTGCTGCGATGCCGATGATGGGAGCGCTCCACAAGGGGACAAATCCCGCACAGGGTGTAATGGTGGCCAGTCCGGCCACGGCACCTGTCATCAAACCCACAAATTTAGGCTTGCCTTCGGCGATCCAGGAAATAATCAGCCAGGCCACTCCGGCAAAGGAAGCCGCCACGTCCGTATTCAGGAATGCAATTGATGTAAGGGGATCAACGGACAGCTCACTGCCGGCATTGAATCCATACCAGCCAAACCACAAAAGGCCTGTGCCGATAGCTACCAGGGGGATATTGTGATTACCGCTGTCCTTTACCTTTCGCTTGCCTACATAGATCACCGAAGCCAGGGCAGCAAAGCCTGCTGTGGCATGGACAACAATGCCCCCGGCAAAGTCGAGCACACCATGAGCGGCCATTATCCCACCACCCCAAACCATATGCGTAAAGGGGAAATAGACCAGGAACAACCAGGCAATCAGAAACAGCAGATACGCCTTGAAGGTAACACGATTGGCAAAAGCACCGGTAATAAGTGCCGGAGTAATGATGGCAAACATCATCTGATAGGCTATGAATACCACTTCCGGGATAGTATTATTGCCACTGAAGGCAGTTTGAAGCGTAACCCCATGCAGGAATGCTTTGTCCAGATTGCCAACGATACCAAAGAAGTCATTTGAACTGGCAAAGTTTCCGCTGAAACACAACGAATAGCCAACTGCATACCAGATCACAGTGGTCAGACATAAAGAAACAAAGCTTTGCATCATGATGGAAAGGACATTCTTGCGCCCTACCAATCCTCCATAGAAAAAGGCCAGGGCTGGGGTCATCAACATTACCAGGCTGCAACATAAAAGCATAAATCCTGTATTGCCAGTATCGAAGAGGGGTTTGGATGCCACCTGGGCAGATAATGCCTGGACAGTGGTTCGCAGGCTGTCCAGTAAAGATGGGTCAACAACGACAGAAGGCATGGCTGTGCTCCTATAAACTTATTTAATGTGCTTCTCTCGATCACCAGGACACAAAGGTTAAGTTTATTAAATGGAGCTTCCAGCAAGTGCACCAATCTCAAGTAAAGGGCAAATGGATTTAGTGCTAAAGGTTTACTTACATTGGCACACGTGCCTTGATAATTAAACCACTCGATAAATACTGGGACCTAAACACACTGAATTCACTTGGCTGATATGGCATAAATCTGTCAAGTATGAACTGTAACAGGCATTCCCCCATTTTTAATCCAGCCGTATTTTGGTCTGCCATCGATCACG
>CAZNGW010000120.1:0-3924 GCA_964572925.1 uncultured Candidatus Cloacimonas sp. | reverse complement strand
AGAGAAAAGCAGAGAAAAGCAGAGAAAAAAGAGATGTTGTTAATATGTTGTTCATAGTTAGTTAGTCTTTACCATGGTTTAGCCTGAATCGATGAATGCCGTTTTTGAGGACAGGTACGTTAAAGTTGATCAGTAAACCCACTTCGATATTTGTAAGTTTCATATATGTCATGATTTGGGCTTCATAAATCGGATGTATTTCCTGAACGGATTTGAGTTCCACAATCAGGCTGTTCTCCACTACCAGATCAGCTCTGAGTTTAGTATTGAAGTTACGCCCTTTATATTTCAGAGATAGCTCTTTTTCCCTCTCGTAGGCGATGCCTTTTAATTCCAGATCGAAACACAGCAAATCCAGATAGACAGATTCCAACATGCCGGGTCCCAAGGCTTTGTGCACATCAATGCATGAGCCAATAACCTCATGACTCAAGTTGTTCAGACTATTGCCATTATCTCTTTCTATTCCCATTCTTCCCTATATGATCCATAACTTTCCATGCTTCTAAATACCTACCCTCTGCTTTTCTCTGTGGTTCAAAAAAAGAAAAGCTCTGCGTTTTTCCCATTGTTAACATCAAAACCTTCGAACTTGGTGGATTGGCATCCTATACTACAAATCATCTCTGTTTCTCTGGGTTGAAACAACTCATATCTTCACCACCGTCACCCCGCTACCGCCTTCGCTCATGGCTGGGGTATCGATTCCGAGAACCCCCTTTTTCCGGCGCAAGTAGTCCCGAACCTTGCTCCTAAGTGCCCCGGTTCCTTTTCCGTGCACGATGCGAAGGTTGTGGAGTCCAGCCAGAGCGGCATTGTCTAAAAAATCATCGATCAAAGGCATGGCTTCATCGAATGTCAAGCCCAGTAGTTTCAGCTCAAACTTTGCTTTAGGGCTGGCATGGCTGCGTATCAGCACTTCCTTTTTTGCCGGGGTTTCAACGTTCATGGGATGGTAAAGGCTGCTAATCGGGCTTTTAAAACTAATGCCGTTCATATCGACAAGCGCACTTTCCCCTTGCAACGAAACGATCATGGCTTCCGCTTCGAAATTTGCCAGCCAAACCCTATCGCCGGGTTTGGGATTGGAAAGAGGTTTCAGTCCTTCACTGCTGCTTTCGGCAAGCTCCTGGTTTATCTCCTCGTTTTTAACTGCTATTTCATGCAATTTACGTTCCGAAACTGCTTTTCGTTCAGTGCGTTCCAAGCTTTTGAGTTCCGTTAGCTCAGCGGCATAAAGCTTTTGCTGGGAAACCAGTTCTTTCTGCAGTTCTTTCAGGTATTGGGCACGGCGTTTTTTCAGCTCTTCCTGCCAGGCGGTGTCCTTATTTTCCAGCTCTTTGATTCTGGCTTCCAGGTTGCGGGTTTTAAGCTCAAACTGATAGCTGGCTACACTTAGTTTCTTTTTCTCGTTCTGCATCTTTTTCAGCAGTTCGGTGAACTGCAGGTTCTGGCTGCCGGAAAGCTCTTTGGCACGCTCAATCAAAGCGGGATCGATTCCCAGGGAAGATGCCACCTCGATGGCAAAGCTGTCGCCGGGAAATCCAGGAATAAATTTGTAGGTGGGGTGCAGTGACTTCAGGTCAAACTGCATAGAGGCGTTCTGGCAATAGGGATGCTGTTCGGCAAAGATCTTTAGAGCGGTGTAGTGGGTGGTAACGATTCCGGGACAACCCAACTCGGCAAAGCGTTCCAAAAAGGCCTGTGCCAAGGCTGAACCTTGCTGGGGATCGGTAGCCGCGCCGACCTCATCGATTAAAACCAGGGAACTTGGATTAGCTCTGTCCAGCATTTTCCCGATCTTGTCCAGGTGCGAAGAGAAGGTGGAAAGAGCATTTTCGATGCTCTGATCGTCTCCAATATCGGCAAAAACCTGCTCGAACATTCCAATCTCGCTATTTTCGTCCAAGGGTACAGGCAGCCCGGAAAGTGCCATCATGGTGATTAAGCCAACAGCCTTCATCAGGACAGTTTTTCCGCCTGTATTAGGCCCCGAAAGGATGATTAGCTTAGCCTTATCTCCCAGTTCCAGATCAAAGGGGATAACCTTGCGGGTATCGCCCAAGCGCAGAATTAAAAGGGGATGCCGGGCAGAATAGAGCTTAACCCGCGGCTCAGACACCAGCTTTGGCCTTTTGGCGTTAAGGGTGTTGCCCAGCCTGCCACAGGCGAAGCGAAAATCGAGAGTGGCTAAAAGCTTTTGGTTTTTGAGGATCTGTTTGCGCACAGCCTTAATCTTGGAAGTGTAATCGGTGAAGATGCGATAGATTTCCTGCTTTTCTTCCTGTTTCACCATCTGCAGTTCGTTGTTCAGTGGAATCACCTGGGCCGGTTCTACAAAGACAGTGGCTTTGCTGCCGGAGTGGCTTTGCACGATACCATTCACGAAGGGCACAGCGCTTTCTTTGATGGGAAGGACATAGCGGTCTTCGCGCTGGGTAACGAATTTATCCTGCAGAAAGCGTTCCAGGCCGGTGTCAGAGAGCAGGGATTGCATTGTTTTTTGAATTCTACCGCGCAGGCTGTGGGTTTTTCGTCGGATGGCGTTCAGTTCTGGAGAGGCGGTATCCAAGACCTCGCCTTCTGGATCGAAGATCTCGCAAAATCGTTTGTTCAGTTCCGGAAAGGGAGTCAGGCCTCTTAGCAGGTTTGCCAGTCCGGGAAAGGCTTTGATTGGTTCGTTGGCTTCCAACACACTGTCTGAAATGCGATTATTGGCATACACGGCAGAGAATTCCTCAAAGCCAAAGATGCTGTTTCGGCTGTTTTCAAACAGCGGGTTCAGGTCGCCGAGTTCCTCAAAACGAAAGTCAAATCCCCGAGATAGGACTTCCTGGATTTCGCTGATCAGCTTTTGGCTGCTTACAATGGCAGAAAGCTCCGTCATGGGGTGCAATTCAAGGGCAAGGTCGCGACCCAAAGCGCTATGGCAACGGATAGCGATCTGACCAACTAAGGTTTCATATTCCAGATCAGGATTGCGGTAACTCATCTATTTTTTTGAATCTTGCTTGTCGGTTGGGAGCAGTTTTAGCAGTTTTACCCGCTGGGTTAACTTCAGTTTGCTAAACAGTTCCTCTTTCAAAATGTTGATTCCGGCATAAACCCTGTGATTTTGGCTGTTTTCCAAGGGAGTGGAGACCTTGGGTACGAAGTCCAGCATCACCATAAAGATGATTACGATCAATAGGCCATTGATCAGCCCCAAAGTAGCTCCACCTGCTTTGTTTAAGGTGGAAAGCTTCATGGCTTTCAGCACCCGGTTCAAGATGTAAACCACGATCCTGACCACAACCACGATCAGCACCAGGATCAGTAAGACTGAGATCACAGTAGCCAGCCAGCGCGCCAGATGGTAATGCAGAATCAGGTTGCGCTGAACAAGGGGGTAGTAGTGTCCCACCAGGAAAAAGCTAAGAATATATCCGCAAAACTGAACTATGGCCGCAACCAAACCGCGGCGCCAGCCCAGATAAATGAATACCATCAGTAACGCCAGGATTATCCAGTCCAGGATTCCCATTTTTTCTCCAGCTTAAAAAAGCATACAGGGAATTATGGTTCCCTGTAGCTAAGTTCTGTCCAATTAAGGCTTTTCCGGGTGGAAAGCTATTTCATGTAACGTTGCATGCGACGCTGAATCTTCAGCATTTTACGGCGAGCAGCGTTCTCTTCGCGTTTTTTCTTTACGCTGGGCTTCTCGTAGGCCTGATTTTTCTTTATCTCAGAGAGAATAGCTGCTTTTTCGCATTTTTTCTTGAAGCGTTTCAGCAAAAAATCGAAGCTTTCGTTTTCTTTCGCTACGACTGTCGGCAAACAAATCACCACCTTTGGTCTATAATTTAAGTTAGTTACCACGTTTTTCAGCTACGTATTTCTGTCAAGCGGAAGATGGCATAACCGAGCTTTCAAGAATGAGGAATG
>CAZNGW010000119.1:0-3997 GCA_964572925.1 uncultured Candidatus Cloacimonas sp. | reverse complement strand
TGAAAGCAGCAGAATTAAGATGCTGCACCAGAAAAATCTTCGCATTTTTCCTCCAGTAAAGAGTTATGCACATCTTTGGAAAAGCCCCTTTTTCGTAAAGACTTTTTTTTCCGAAGCGGTTTGGCGGGCTTTTTAGCGTTTCAGGGGACATCTTATCCCGCTTAAGGTTGATCAGAGTAGCGTGATAGGCAGCGAACTGTCTATATCGGCTATTTGACTCCATTTTTCGCATATCCTATTCTCAAAAAGCTCCTTCTGGCACACTTCGCCCATATATTCAGCCGGCTCTGTTTCGATCAGACGCAGGGTGGGAAGGATCTCTTCCGCCAGGGCTATTGCAGAGGCTCTTTCGGAGGGAGTAATAACCGAGTAATACAGGTAGCTGATCCTTTCGACCACCCCCCAAAACTGGGGATAATCTACTAAAGCCCTTCGGGAAACCTGAAGACAGGCATATTCTTTCACGATGTCTTGTATGTTATCCGGGCCGGATTCATAGCATTTGCTAAGGTAATAATAGGCAGTGGCATAGCCTGTTTCTGCAGCTTTGGAAAGCAGCTCCAGCCCTTTCTGCGGATCACGCTTTACATGTAAGCCCCAATAGATTGCCCAGCCTAAAAGGCAGAGGGCGACAGGGTGATTCAGTTTTACAGCTTTTTTCAGCCATTTAAGGGCTTTGGGATAGTCTCCATGTTCCCCTTCGCACCAGAAATAATATGCGCCCAGATTTAGCATGGAAGGCAAATCCCCTTTGGCAGCCCTTCTTTCGCACAGCTTCCTTTCCCTGCTGATCTCAAGGCGGGGAGTGGGATCAGTGTGCAGGGCATAGAACAGGTTGTTATCCTTGTGATAGTATTCCTGTTTATAGGCTTGATACCGGCTGAAGCTTTCCGCAAAAGGATTGGGAAACAGCTCGGGATGCAGGGACAGCCTAAGTTCCTTTTGCATATCAGGGCTGGGGTAAGCAGGAGCATAATCATCCATATCCACTGGGCAGGTAAGCTTCAGTTGTGCCTGGATGAATTCCAGCTTCTGCTGCCGGGTAGCGTTTGTTTTTTCCAGCAGATACAGCAAACCCCGCAGCTCGTAGCCCCTTTGGTAATAACGGCTGAACTGATCGGAAAGCTCGCTGAAACTAACTCTGAACAGAGAACAGCAGACCATTCCAAACTGCCTTACTCCGGGCTCGGAACTGCAGAATAAGGAAGTTACTGACGAGGAATAGAGGTAGGTTTGATTATACTTTAGCAGCAGAATGAAAGGTAGTGCCTTCCATAGCTCTGTTTCTTGCTTAGAGATGTAGTCCAGAGCTGTCAGTAACAGCGCAATCACGTAGTTTTTCTTATTTCTGGGCAGCTTTTTTCCATACTGCAGCAGTTCAAGCGCAGAGCCCAGAACACGTAGGTTATCCACCGGAAGCAATTGGCAGAAGCAGAAATAGTCCAGCAGTCTTCTGCGAAAGCCATCCAGTTCAGCATCGCCGGCTAGAACGGGCAACTCCTCTTCCCGCGTTTGCCAGAATCTGGAGGGCGGGGGATACACACAGAACCGGCTATTCATATATTGATCATCAAAATTCTGTTGCAGATCGTAAATGGCAATTACCCCTCTGTTGTAATCAGGGTTGGTCTTGATGATTGTCCCCAAAATCTCAGGCTGTTCTACATAGAGCGGGTAGAACAGAGCAGCGTAACTGCTCTGCGTTACAATCAGATACCGCGCCTGATACAAGCGGCCGAGATAGAACCACAGCTCCAGGTCAAACTGGCTGCACAGGCCATTACTATCCTGCAAATCAGGAAGGTTTGGCATCGGCCTGGGGTTGTGGAACTCATCATAAGGCCTTTTTTGCGGGGGAGCGGCATTCAGATAATCCAGGATAAAGGGGTGCTCTGCCTGTTTTTGGAATTCCTGATTCAGGTCATACAACTCCAGACAAAGTTTATTATGCCTGACCTGCAGGGTTTGCATTTGCATGAATAGCTCCGCCCTTACCCAAACCAGGGTCGGGATACTTTGCAGCCTGGGTTCGGTAAGGCGAAGAACGATCAGGAACGGACATTTCAGCTTTTTGGCATAGTCCAGCCAGGCCAGACGAAGGCTGAGAGTAGGTTTACCGATAATGGGTTTCAACTCTTCAATCATTGTTTCTCCACTTTTTTTTTACTATTTTTGGGGTATAATCCTCTTCTCCGGCGGCAAGGGGGTAAATCAAGCCTACCGGACAACGAACCCCCTGGTAAGGGGGATAGCTAAAAAACTCCGAACTCAAGTGCAGAAACCCTTGGGAGCTTAGATACCCAAAAAACTACCGACCAGATTTCGTCAAGCCTAACCTTTGCATCCTCCTTTCTCATCACTGCATTGGCTCCCAGAATCCACCCGCATGCCTCCGGTATCGGACACGGGTGGGATCCGAGTGGCATTCGGGTGGCACAGCAGAGGGGAGGAAGGAAGAAGAATGTTTTTGTGAAGGAATGCAAAAACTATTTGACAAAATAATAACCATTGAAGTTTTAGTGAAATATTGAA
This sequence comes from uncultured Candidatus Cloacimonas sp., assembly GCA_964572925.1. GTDB lineage: Bacteria > Cloacimonadota > Cloacimonadia > Cloacimonadales > Cloacimonadaceae > Cloacimonas. The sequence continues at coordinate 1,465 of CAZNGW010000119.1, read as the reverse complement.
AATGCACTAAGGATGAGGTGCACGGATACATGAAAAAGAAAAAAACCTGCATACGGCCCGCAAACATAGCAAAGAACTTTACAGATATTTCGGAAGGAATGTATTATGAATGCCAAACAGCTTAAACAATTGGAAGCCAGCCTGTGGAATGCCGCTGATCAACTGAGGGCAAACAGCAAGCTAACGGCCTCAGAATACTCCATGCCGGTATTGGGACTTATTTTTCTGAGGCATGCCTTTAACCGCTACATAATGGTAAAAGAAGAGATTGAAAAAGACCTCCCCCTTCACCCAGAACGAGGAAAACGCCCGCTGAACAAAAATGACTTTCTGGCCAAAAACGCCATGTATTTGCCGGAAGTTGCTCAGTTTGATTATCTTGTCCATCTGGAAGAAGATAAAAACACCGGAGAAGCCATAAACCAGGCGATGAAAGCCATTGAGGACGAGCATGAAAATCTGGTGGGTGTGCTTCCCCGCAATTACACGATCTTTGACAACGAACTCCTCAGAGAACTGCTGCGGATTTTCAATGCTGAAGTGCTGCAAAATGCCAATGGCGATATCTTCGGCAAGATCTACGAATACTTCCTGAATAAATTTGCCATGTCAGGCGCACAGGAAGGCGGAGAATTTTTTACTCCCTTCAGCCTGGTAAATACCATAGTAAACGTAATAGAGCCGGATCATGGGGTGGTGCTCGATCCCGCGGTTGGCAGCGCCGGAATGTTTGTGCAAACTGGATATTTTATAACGCAGGAAGGCTTTTCCCCTGCCGATAAGGTTACCTTCTTCGGCCAGGATAAAACCGAAACCAATACCAAGCTTGCCAAGATGAATCTGGCGGTGCACGGACTGGAAGGAAAAATATTGGAAGGCAATACTTTCTATGAAGACAAGCATGATCTGGCAAGTGCCTGCGATTTCGTGATGGCAAATCCACCCTTCAACGTGAACAATGTGGATAAGAACAAGGACTTCGTGAAACAAGATCCCCGCCTGCCCTTTGGACTGCCTAAAAATGATAATGCCAATTACCTCTGGATTCAGTATTTCTACAGCTATCTGAAACCCACCGGCAGAGCAGGCTTCGTAATGGCTTCCAGCGCCAGTGATGCCGGACACAGCGAAAAAGAGATCAGAAAAAAGCTGGTGGAAACCGGAGCCGTGGACGTGATGATGGCAATTGGCAATAACTTCTTCTATACCCGTTCCCTGCCTTGCACCCTCTGGTTCTTTGACCGGGCAAAGGAAAATGACCCGGAACGCAAGAACAAAATCCTGATGCTGGATGCCCGCAAGATATTCCGCAAGGTTACCCAAAAGATAAATGACTTCAGCCCGGAACAACTGCAAAACCTGATGTGCATTGTGGCCATGTACAGGGGGGACGATAGCAAACTGACAAAGACATTAGATGGTGTCGTCACGAGATTGCTAACCATAAGAATAAACAACGAATCTT
>CAZNGW010000118.1:0-4082 GCA_964572925.1 uncultured Candidatus Cloacimonas sp. | reverse complement strand
AATTTCAACGATGGCGTACATCATTTCTCCTTGGTTTTTTGTCTTGGATGTGCATGATTTTTTGAGCAGGGGTTTCTGTCAAGCGTGAAAACCGTTACCCTCTGAAAAGCAGGTTATTATATTATACGCTGAAGCTGAAAAGATACTACTTCATTTTGAATTGAAAACTACCAGTTTCTCCCAATTGATGCATCCATCCTCGCAGAAATCAGCAATGAATTCTGCCGTAAAGATATTAAGAATGCGCGAATATTCTTTTTTAAACTGATCGTTTTTTTCTTTAGCCCTATGCCCAAGGGGCTCGATAAGTTTCGTATACATGGTAGAATCACCGGAAATGAACTCCCAGAATTTTTGCCCACAATACTTGAAATAGCTACCTTTGTCGGGTTTGTCATCCTTCCCATAACAGCAGCCGTTTACAGCCACCACCACAGTTTGGCTTTTACTGGTGCGAAGCGTTCTTCCGGCTTTTTGGAAATCGTCCTTCATCTTGGCTACTTGCCTGCTGTTTCCCCAGTTTGGGCCAGATTTGATTGAAACAATATAGCGAATACCTGCCCGATTGAATTCCAAATCTATCCCCGGGGCTGAAGACTTTTGACCCTTGAATGTTTTCCCACAAATATAGATAGCCAATCCTTCCAGGAATTCACCAAAGAGAGTTTCCTCTCCAGACGATAGATGTGCATCCACTATGCCTTTCACCAAATCTGCAGCCGTAGTGATATTCTTTGCTTTGAATAGATAAGGATTCTTGCGTTTGAGGATTGACCGAAGCTTCAGCTTTTTGATGTTCTCCAAGCGGGTTTTATGAAACAAATCAATGTTTAACTCGACATATTCTTTAAGCTCGCTGTAACTGATATCACTCATTATCAACCTCAAAAGATCACTTGCTGATATTCACTTAGCATTTCTACTACAGAATTGTAATAATCCGGATTTATATCTATCCCAATCGCATTCCTTCCAAGATTCATAGCTGCCTTAATCGTGGTTCCTGAACCCATGAAAGGATCAAGCACCAAATCACCTTCCCTGGTAAAAAGCTTAATAAACCATTCTGGCAAGGCATAGGGGAAAGCTGCGCTGTGGTTTTTATTTCCGCACTCGGTAGCCAAATGCAGGACATTGGTTGGATATACCATATCTTTCCCTACCCAATTCGAGATATTCTTCCCAAATCCACTGCCGACTTTCGAGACATCTCGGGTTTTATCAGTTTCGCTAAGCGAACTAAGCCTTTTCTGAGCCCAATCCCCAATCGGAACCATCACTTCTTCCTGATACATCTTGAAAAACTTGTTTTTATTGAACTGAAGTAATCTTTCCCATGCATCTCGAAAGCGATTTGGCCATTTTCCGGGATAACTATTTTTTTTATGCCACATGAATTCCTCTGTCCACAACCAACCTTGTTCACGCATCCTGAGGATTAGCTCAAGGACATAGGTGTGCCGTTCACCATTAACCGCCTTTTCTTTAATATTCAAAATGAAGGTTCCGGTGGGCTTTAAAACCCTTAGCAATTCATGACTGATCGGAAGAAACCATGCGTTATAATGTTCGGGCTTTATGCCCCCATAAGTATTTGTGCGACTATCTGCATAAGGTGGAGAAGTTACGATAAGGTCTATCGAGTCGTTGGATATGCCCTTTAAAACATCCAGTGCATCACCCAAGTGTATACTGATTCCTTCGCTCAACATAAACTTACTCCTTCTATTTATCTTCGTGATCTGACAAAGCCATTTTCTCAATGAACAGGAATACGTCAACAGAAAAATACTCTATCGTTCACCATTTCTTGAAGATAAAGAATACCGCCAGAATGATCAGAAGAAAGCCCAGCAGATAGTTCCAGCGCAGCTCTTCTTTTAAGTATAGAATCGAGAAACCACTGAACACCACCAGCGTAATAACTTCCTGGATGGTTTTTAGTTGATAGGCATTGAAGGTGCCGTGTCCGATCCGGTTGGCAGGAACCTGAAAACAATATTCGAAAAAGGCAATGCCCCAGCTGATCAGGATCACCATGAACAGCGGTGCGCTTTTATGCTTCAGATGGCCATACCAGGCGAAGGTCATGAAGATATTCGAGATGCTTAGCAGGATAATCGTTTTCATATTATATCGTCAATCGTGATCCCTCTGAACCAGATGTCGGGATTGCCCGCCAAAGCTTTTGCCAGAGCTATTCCGCTCCTTTTATCCTCAACAATGGCTGCGCTTTCCCTGAAGGCAGCTTTCAAGAACCTGATGCAGCCTTTTATGGCTACTTCTGAGCTGTATTCCTTCAATCTGGCAGCCAAAAACAGCGAGGCAAAGCAATCTCCGGCTCCGGGAAAATCGACAGGTTCATAATCGCAGGGGAATTCCTGATAGCTGCTGATCTCGTTATTGTAGTAAACCACCATGTTGTTTACATGAAGAGACCCTGTCTCCTCTTTTCTTCGGAAGCTGGAATCTCCTGCAATTAAAGGATATCCCGAAGACACTGTCTCCTCTTTCCTGCGAAAGCAGGAATCTCCTGAAATAATAGGAGATCCCGGATCAAGTCCGGGATGAGGAGTGTTTATATTGTTATCAGAAGTGATAGTGCAGTATTCATTATCGATTTTACCTTCGTGGTTCGGTGCACTGGTGATGATCACTTCTTGGGGACCCAGCTCTGCAAGCCTTTTACACCAATCTTTCAGTAAAGCAGAATCTATATTCTCGGGAAGGCTTTCCTCCAGCAGAAAAGCTGCTTCGCTGAAATTCGGAGTGATTATATCGCTGATCGATAAAAGGCTGCGCATGGCATTTACCATGTCATGACCATAACAGCTATAAAGCTTTCCATTATCCCCCAAAACGGGATCGACCAAGGTGATGGCATGAGGTTTCATAAGCCGGGGGAGATTTTCTTTCAACATAGCTACCTGGACCTCTGAACCCAGAAAACCACTATAAATGGCATCAAAGCTAAGCCCCAGTTCCTGCCAGTGGCGTAAAGCCCTTGCCATATATGTGGTTGTCTCCAGACTTTGGTAATCTGGATAATCCGTATTGGCTGATAGCAGAACGGTAGGCAACACCGCCACCTCGATACCCATTGCATACATAATCGGAATTGCGGCCAAAAGCGACGTATGCCCAAAACCGGAAAGGTCATGAATCGCCAGAATGCGCTTCGGATTCATGGCTTGTAACAACCCTTCAGGTAAAAGTTATCCAACTGATTCCCGCCAAGATCGTAAACCCGAAAAAGCAGGTCTGCACCTTCCCGCTCTGCGATCAGATAATTATTGGTTTTGGCGAAAACCACACTGTAGGGATTTGGGGTTCCGCTTTCACGCAAGGGAGCTCCACCTCCACCAGTAACAACGTATTCTATACCTTTGTAATGTGAGCGTTCATAATTGTGGTCATGCCCACTGAACACGGCCTTTACCGAACTCCCTTCCAGTAACTGAGGAATGAAAAGCTGTAAACCAAGCTCATCACCATGTTCACCAGAACTAAAAACAGGATGATGCAGGATCAGGATAGAGGCTGTCTGGTCTGCCAGCTGGGCAGCCAACCACTTGTATTCTTGCGAGCCCGGTTTCAGGTCTTGCCCGCTGTCCAAAACAATGAAACGAATGCCATCATGTTCTACGGTATAATATGAACTGCCGTTTAGTTGGGGAAAGTTGTCCAGAAAGAGCTGCAGATCTTTTTCGTGGTTACCGTGGGCTGGATAGAACAAAGCAGATTGAGTGAGTGGGCTGATGATCTCCTTGAAGGTGTCGTATTCTCTTTGCCTGGTGCCTTTGCTGTTCAGATCGCCGGTGTGAAAAACTATTTTGGGCTGGTGTTTTACCATTTCGGTTACTACTTGTCTGTGTGTTTCGGGGTTGGTGCGGGTGTCTCCATAAATAGCGATCTGAGCACTAAGGAAAGCGGAGAAAAGGGACAGGATTGATAAGTATACAAGTTTCATTTTTTTAACCACAGAGAAAAGCAGAGATTAACATTGTAGGGGCGATCGGCTGGTCGGCCTTTCAAAAAAACAAGAGAACTGCTTTTAAGCTTCATTTTTTAAACCACAGAGA
>CAZNGW010000117.1:0-4183 GCA_964572925.1 uncultured Candidatus Cloacimonas sp. | reverse complement strand
TGTTTTCAGCCTCCTCTCTCGCCTCCCGAGTGCCACGCTACATCCACCCGAACCCCACCCGAACCGCATTCCGGAGGAACTCGGGTAGCTGAGGAGTGGAGAACGGGCTGGGATAAAGGGTATTAAGAAATAGTTTGAACCCATACCTCCCGAATAGTAAAAGAAGATCTTGACAGAATAGAGCTATTCTTAGTATAGTAAGCATGTTTGATAACTGAATTATTAAGAACAGGTTCGACCAATTAACAGAGGATTTATGAGTTTACAAAACTACATTCCTAAAGACATCATGAAGCAGTATGAAGTTCATGAGTTCAAGCACGCCGCCGCAATTGCTGCAAAAGAATTTCCTGGTGAGTTTCTGGAAATATGCTCTGCATTACGAACTTTTTCTTTTAGCCTTGAAGATATTACTGCTAAAGGTGGAAACGAGAGTGAAATACCCAAGAAGTTGTCCGATATCCTAAGACCTCAGGGTTGGAATGAAAGGAATCTGGAAGCTGAACTGTCTGTTATGAAGTGAAAGGCAAGGATAGGACTTTAAAAAATATCGTAAACCATGGAACCCATAAAGTAGACTACATCAAGAACAGAGTAGCCTTTGATCTCGAATGGAATAGCAAAGATCAGACTTTTGACCGCGATTTATACGCTTTCCGAGCTTTCTTTGAGTATGATGCGATCAGCCTTGGAATTTTGTTAACCAGAAGCAACAACCTTGATCCTTTATTCAAAGAATTGGGTATTATGAGTAAATATGGGGCGAGTACCACACACATGAGTAAGCTAATTCCGAGACTTGAAGCAGGAAGAAACGGTGGATGTCCCATTCTTGTTTTTGGTATAACACAGCACCAAATAGCTAATTTACAGTGAGGGCACAATGAGTGTAGTTGATGATTTTTTACAATTTGCAGGTACCAGAAGTTTTTCTACCATTCTGGCTGATCCCCCCTGGCAGTTCCAGAATAGAACCGGTAAAGTTGCACCTGAACATAAGAGGCTATCAAGATATCCGACCTTGCCATTGGATGAGATAATGGCTATCCCAGTTAAGGAATCCACCACAGAAACAGCACATTTATACCTTTGGGTTCCCAATGCTCTTCTCTCAGATGGGTTAGGGGTTATGAAAGCTTGGGGTTTTACATACAAAACAAACATTGTTTGGTATAAGATAAGAAAAGACGGTGGTCCAGATCGCCGGGGGGTTGGGTTCTATTTCAGGAACGTAACGGAATTGCTTTTATTCGGTATCAAGGGAAACAATGGAAGAACTCTGGCACCAGGAAGATCACAAGAGAATATTATTGTATCTCAGAAACGGGAACACAGCAGAAAACCGGATGAACAGTATCAACTGATTGAAGCATGCAGTTGGGGACCATATCTGGAAATGTTTGCACGAGGTAATAGACCTAATTGGACATGTTGGGGAAATCAAGCGGAAGAATATTTCCCAGATTGGCATACCTATGGCAATCACTCGCAAACATCCAATACACAACTCGAAATATTCCCCAAACTGAATGTAGGTAAATAACGAGTATATCTCCTATCCAAGGCTCTGATAAAGTTTGTTAAGCATTCATTGAGTATTGCTTACAACTGCTAACTAAGGGCAAAACATCATATGTCAATCCTGATTTTGTAATTTTGTTCTTGACTTCCAGAGCGGGTTTAAATATTTAGGTAATTAGTTAAACACTTATGGGAGACCAAGGATGTCTGATTCTTTTTTCAAAGCCATTGCCGACCCCAGCCGGCGCAAAATTCTGTTGCTTCTGCAGAAGCACAATAAACTTAATGCCGGTGAGATCGCCGCACATTTTGAGTTCAGCAAGGCAGCGCTGAGCGATCATTTAAAGATCCTGCGCAGTGCCGGGCTTATCACCGCTACAAAAAGCGGGCAGTTTATCTATTTTTCCCTGAATACTTCGGTTTTTCAGGACATCATTAGCTGGATTACGGATTTAATTAAAAAAGACGAGGTATGATAAAATGCAAAGACTTAAACGCTTCCACAAGTCACTGATCGTGATGCTGCTCCATTTCTTGATCCTGGGTTGGTTCATGATGGTTCTGCCTGCCGATGCCAAAATTCCCATTCATTGGAATATTAATAACGAAATCGACGGTTGGACAGGCAAGACCAATATCCTGCTCTTCAATCTGGGCTTGAGTATCGGGCTTTTTCTGATTTTCTATCTGATGCCCTGGTATTCACCCTGGTATCGCAAATACGCTTCCCGCAACGAAGCGATTATCCCCTCGATCAGCTTTGTGCTTCTATTGTTCATGGCACTGATCAACGTATATTCCCTCTGGCTGGCATATTGTGGAATTGAACCGCAGATCCAGTTTATCCTGATTCTGATCGGGCTGCTCTTCATTTTTCTGGGAAACCTGCTGCCCAAAACGCCAAGGAACTTTTTTATCGGGATCAAAACGCCCTGGACGCTTGCCAATGATGATGTTTGGCGCAGAACTCACCGGCTGGGCGGAAAGGTATTTGTGCTCAGTGGTTTGATCATGATCTTCAAGGGTTTTGCCTTTACCCAAAACCACATGTTTCAACAGCTTAGTGGTGCTGTTGCGTTTCTGATCCTGATGTTTCCGCTGCTCTACTCGCTGATAATCTATCGCGAGAAGAAATGAATTGAAACTGAAACCGGAGCATCCAATTATGTTCCAAGGTCAGATATGTTTCCTTGGATATCATTCGGTAACTCCGGGTTCAAATTGACGTATCTCGTTACCCAAATCCCTCCAGCTCAGATTACGGCAAACATCATTACTCCAGCTATGGTCTCCGGCATATACCAGTCTTCCGGTCGAGGTCCTCAAGTTCAAAGCTTTGAATCTTGAGATGTTCGAATGGAAGGAGCTGTTAATCTGTGAAGCAGCCTTGATTTCCAAGGGAATTAGCTTGCTACCCTGGTCAATAATCAAGTCTATCTCCATTCCATTTGAATCCCGGTAATAGCTCAAGGGTGGTCTGATCCCGCGGTTATGGAAGAATTTGACTACTTCCGCAACGATGAATGTTTCAAAAAGCTGTCCTCTGAGGGGATGCAGGCTAAGATCATTTGTCGATCTGATCTGGAGCAGTCTGCAAGCCAATCCGGTATCATAGAAATATAGCTTGGGGCTTTTGATGAGGCGTTTGGACAGGTTTCCATACCAGGGAGGCAAAAGATGGATTATGTAGCTGGCTTGTAAGATACTTAGCCAGTTTCCGATGGTTTTTGTGTCTACCCCTGTATCATTAGCCAGGGAATGCTTGTTCAGGATGCAACCTGTTCTGCCAGCACACAAACCGAAAAATCTGGTGAATGTGTCCAGATTCTGAATGTTGGTTAGCTGTCGAATGTCTCTTTGCAGGTAGGTTCTAATATATGAATCGTAAAACACAGCAGGATTCATGTTTCTGGCAATCAGTCTGGGATACAAACCCCTATAAAGAACCTGGTTCAGAGCTTCATCAGAACTTGGAAATGCTTCAGAAACACTAAGGGGTAAAAGCTCAAAAATGGCTGTTCTTCCTGCTAATGATTGGGATACGTCCTTCATCAGGGCAAATTGATTTGAGCCAGTTAAGATAAACTGGTTATCAATTTGGTTTACATCCACAAGTTGTTTTAAATGGGACAAAATACCTGGCGCATATTGAAACTCGTCCAGGATATAAAATCCCCGGGTATCCGGAAACAAAGATCCGGGGTCATCGTTTGCTATTTGTCTAAGCGCCAGATTTTCAAGATCTATATACTTATACTTAGGATAAGCCATTTTGGCTAAAGTAGTTTTTCCGGACTGCCGGGGCCCGGTTATGGTAATAATGGGAAAGCCTCTGCCAAAATCAAGTAGGGTAGGTTGTAAAGCTCTTGTAATCATCTTATCTCCTATGTAAATCAGGAATCAGATTCCATAAATACATAAATGCGGCAAATCAATTTCTGTCAACTTATTTGTTTTTGAATCTTGATCTGCAGAGCGCTTCGCAAATTTCTAGATTATACCGAGTATAGTAATAAATCCCCACTGAAAATTCAAATCTCCAATACTTCAAACCGGGATGATTGGGTCAAAACTGGTGTATTCGGGCCTGGTTCAGCAACGCTTAGGTCATGCTATCTCCTTGTTCCAGATGTGATCATCGATCCGGAGCCAGGAAAGCACT
>CAZNGW010000116.1:0-4282 GCA_964572925.1 uncultured Candidatus Cloacimonas sp. | reverse complement strand
GATTATCTGCAATTCGGAGTGAATAAAAGCGACTGGGAAAATCAACTGCAAAGCTACCTTGGCGGAATTGCTGATCCGCAGTTTGAGGTTACTTTTTCAGCCACCCAGTTGCAAAACGAGACCCACGCCATCGCCAATTGGCGGTTGAAAATAACTGATCCTGCCACCAAAGCTGTGGTGATGGACAGTATCTTTGTCGGCGAAAACCTGATTAAAACGAACGATAGATGGCTGCTGCGCGGTAATCAGATGACCTGCAATCCCCCTACTTCCCTGCAGAATGTGATCGTGGAATACGTTACCAATATCGGCTGCAGCTATTGTCCCGCTGTGGAAGCCAAGCTGCATGAGCTTGCCGCACTTTATCCCAACCAGTTTATCTACCTAACGCATCAGCTTACCGGCCCGGTCTCGATCGCCGATGCACTTTATCAATATTACAATGCCTTCAGCGCACCGATCTCCATCATCCAGGGTCAATACAAACTGACTGGCGGAACCCAGGACGTGCTGGATCAATATTCCCCCTTGGTGGAAAGCCTGGTGCAGGTCGATAATCCCGTGATATATCAGGTTTTCAATCCCCAGGTTAATGGCACTACGGTTAGTGGCAGCATCGGACTTACCCTGCAAACCGCTGCCCTGCCAAAAACCGACATGATCCTCAATGTAGCGCTGATCGAACAGGTTTCTTCGGCCACCAGCTTCAGCGGGGAGTTTTTAACAAATGTGGTTTTGGCCAGGCAGAGAATCGATATAACGAATGCCAATCTGGCTGAACCGATCGAGTTTTCCATCACCGATGATCATCCCCTGCCAGACGATCTTTCCTTGGTGGTTTTTGCCCAAACCACGCCTTCCCCCTTTGCCAATAACGCTACGATCCACAGCGGGCTTCTGTATCCGCTAAATCCCACAAGGAGCAAGTAAATGAAAAATACAGCCATCCTGCTTATCCTGCTATTGCTGTCGGCTCTTGCCTTTGCCGATGCGATGCCCGATTTTCGCCTTCCCGACATGAACGACAAGAATGTGAGCCTGGAAGACCTTTTGGGCAAAGGGCCAGTCCTGATAGACTTTTGGGCGGATTACTGCAAGCCCTGCAAGGATGCCATGCCCTATTTGAACGCCCTGGCTGAAAAGTATGACAGCCTGACTGTGGTGATGGTCTCCATCGATGCACCCAAAAACCTTAGCAAGGCCAAAACCTACCTGAAAACCAAGGATTATAAGTTCCTGGCCCTGTTTGACAGCGAAAAGAGCCTGGCCAAAAAGCTTGGCGTGGGAACTCCACCCCATACCTTTATAATGGATAAAACCGGCGAGGTGGTCTATTCACATCTTGGCTTTACTCCAGGCGCAGAGAATGAATATGAACACCATGTCCGCCAGTTGCTGGGATTGCGTTGTGAGGCGGAATAGATAATGAAACGCCATATCTTACTGATCCTGATGATTGGGCTCTGCCTTGTATTGGGTGCCCAGAACACACTCTCCTTGAACGGTTTGAACGAAGCCAGATTTACCTATCGAACTGCTGCAGACAGCCTCAATGCATATTTTTCAGACAGCTTTTCCTTTTCCCTGGCCTATCGCAATTTCACTTTCGGAATGAAGTTCATTGCCGATCTACCCCGTTATCCAGTCGAGCAAAGCCAACTTTTGGATGAACTGAACAGCGATCGCCTGGAGCTTGCCTGGAAAGAGCTATATGCCTCTTACAGCAAGAATTCCTACAGCATAATGGCCGGAACCACTGAAGAGAGCTTTGGCAGCGGCATGGTTTTTCGCAGCTACAAAGACCTGGAGTTTGACCTCGATCACCGTTTGGACAGCTTTTTATTCAAATACAACGATGCCTTCAAGTTCAAAGCTCTCTACGGAGCCATCGAAAGTCCCACCAACGCCGGAAAATATGACCTTGCCTATGGCACAGATTTTCAAACCCCCTCCTGGCAGGGAATCAGCCTGGGAGCTTCAGCCATGGCTTTTCGCAACCTACAAGCCCTGGGATATAATGAGCGGGACGTGTATGGCGCAAGACTGAATGCCGCTTTGGCAGGTTTGGATCTGCAGGCCGAAGCTGCAAGTAGCAAACTATATCACCAGGCTGGAGGTGTAAAAGACGGCCAAGCGCTTTTCGCCACAGGTAGTTACAGCCTGGGAAATCTAACCCTGGGTGGCGCATATAAACTTTACGATGCCTTCCAATACAGGCTGCAAGACCTTCCTCTTGCCAATCACCACGGAGAAACGCTGTCCGACAGCCAAGCCAGTGGCGAGGACGAAGAAGGCTATCAGGGCTTTGTAAATCTGGGCGTAACCGATTGCCTGAGCCTGAGTGCGGACTATGCCGAAGCCTGGAACAGCGATAAAAAGCTAAAAATGAACGATGGCTATGCAGCTTTGGACTGGGAAAAGGGCAAGCTGCGGTTCGGGCTTTCCTATGGTCACGTGGAAAAGCTGAATGACAACCTCAGCGCCTGGCAGCAAGACCTGATCCCCGGTTTCAACCTCGGTTTTGAAGTGCTGAAGACCCCGGTTCAGTTCCAAGCGGAATACAAGCTGGTTTCCAAACAAAAGCACGAAGTGGAAACTGAACATGCCGAACCCAAAGTGCAGGCAGACCTGAGTCTGGGCAATCTGGCAGTTTCGTTGGCCGCACAAAGCCAATGGGAGGAAATTTCAGAACTCATGGACAGCAATTACTGGCCAGCTATTGAACTGAAGTATCCCATTTTCAGCCAGACCGACCTGATCGTTTTCGGTGGTAAAGAAGCCGGCGGAAAAGTGTGCCGTAATGGAGTATGCCGTTATGTAGCTCCCTTTCAGGGTCTGAAAGTGGAACTGAATACCAGGTTCTAAAAGAGAGGAATAGGAACACGGATTACACGGATTTGCACGGATTAACAAGGAGTTACACGGATTTACGTGGATATATGACACGCTTCTCATTCCTGTTCCTTTTTACCTCATTCCTGCGAAAGCAGGAATCTCCAACACTTTTGGGAGATCCCGGATCAAGTCCGGGATGAGGTACACAATGAACAGGGAGATCCCAATCCTAAGTCCGGGATGAGGGTAAATTTTTCTGGAATGAGGTGCATGTGGACTACTCGACTCCTCAACCTCTCGACCTCTCGACTTATCAACCTCAAGACTTTCACTAACAAGGAGATATAGATGAAACACATAATGATAGCAGCGTTGCTGCTCAGCCTGGGCATCCTTTTTGCCAACCCTAGCTATGTGCCTACCACTACGCTGGCTGAAGATTTTGGCGCTACCTGGTGTCCAGGTTGTGCCACGGCCTGGCAGGGAATACAGGTTTTGCATAGTGGAACCCACAACGGCGAATTCATCAGCGCCAGACTTTACACTGAAAGCGGTGACCTTAGCAACCCCATTGTGCAGGATCGCTTCAATTATTATGAGGTAATCGGCGTTCCAGAGGTAATCTTCAATGGCAAGGTAAGCGTGGTTGGCAGCGATGTGGGAATCGGTGACGGTTTCTTGTATAACAAAGCCCTGAACCAATTCCGCTACACTGCCAGTCCGATCACCCTTGACATCAGCAGCTTTTCCGCTACGTCAGGAACCCTTTCCGGCTCAGTTCAGATGGTTTCGTCCACTGCCACCATCAGTAATGCCAAGATGGTGTATTACCTTCTGGAAGACAACCTTGGCGACATTGACACCCACGTGGTGCGAACCATTCTTTACGACGAAAATGTATCCCTCAGCGGAACAGGAAACAGCTACACCTTCAATAAAACTTTTAGCATTAACCCCACCTGGAATACCACCAATCTATGGGCTGTCGCCGCCTTGCAACTGGAAAACAAAGCCATCTTGCAAAGCGCTTCCAGTTTGCCATTGCCCACCTATAATTTCCGGGCAGCCATGGATTGGAATCCTTCCGTGGAAGGGCCAGCCAATGCCAGTTACCAATCTGCCCCGCTCTGGTTCTTCAATCTGGGCGCCAGCGAAAACTATACAATGCGCATCCAGGTAGACCAGGCTCCCGAAGATTGGTATTTCAACTACTGTGATGAAGAAGGCAATTGCTATCCAGGTAATTTTGACCGGCCTTTCAGCTTGGGAGCAGGTGACATGGCTTCTTACCATCTTAATGTGTGGGTTGGTTCACCGGGTTTTGCCTATTACCGGATTGTGATCACCAGCCCTAACCTGGGTGAATACAGCATCCCCTTCCATTACAAAGTAGAAGGCGTGGCAAATGATGACAATACCCTTACCCCGGTTGCAGTCCACCTTGGCA
>CAZNGW010000115.1:0-4402 GCA_964572925.1 uncultured Candidatus Cloacimonas sp. | reverse complement strand
GCCGGCAAGAAATATTGGGACAGGTTCCTGCACAATCCTAATTACCCCAATGAGAGCCAGGAAAATCTGGACAAAACATGGAAGGGGCTGGGTAAATATCCCTCAGTCGGGATAGGCAGTCTGTTCTGGATTGCGGAGCAACATGGCTGGCAGAACGTTATCTCTGCTTCCGAGCGGAAAGACAGTTGGAAGGATTATCCTGCTTTGGTGGAGCTTTTCGGGCAGAAACAAGATGTTCCCTTGGACACAGACAAACTGCCCCAGGAACTGCAAGAATACATCAGCATTCTGGACGAGATCACCGACAGCAGCGCAGGGGCGAAACTTACAGCCATTCTGCCGGTTATCGCTTCCGCGATCGGCAACCGGATAGCGATGAAAAACGCCGGAGCCACGCACTATTGCAATATCTGGGCAGTGGTTATCGGCCCAAGCAGCATCAGCCGGAAAAGCACGGTAATCAATCAAGCCCTGAAATGCCTTTCCTTCGATCGGGACGGCAAGGAAGGGGAATCAACCCAGGAGCAGATCGATAAGCGAATTGTTTTGAATAATGTAACCAAGGCAAGGATGTTGGAACTGCTGGACATGGATTCCAACCGCCTGATCGCCCATACCGAGTTTGGCGCCTGGATGAAGGAAATGCAATCGAACTATAACATGGGCATGAAAGCGGAACTGACCGATATGTTCGACGGCTACGACAAAACAGTTACCAATAAAGAAGTTAGCTATGCCATCCGAAAACCGGCCTTCAGCATCGTGGGTGGAACCACTGAGGAATGGTATTTCAGCGAACTGAAAGAAGCAGCGGATCAGCGGGGTGGCTTTTTGCAAAGGCTACTAGTGTGCATGTATCGCGATATCGACATCAAAAATCTGAATAAAACCCTGCGCTACGTGCCCGAAGCCGAAGCGAAACTAAAAGACTGGGGGATGAAGCTGCAAACGCTGAATCAGCTGAAAGGCACTCACTGCCTACAGCTTGGCGAGGCTGCGATAGAATTACGCAACAAGCAGTATGAAACCAAAATGGAAGAACTGGCTGCGATCGGCAGCGACGCCTTATGGTCATACAGTTCAAGGATTTACGACAATTATTTCTTCAGGTTTTGCATCCTGATCCACTGTCTGAAAAACTACCTGGATATCGAGGATGCGCTTGCCAACGACCGGGTGTCCAGCTACTTCAATAAAAACAAGGTGGATCTGCAAACGGCAAAAGAAGCTATGGCACTGTGCGACTATTACTTCGAGAATACCAAACCCTTCATTGCAGAGCTCGATGAAGGCGGGAAACTGGAAAACGAAAGGAAGATCGTGAAGAAACTTAATGAACTCAGCGAGGACTGGGTTCAACACTCTCTGCTGCTAAACAAAAGCAAGATGGGCAAGAAGGAATTCAGGGCAACCATGGATAGCCTGATCGAGCGGGAAGCAGTGTTTTGCCGGGATATATTGGGCTATCACAACAAAAGAAGCTTGCTCTACAAGCTGAACCCTGTTCTGGCATGTGGATGATTAGTGAACAGCGGAGGGCATTCCAATGGGGGATAAATCAGTGAGGTGGGTTATGCGCAACAACTAACTCACCAATTCACCTGCCTTCGGCTAAGACAGGAGTCATTCTCGCCTCACAAGCTATGCCCAATTCCCTATCTATATGGCGAGAAGGACTCATGCCTTGCCGAATGCCTCCGTCTCGCTTGGAATGCCTGCGTCTTGCAGGCAAGGCTTGCCAGTCTCTGACTGGCTTTTTATACCAGCGAGACGCTGGCAGACCTTTCCGGTGAGACACCGGAATTCCGGATGCTAATTGATCAACTATTGCCGTAGTTGAGATAGCAGAAAGAACAGCTTGGCTGCCTTATTCACCACCTCAGTAAGGTCGAGAGCTTTGTCGGGATTTTCTGCCAGCACGATCAGTCCATGTCTTTCCCAGATGAGGACGTGCTTGTCCTCTATACGGTTGCAACTGATCTCTGCCAGGATTGGGCTTCCAGCTTGGGCATAAGGTGCTGTAGCTATGCCGCCCGGCAGAAAAATCTCCAGCTCTGGAAGCAGATCAAACAAGGACTTATTCAGCAATTCATGGTTTTCATAGAGGTCAGTGCTTGAAAGGGCAATTACTTCGGTCGGATGTGTATGTAGCAAACAAGATAAGTCCCCGCCGGCATTGTTTTCATGTATCAACCGATGGCACAGCCACTCGGAGGTGGGTTTGGCATGGAGTGGGAAGTGGTATTCAGTTTCACCTGTTCCTATCAGCATCAAAGCCTGTTTGGGATGGATGGCCAGTTCCCGGTAACGGCTTCCGCTGCGAGACACCAGATACCACTCGGAACAGGGAAAACTGGTTTGGAAACCAGCTTCTTCCAGATAGGGCTTCAGCATCGAACCCAGCCGGATTGAGACATTGCCTGCATTGGCTTCAGCCCAGCCCTGACGGTGAATTTCAGAGGCAACCCGACATAGCTTTACCAGCAGTTTGCGGAATGGCTTAAGCTCAGCAAAAACATAGTCGAAGATGGCTTGATGGTTATCTGTCACCGTTGCTGCTTTTTTCACGGCAGATTTTCTCCACCTCGCGGAAGTTAACTTTTCCGCTTGCCATCATAGGGATGTCTTCGATCACATAAAACTGCTTGGGAACGGCAATGGAGGGAAGTTCTTTTTTTAGCTGTTTTAACACGGCATGCATATCAAAATCACCGGTAGCCACGGCTGCTACTACGTCGGAACCTTTGGTGGGATTAGGCACGTCCACCACGCAGCAGATCACATTATCCGGAAGCAGACGGCTTAGCAGGTCTTCCACTTTAACCAGGGAAACCATTTCACCGCCTACCTTAACAAAGCGTTTCAGACGGCCTTTGTGCCACATGAATCCGTCATCATCGATAATACCTATATCCCCAGTGTCATACCAGCCGTTTCTGATGCGCAGAGAGGTTTCTTCCATGTCACTCAGGTATCCGGTCATCACCATGTCGCCTTTTACCAGTAGCTTACCTTCCTGGTTGTTCCCCAGGATCTTATCGGTATGGATGTCCATGATCCTGACCTGAACCCCGGGGATGGGCTTGCCGATAGAGCCAAGCTTGTGCAAGCCGGGATAGTTTGTAGAGATCACCGGACTGGTTTCAGTAGTGCCATATCCTTCGTAAATATGGATGTTGTGCTTTTTTAAAAATCCTTCATAAACCTTATCCGGCAGTTTGTCTGCACCAGCGATGGCAAAACGGATCGTGCTGAAGTCGCCGGGAGTGGATTTTTGCATGTAACCGTAGAAAAAGGCCGGAGTAGCAGCTATGAAGGTAGCCTTGAATTCTCTGGCAAGATCACTTACCGTTTTATATTCCAAGGGATTGGGGTAGGTAACCATGCTGGAGCCCAGAATCGCTGGAAGCCAGAAATCGACAGTCAGGCCGAAAACGTGGAACATCGGTAAAATGCTCATGAAAACATCGTTTTCGTCCAGATGCACCATTTGCGGGACAGCATCCACGTTATGCAGAATGTTCTTATGGGTAAGTTGGACGGCTTTAGGCTCTTTTTCGCTTCCGCTGGTGAAGAGGATCACTGATACTTCTTCCTCAGAACCGCTGTGAACCATACCTTTCAAGATAGGAAAAGGGAGTTTGGAGATCAGGGCAGCCTTAAGTTTGGTAAGGGTCGTTACCTTGGCCAGGATGTCTTCCACGAAGATCATGTGGTCGAGCGGCTGCAGGTTTAGCTTTTCCAGTAACTTTTTGCTGGTGAGGATGGTTTTGAAACCGCATTTTTCACGCGCATAACGAGAGTTTTCGATTGCGCCAGTGGCGTAATTTATCATTACCGGAATCTTGCCATTCATCAGAGTCCCCAAAACAGCAAGCATGGCACCCATCGAGGTGGGTAATAGAATTCCGATGTATTTGCCTTTGATTTCGCCTATATATCCCTTCAGGATCAGGGAAGCGATCAACATCCTGCCATAAGTGTAATCCTGATTCGTGGCTTTGTCATATACTGCAATCCGGCTTGAAAAGCGTTTTGCAGTTTGCATAAAGCGTTGATGAAGCTGTAGCATTTCTCTTCCTTGTGCGTTTTCGTTCTTTAATATGCGCGTGCAACATGCTTTGTAGCTGTACGATAGCGCTATGTTTATAGTCTTATTCAGTTATCCTTTGTGTCAAGAACTTTCTGTTATCCTGGAGATTCCTGCCCTTCCTTTCGCAAGGGAAATCTTTCGCAGGAATGAGGAACACGGCTACCGGAATAAGGTGCACGACATTAACCATTAACCTGTTCACCCGTTCACCCGTTAACCCGTTAACCTTTTCACCTGTTAACCTGTTAACCTGCTAACCTGTTAACCCGCTTACCTATTTAATGATATGAAGCCAGTCTTTCAACAAGA
>CAZNGW010000114.1:0-4550 GCA_964572925.1 uncultured Candidatus Cloacimonas sp. | reverse complement strand
GTTTGCAGGGGGATCTTTTCGGCTTTGGGAGCCTTGAGCTTGGCGGAAAGCGATAACGAAAGAGATAATACGGCTAGTAATAGAACAAGCTTAGTGGCCAGCTTGCCACAACGGAATCTGATCATGGTCACTACCTCAGTTCCAGTATTTTCGGTCTAAGGTGCGGTATTGGATGGCTTCGCTGATGTGATCGGAATGAACCTTATCTTCTCCCTCCAGATCTGCGATCGTGCGGGCAACCTTTAATATCCGGTCAAACACCCTGGCCGAATAGCCCATTTTGTCGATGGCATTCTGCAGTAAGGCATGGCTGGCATCATCCAGAACGCAGTGCTTGCGCAGCAATTTGGAATTCATCTGGCTATTGGTGAAGATGCCTGCTTCGCGAAAGCGCTCGCGTTGGATTAAGCGAGCTTTATTCACCCTGGCACGGATCTGGATAGATGTGTCTCCCGTGGGTAAAGAAGCCAAGTCTGCATAACTAACGGTGGGAACCTCCACATGGATGTCGATCCTGTCTAATAACGGTCCTGAAACCCTATTGCGATAACGCATTATCGATCCGTATTCGCAGGTGCAGTTATGGTTTGGGATATTGGAACCGTGATAGCCGCAGGGACAGGGATTCATACTGGCGATCAGCATGAATTCAGCCGGAAAAGTAAGGCTCGTAGCAGCTCTGGCGATGGTAACCATACCGTCTTCCAAGGGTTGGCGCAGCACTTCCAAAACTGCCCGTTTGAACTCAGGTAGTTCATCCAGGAACAATACTCCGCGATGCGAAAGGCTTACCTCACCAGGCTTGGGAAAAGCTCCACCGCCGATGAGGGCAATGTCGCTGCAGGAGTGGTGAGGGGCCCGAAACGGCCTGGTGGTAAGGATTCCATTGCGAAAATGCTTGCTCATTCCGGCCACGCTATGGATCTTAGTAGCTTCCAGAGCTTCCTCCAGGTTCAATTCGGGTAAAATGGTGGGAACGCGGCGAGCGAGCATTGTTTTTCCGCTGCCTGGAGGACCGATCATCAATAGGTTATGTCCTCCTGCCGCAGCCACTTCCAAAGCGCGTTTCACCTGAAACTGACCTTTTACGTCGTGCATATCCAGCGGAAAGTCGTTCAAAACCTGAAAGATCTTTTCCCGATCAACGCTTGCAGCAGGGATTTCCAGTTCTCCCTGCAGGAAGCTGACGCATTCTCGCAGGCTGGTTACCGGGATAACCTTTATACCTTCGATGATGGCGGCTTCCTCGGCATTTTCATAGGGCACTATTAGCGTGTCGATCTTGTCCCTTTTGGCGGCAATGGCTATGGGCAAAACGCCTGATACAGGACGGACATTGCCATCCAGGGAAAGCTCACCGATGATGGCGATCTTGCGGTAATCGCTTTTCTTGATTATCCTGGCTCCTTGTAGCACCGAAACTGCGATTGGCAGATCAAGAGCAGAGCTGTCCTTTTTCATATCAGCCGGGGCAAGATTGATGGTATAGCGCTTGGGGGGAGTTTCATAGCCGGAATTCTTGATCGCCGCGAAAACCCGGTCTTTGCTTTCTTTAACGGCATTGGAGGCCATTCCAACAATGTTTACTCCATACAATCCCGCGCTGGAATCCGACTCCGCAGAGACCTGGTATGCATCTATCCCCAAAGTGGTATATGAAAGTGCTATTCCTACCATTACTACTTTTCCTATAACATAAATTCTTGCGTTTTCCAGGCTCAGGATCTGCATTTCTCACCCCGAAAACGGCTCGGTAGCTATCGTGAAAAACCGCACAGGTTTGTCAAATAATATATTTGCAACTGCTACGTGAGCGGGGTCTTGCTATCAGAATACTATCACACCACTATCAAAGCACAGGATCATGTGTTATGATAGTGGCAGGTAAGCAAAGAGCAAACAGGCAGGTGGGTTTCCATAACCCTACAATCCTCATTCCGGGCTTGAGGGCTTGTGCGAAAATGCCTCTATTTTGATAAAGGCTACCCTCAAGCCCAATGGGCGAAAGAACATAGCGATGGGTTCGAAGCTTTAGCGGAGACCCTCGAAAAGGGTATCGAAAAGCTAATTAGCCCCGTTGGGCGACAGTATACCGGATGCTATAAAGGGTTCTTTCGCCCACAAGGGGCTGCTATCGTTTTGTTACCAATACGAGGGGTTTCACAAGGCTAAAGCCCTGTTCCACACCCATCGCTATGATCTTTCGCCCCAAGGGCTTGTTTGATATTTTCCTTCCTTTAACAGCCATAAGCGCACTGGCTCTTGACCCTGATTCACAGATAATCTATTGGCGAATTACCCCACCTCTTCAGGGAGAATGCTGCCTTTCCCACAAGCCTCGGCAGGATTCCCGAATCAACAGGATCGACAGACCATATACCCAGACGTACTGAAAGCGATGCTTACATTTTGCACATTTTTCTTAGTAGGGAACGGCTACCTTGGGTCATTTTAGCCAGATATATGCCGGCGGGAAGCTGTTTACCGGTTTCATCGCAGCCATCCCAGGTAAGGCTATGGCCAAGCAGACTGCGGACTTTTTGCCCTTTTAGATTATATATCTCGATAAAGGTTGGGGCTTTAGTAGCGTTAAAGCTAAAGGTGGTTTGGCCGTTAAAGGGATTGGGGTGATTGCCAAAACAATCTTCCGCACTGGGGATTAGCTCATCAACATTATCCACCATTGGGATCATGTAAAAGGCGATTTTTGGTACCTGTCCGTTGGCCGTGATATTGGCCGGCGGATTATAGGGATCGGGGTCGTAGGCATCAGAATAGCGCTTCAGAGCCCTTTCGCCAGTAAGGGTTTGAGCCTCGCAGTAAACATCCCCCCCGCAGTAATAGGTGTGGCTTTGATAGGCCATAATCACCAGGTTTTGCCCATGATAGTGGTAGGGCTGGCTAAAGGGGATATAAAGCTCATTTTCTCCTGCCGGCAGCTCTATGCCCATGTCCCACACCAGGTTAAGCTCGTTAGCTGAAATCCAGCCGGTTTCTAAATCCGGCTGAGAGGTTTCGCCTATCCAAAACCTTAAATAGGGATTGTGAGCCATCGAAAAGTGATTGAAAAAGCTAACTCCATAAATCATCCCGGTTTGCCCGATTTCTGTGGGATTATAAAGCGTTTCATAAAGCGAATACTTCCAATAGAGATCAAGGGGAATGCGCAGCAGCTCGTTTCCAGCACCAAAGACTATGCCTGTCTCTGCTTCGGGACGCACAATGCAATAAACAGACTTGCTGTTATCTCCCGGAAATTCGTCCTCAGCCGATTCTGCAGTGGCAGTGATAGTTTTTAGGCCGCAGGAATCTATGGCAGCCTCAAAATAGTAAATAACTTCCTGATTGGGTAACAGGACTGAAGCATTTTGCCTGCCAATTTCGCTATTGCCATTGGACAAAACCACCGCAAAATCCGTAACGGGTTGCGTAGCGACATTTCTAACCGTTACATTTACATTAAACTCCTCTCCCGCATCCAGATAATAATGGGGAGAACAGCTAATTCCCGTTACCCTGAGGTCATTAATAATGGCGGGTCGGGGCACAAAACTATAAACTGTGCCACTGGCTGGAAAGGTATTTATGCTGTAGTTTTCCACGCTTGTAACTGCAGTGGGCGGATCGCCGGGAGTTACGCTCCAAAAATAACCATTCCCACCTGGATACAGATTGATCCCGATGGAGGCACTGCCCGCGGAGGTATCGCCGAAACTATTGCCATAGATGAATTTAATCAGCCCGGTCTCGTAGAGGCTAACCTGAAAGTCGCATTGATTGGTGCCGCCATTATAGGGCCAGCGGGCATGCCGGTATTGCACGGAGAAATAGCGATTGGGAGCCTCGCCGTCGTATCTGTACCACACATCACCACTTTGCATGCTCAGGTTGTCCCACAGCGGTGCAATAACAGGATAGATGCCGTAATTTAGCTGATTGTTAGCGCTGGGATAAGTCCAATTTGAACCTGGATTGATGAAGCCGTTGGTAGAGATCTTCACAGTGGTAACTTCCTGGTTGCAATAGGGAAAGGTGAAGCCTAGATCTATGGGTTCGGACAGCACGTCGTCGGCACTCAGACCGCCCAAAACATAACCTCCAAAGGAGCTGTAGGTTTCGGTAGAATAAGCAAAATCGTAATATCTGGTGATTTGGGCACTTAACCCAAGTAGTGCTGCAAGCAGCAGGATAACAAACAGGCTTCTTTTCATGGCTACCTCTCTATGTTAAATAATAAAGCAATTATTATTCCATGCATACTGAAATTTGTGGTACCTCTACTGTGATTACTCCAATACCTACCTTATCCCTCCTAAAATGCTTCCCAGGATTCCGCGGATAATGGATCTGCCTACCTGGCTGCCAACTGTGCGGGCGGTTTGTTTGGCCATGGTTTCCACCAGGCCCTGGCGATTTCCATAGCGGGAATTCGGATAAACGCTTTGTTCGCCTTTGCCAAGTAGGATCTGATCCAAGCGACACCTCCAGCAGTGTTTTTAAGTTATTTCATGGTATGCAGAAGGCAGTGAGGCTGTCAATGTTTTTCTGTA
>CAZNGW010000113.1:0-4590 GCA_964572925.1 uncultured Candidatus Cloacimonas sp. | reverse complement strand
GGCAGGACTGATCCCCAAAGTGCAAGGCTGGGAAAGGCTGGATGCGCTGCTATGATAATTCGCAATTGGGAATGGTTGTTGCTTTATCATTTATGAAGTGTTACCAACAGGTTTTCTGGAGGAAGAATGAAACGCTATCTGATAGCATTTGTGTCAGTTTTTGTGGTGATAGGATTATCAGCTGAGATCGGTTCTTTTCGCAGCTTTGGCACCGGACGCTTTTCCGGCAAGCTGGGGATGTTTGCCATGGGGGACACGTTGGGCATAGCGTTTCGAACTGCCAATCCCAACAGCGATTTACTGAACTACCTGCGCAGCACTGATGGCGGGCAAAGCTGGAACGAGATACAAGTAACCCCTCAGAATCTTAGATATCCTGGAGTTCCAACTTTATCCTACTCGCCTGGAGAACTGATAATCGGGACTAGTGAGAAGGTGTTCAGATCGAGTGATGGAGGGATTTCATGGGATGGAGGAGCAAAGCTGAATGCAAGCTTTGAAAACAGCCCCTACATCGAAAAAGTGAATGGCCAGTACCATGCCTTTACCAAAAGCATGTATTATACGGAGGATATGCAACGCTTGCTTGTTCGGGATAATGATGAGTTACCATTGCCCCAATGGATTTCCGGCACCGAGGAGGATATTCACGGCTTTGGCATACCCTTCACGGCAGGGGATGTGATGAGCGGACCGGTTATCGTGCATGATGACCTTTACCTTGGCGCTGCCAATGATTTGCCGGAATTTAATAAACCTGTGATTATCTCCGGAGAAGTGAATGCTAATTTTCCAGAAGGTGTATTCAATTTTGGACTAAGCGAACATGCACCCCTTCCACCAATGCCCCAGACTGAAGTAATAAGGCAAAATGCTCAGCTCGTTGGTCCCCCTGATTATTCACCCAATAGGATAGTATATATAGAAGTTGATGGGACTTGCTATCAAGGCTGGATGGGAACTATCATGCCGGCACATCAGGAGACTTCAGAGGTTTGGCCAACCTATCCGGATGGAACTAATGTACCTCCGCAACTAACCAATACATATAGCATTTGTGATACTATCTGGACTCCGTTACCAGCGGGAGTGTGTGGGAATAGAACCATGTTTGTAAATTCCAAGCTGTGGATCTCAGGTAAGAGAAATCCCGGCAATATGATCAGACCCTTTGACTTGAAACAAACCTGGTGCGCTGCCGATACCATTTTCATCGTAGGAGATATACTTATACGGAATACTGCACCCCCTTCTTCTCCCGACAATAACTTGCGTAGTATGGTATGTTTGATTTCTGAAAAAAGTATTCTCTTGAAGTATGGTTTTTTCTCTCCCGTAGATTCTGTCCGCATTCACCCACTCCTGGGCGATAGCTATAATCCCCGTAATATTTATGCCACTTTGATAGCTTTGGGGGATGGTGAGGGTAGTAACCGGGAAGATGGGATGTTTACCTTTGAGTATCAGCATCCCCACCCCTCTATTCCTGCTGTGAGAATTGATGTCCCTGACCAGGGCTCTACCCTTTTTGAAGATATAGATCTGCACCGTCAGTGCTATCCGCAAACTGCATCAGATCCCTGGCCTCCTCAGAGAGACTTGCCCTGGTATAATCCTTTGTGGCCTGAAAGACAGCCCTATCTGGAGCGGGGAAGAATTAACCTGTGGGGTTCGATTATTCAAACCAGACGGGGATATTTGCATAGACCTTACGAAGATGCAAATTGGCCATCGAATGGGATTTGGAATCCAGCACAGGACTTTTATGGAGGATCGTCTGCTCCTGAAGCTGAAACAGTAACGCTGTTTTCCAATCCTCCTATAAGTATTACTCTGCAGAATCGCAACTATGCTGATAATGCCGGTAATGGGGTTGGCTATGTAAGTCACTTCAA
This sequence comes from uncultured Candidatus Cloacimonas sp., assembly GCA_964572925.1. GTDB lineage: Bacteria > Cloacimonadota > Cloacimonadia > Cloacimonadales > Cloacimonadaceae > Cloacimonas. The sequence goes on along the minus strand of CAZNGW010000113.1, from coordinate 2,695 downwards.
GGGTGATAACCGCTTAACCTTCAGTTCTCATTTTGGAGGGACTCCCTTTGAAGCTTTTTGGAATGTAGGGTTGTCTTTGGGTAACCTTATCTTTACAGGAGAATCTGCCAATATCTCTCAAACATATTTAAAACCCTATTTGAAAGCCAGTTATAGCAAATGCATCGCACGGAATGGTGATATGGCACTTTATGGCATGGATGATCTGCTTGTGATGAAAACAGGTGAAACCGTAACAGATCTATCCGGCGCCATTGAGGATAGCATAAAAATCTGCAGCGTTGCGCTTGATGATCTGCAACAACCCTGGTCATATCAATATCTTGATGATGACAATGAACGCAGCATGATGATCAAAAAGATATCTCCGGCTACAGGAGAAGTGGTTCAGAATATAATCTGGCAGGTTGGTACCAAAGCCAATGATATCACAGCATTATCCGATGGACGCATCATAGCCGCCAAAATGAATAATACCGGATTGCTGGAAGTGTGGGATCTGAGCGGTGCAGAACCGCTTTTAAAGGAATCCTGGAGTTTAAATCTGAACACAGGTGAAGCCATGCCGATCAATGATGAATGTAGATTGTATCTGGTTTCCAACTGTGTTTCGGGAGTGGAAGTAATCCTATATCAACCCTTGGATCACCCACAATATGCAAAGGATACTTGGGGAACTCTTTATTATGCCCATGCTGATGTTTCAGTTGGCAACGATGATCCTGTAGTCCCTGCTACCCCAATTATTAGTTTCGATGCTTACCCTAATCCCACGAATGATGAGTTGAGGCTAGAGATAAAAGGCGCAGAGCAGCATTCTGCAAGCATCGAAGTATATAACCTGAAAGGTCAGAAAGTGGTGGTGTATAACCTGCAAAGGGGAGCTAAGCATGTTACCTGGAAGGGCACGGACAGCTACAATAATAAGGTTGGCAGCGGTGTCTATATAATTAAACTTGTGGTGGATGGGAAAGCTATAAGTTCCAGAAGAGTGTGCCGGATTGAATAACAGTGGATGATTCTGTAGAAAAGACGGTAAAACCTTTTCCCTGTGCTGATATTGGAATATGTAAGTTGCATTTGAAAAACTTCTACACCCGGGACGGAACAAAAAAGCTGGACTCCCGTTACCCATGCCCTTTGCGGCAGCCCTGCCAGCCCTAACTACTATTTTATCTATGCCGGTAGCGATCCCACTGCGCCGGAAAGCTTTAACAGGGTGGCGGTGGTAAGTGAAACCCAGTGGCAAATAACGGTTGATAGTGCTCGATGTTTTTACTTTGTGGTGAGTTACAGCGGAGCTGCTAGCTTTCCAGAAACGGAAGGTGTAAGAAGCAAGCCGGGCTATTAAGTATCATTCCAGCACAGCCCGTATCTGGAAAAAATGCCGGTGGAAGCCAGCGGTAAAGGTAATGTTTGTCCCCAGCGTATTACCAAGCAATTCCCAGGGACCGTTGGCAGGATCCTCAGCGCTGTAGACATTGAAAGAAGTTGCTCCAATGTAGGCATCCCAACTGAGGTTCAGGTCATTACCGAGCCTGGTCAGCAATGGATTTTGCACTGCGGTAACTGCAAAGGGAGCGTTGAATACTTCTATAAGGGCTACGCTTCCACCACTTGTCCATTCTGCAGTTGTGACAGTATCATCGTAAAACAAACCCCAGCAGTTGTAGCCGTTATAAGTATCAGGCACGAAATCATCGTATATGTCCTGATATTGCAGGATGAGCTGCCTGGCTTGTCCGAGAGTATTCATATAAACCAGCATCTGCCCGCTGTTACTGCGGGTGAGGATCAGATCATACCAGGTTTCCGGTTGGAAGAATATGGTGTTATTGTTGAGGTAGGGATACAGGTATAGGTTACCATGATTAAAATACAATCCGCTATCCGAGCTAAAATAGTTGTTTCCGCTGTTATAGCCATGAAAGCTGAGAATCTTTGTCCACACCGTATTGATACTTTGGTATTTGAATACAATCCTCAGGCTGTAAGAATTTGGATCGGGAAGACTGGTACGCATCAGAAGTCCACCTCCGGGAGAGGATGTGGCAGTCCAGTTCCAGGTTCCGTCCACAAAATCGGAATTATAGGTGTGAACAGGGATCAGATCGGGTCCGGAAAAATCATCTGACAGATTGCCATTGAAATCATAACGGTGGATCAGGGTAGCGCTTAGCACAGAAGAGCAAAAAATAAAAGCGGCTAATGCGTAAATAATCTTCATTTCAGATACCTCAAACGTTCGTTTAAGAGACATACTAATCATTTCTATCAAGCTGGCCACATCCAATCGGGCATTGTTGCAACATTCAACTGGGCATGCAGCTTGACAGGATATCTCAGTTTTACCAGCCCATCGACAACTTCGAAAAAGACACAATGCCTGGGATCAGGTGTGTGGGAAAAGGGGGTGTGATCAGCATTTTGAAAGATTGGGAAAGGGACAACAGCGCTCCTCTGGATATGCGAGTGAGGGCTAAGTAGGTATTCAGGTCGAGGGGTCGAGGGGTCGAGGAGTTGAGGGGTCGTGGAGTCGAGGGGTCGATAGGTAATGGTGGTTGTGCAGAATTAGTATGCCTGCCATCTGGTGGTGATCATACCGCTATCATACCACATGAGCATGCAGTATGATAGTGGTATGATGGTGCCCAGATACAGGAAATCCCGTCTCTGAAAGCTGGAAATCCCGTCT
>CAZNGW010000112.1:0-4611 GCA_964572925.1 uncultured Candidatus Cloacimonas sp. | reverse complement strand
GGAATGGGTGGCTCTCAAAGTGCGGACTGATGGCTCTAACCCATCAGAATATTCACTATCGGGATTCAGCCAGTTGACTAACCCGACCCTGGAATTCCCGTCTCTGACGGGAAGGGTGTTATCGACGTCACGCCGGGTCTGCAACCAGCCTGAGGCTGGTTAGCCTTGCCTGCGTGACGCAGGCATTCCCAAAGTCAGGTCATGCTTGACACAACACTGGTTTGGATCGAAGTGCCCTAACTATGGATCAAGTTTGGAATGACATAGATCATTAGAATAACAAACTGCTGGACAAAAACCGCCCTGACCACGGACTCGCACCCAAAGAAGATTAACAGGTGAGAAAATGGAAAACAGCAATTACCAAAACTGGTTGCAGACCCGGCAACGGGTTGGATGGGTTCCCTTGGCTGAGGCAACCTCCGAAACCTGGTCGGCACTTGGTTTCAAGTGCGGTCTGGAGGTTCACCAGCAATTAAAAACCAGTCGCAAGCTATTTTGTCGCTGCCCGGCAGGTATTTACCACGATTTTGAGCATTACGATGCCGAAATTGTCCGGCACATGCGCCCCACCCTATCCGAACTGGGTGGTTACGATGGAACGGCTTTGATGGAATTTAAAACCCGTAAGAAGATCGTTTACCGCATCAAGAACGACAGCGCTTGCACCTATGAAGTGGACGACACACCGCCTTTTCCCTTGAACCGAGAAGCTTTGGAACATGCCATGCGCATCGCTTTGCTGCTTAAAATGAAGATCGTCGGCGAGCTGCACATCACCCGCAAACAATATCTGGACGGCAGTATCCCTACAGGGTTCCAACGCACCACCATTCTGGGCATCGAAGGCGACTTTCCGATCTCCAATAAAACCATCCGCGTAATCCAATTCAGCATCGAAGAAGACAGTTGCCGTGAGGTTTCCGACCATCGTCACACCCGGGTTTACTATGCTGACCGGCTTGGTATGCCCCTCATCGAAACGGTTACCTATCCCGACATGCTTACTCCCTGGGAAGCCAAAGAAGCCGGAGAAAGCATCCGCTTTATCGCTCGCAGCAGCGGCAAGGTAAGAACCGGCATTGGAGCTGCGCGTCAGGACGTAAATGTTTCTGTAACAGGCGGAACCAGAGTTGAGATAAAAGGTGTGGCGCACCTTTCCTGGATTCCGAAGCTCACCCATAACGAAGCTTTTCGCCAACAAAGCCTGCTGGAAATCAGGAAAATCCTGGCTGAACGTATCGCAGACCCTGAAAACTGGAAGATAAACCATATAACTTTGGACAAGCATGACTGGAAGAAGCTGCTTGATCCATCCACCCAGGACTGGAACCTGATCGCAGTCAACTTGCCTGAGTTCAAGGGCATCCTGAGCTTTTTCAACCAACCCGGTCGCAGTTTTGCAGATGAGCTTTCCGATCGCCTGAAGGTGATCGCCTGCCTGGAAAAGCCAAACTTGCTGCATAACGAACAGCTTAACTTTGAAAACTGCAGCGATGCAGGATTGCCTGAGCATGATTGGGAAAAGCTGAACAGCCTTTTGGAAGCAGGTGAAAATGATGCTCAGCTTATCTTCTGGGCTCCTGACGAAGACATTAAAACCGCTCTGGAAACCATCGAAGAGCGTTGCAAGCTGGCAATGAAGGGCGTTCCCAATGAAACCAGAAAATCCCTTCCCAATGGCATAACCCTTTTCGAACGCGTTTTACCCGGTGCGGACAGGATGTATCCCGATACCGATTCTGCGCCGATCTCCATTAAAGAAGAGATGATAGATAGTGCCCGCAAGGAACTTCCTGCCATGCTGGCTGACCGAATTTCCCAACTGGAAAGCTGGATGGTTCCGCAAGAACTTTGGACGCATGTTTTGCGCAATAATCTGATGCCGGTGATCGAAGAACTGCACGATCGTTTTGGAATAGAACAAGCCAGACTGGCAGGTTATTATGCCAGAATCTTGAAAAGCCTGCAAGGGACAAAGCCTTTGCCATTTGACCATCAGCGCATTGCCGATTTGCTGCTTTTTGTGCAAAGTCGCAGTCTGCAGCAGGATATTGTCCCTCCATTATTGAAGCTGCTTTACAAAAATCCCAATATGCAGTTCAGTTCATTGCTTGCGCTGGCAGAATATCATTCTGAGGGCTTAGCAGATCTAACCGAGCAAATCAAATTGCTGCATGTAATGTGGCCAAAGGTAAAAACCAAGGGACTGAAACGTGAGGATGCGCTGCAAAACTGGATCATGGGAAAGCTGCGCAAAGCCGCCTTGGGAAACATTGCCTTGCCTGAGCTGAAAAAGCTTGTGGAAAAGGAGGTTTGCCATGCTTGATCTCTTCAAAGGCTACAAAGGCAGAGCCCTGGAAGTGCTGAAAAGCTTCCAGATGCGGGTTTGGGGCGACAGCGTGGTGGAAACCACAAGAGGCACCTTTAGCGGAATCATCCTACCCCGTAGCGAGAACGACGACGACAAACACATTGTGATAAAACTGATTACCGGCTATAACGTTGGCATCGATGTGGACACCATCCTATCCATGAAAGAGGTTGGTTACAAGGAAGCTCATTACAAGATCCCGGAACGGGAGTTTCCTTTCACTCCTGGCTTGCCAAAGGTAAAACTGCTGGGAACCGGAGGCACCATTGCCAGCAGGCTGGACTATCGGACCGGAGCGGTAATTCCGGCCTTTTCACCAGGTGAGCTTTATGGTGCGGTGCCTGAACTTGCGGAAATCTGCAACCTGGATACCGAAAAACTGTTTGCCGTGTTCAGCGAAAACATGGGTCCCGAGCAGTATAAGAAACTGGCCATCTCCATCGGCAAAGAGATAAACAAAGGCATCGATGGAATCATCATTGGGCATGGGACAGACACCATGCATCACACGGCGGCAGCTTTGTCCTATATGCTACAGGATTTACCGGTGCCTGTGGTGATGGTTGGTTCACAGCGTTCCAGCGACAGACCTTCATCGGATGCAGCATTAAACCTGATGAACGCAGCTTACGCAGCCGGGCACAGCGACATTGCTGAAGTGATGGTTTGCATGTTTGGCCCCACCAGCGACGAATATGGCCTATTGCATCAGGGAACCAGGGTGCGCAAGATGCATTCCTCCTATCGCAGCACTTTCAGAACAATTGGCGAAACCCCCATTGCCAGGGTTACCAGGGATAGCGTTAGCCCCATCAGGGAGAGCTACAATCACCGGCGAAGCGATAAACAGGTCCGGGTGATGCCTTTCTTTGAAGAGCGTGTGGCGATCGTTTATTATTATCCTAACATGCATCCCGACATCATTGATTCACTTACGGACAATGGCTATAAAGGCATCGTGATCGCCGGAACGGGACTGGGGCACATCAACAAGCCTGTTTATCCTGCCATCAAACGCGCCGTGGAAAAAGGCGTGCATATCTACATGACGGTGCAAACGCTGTGGGGCTATGTGCACATGTTCGTATATGACACAGGCAGAGACCTGATGAGCATGGGCATCGTGCCCGGGGAAAACCTTTTACCTGAAGTGGCTTACATCAAGCTGGGCTGGGCTTTGGGACAGCATAGCGATCCTGAGAAAGTGCGGGAACTGATGCTGACTCCCATTGCGGGTGACATAACCGAAGGCGAGCCCTACAACGGATATCTTATCTTCCAGGGTGGCATCCCGGAAGTGGAAGAATTTATCAGGAAGTATCATAAGTAGTCGAGAGGTTGAGGAGTCGAGGGGTCGAGAGGTCGGTGGAAAAGTGGAATGGTGAGATAGCGAAATGGCCAGATAGCCAAATGGATAATCTCTTTATTCACAAAGAGTAAAAGAGCAAACGAAAGAAATAAAACGGCGGATCTGCATCCGCCGCTACCAAAGTCAGGAGTCATTTTCGTCAAACCCAACTTCTTGCGTACCAATATCTTTGCGACGAAAAGGACTCATGACTTTCTATCAAATCTTCGCATGAGTCCTTTCTGCCATCCAAACTATTGGTATGGATAAAAAAAGCAAAAGAGGAAAAGAGAGAAAAAACGGCGGATCGGAATCCGCCCTCACAACAGGATTGGAATCCTATGCTACGACTGGTTTACCGGTGAAACCGTCCCTGCTCATAGGTTCTTATAGAACCACATTATATCAAAGAGCTGACCTTTCTTTTGCCCCACGCCGGGGATTCTTCCGCATTCGGTGAAGCCGGTTCGTTTATGAAATTCCAGGCTTTCGGGGTTTAGTGAAGAAACATTTGCCACCAAAACACTTACTCCCATTTTGCGGGCTTCTTCTTCCAGTTTTATGAGGATTTTTCTGCCCAGCCCCATGCCGGTGTATTCGGGTTTGATAAAGTAGCCAACATCGGCAGTGTGGGCAAAGCTGTCTTTTCCCATATACCATTTCAACAGGGCAAATCCGATCACGGTTCCGGATTCACTTTCCAGAACCCAGGGATTGCCATTGCGGCACAGCCCTTTCAGGTGTTCCCAGGCCTGAACCGGCATTGGGGAAAGGGGATAGGCGGCCATGCTGTGTTCGATGTAGTAGTTTAAAAATCCCGATCACCTGTTCTTTGTCATCGTCAGTTGCCAAACGCATTTTCTCGTTCATTTCGATCTCCCGTGGATTA
>CAZNGW010000111.1:0-4733 GCA_964572925.1 uncultured Candidatus Cloacimonas sp. | reverse complement strand
ACGATCTCGCAGGCAAGCCCTCCGGCTTTTATCATAGTGGCAAAGTAATGATACTGGCTATCCTCGATTAAGGGTATGTTTGGCAAGGGGTATTCCCTGCCCAGACAAAGGTATTTGGCTCTGCCATACTCGTGATAGGGTAAAAGGCGTGTTTTACCGATCCCCAGTTCTTTTGCCGTCTGGATTACCCAGACGAAAAATAGCTCATCATCATTAACGCCTGGAACCATGGGTATGCTGAGCGTGACAGATTCCGGATTCAGAGCTTTGCACAGGGCTTTCAGGTTATTCAGGATCAGCTGGTTACTTTTGCCGGTGTAGCTTTCGTGCAAGGCAGGGTCAAAATGTTTCAGGTCAAAGAATACGAAATCGAAGAGCCTGAATAGCTTAAGATCCAAATCGTTAGAGAAGTAACCACAGGTTTCCAGCCCCAGGTTCAGGCCCTCCTCTTTGATCCGCTCAGCCAGGGCAAAGGCAAATTCCGCTTGCGCCATAGGTTCGCCCCCTGAAAAGGTTATCCCGCCACCACTATTTTGATAAAAAGAACGCTGGGGCAGAACCCGTTTCATCACCTCGTCTATCGTCCTGCTTTCCCCTACCAGTTTCAAAGCTTCTTCCGGACAGGCTTCAATGCAGGGATGCTCAAGGCATTTCTGGCATTGGTTGCGCTTGATCCGGTATCCTTCCTGTAAGGAAATTGCCTGAAGCGGACATGCTTCTGCGCATTGATGGCACTTTATACACAGCTCTGCATGATGCAGTGGTTCTGCAAAAAAGTTCTGGCTTTCCGGGTTAGAGCACCACAGACAGGAAAGGGGACAGCCCTTGAAAAAGATGACGCTACGAATCCCCGGCCCATCCTGGGTGCAAAAATCGGCTATATCAAAAATCTGTCCGGTCACAAACGGTGCTCGGTACGCGCTATGATCTCATCCTGCATGGATTTGCCAAGTTCCACAAAGAAGGCGGAAAAGCCTGCCACACGCACGATCAGATCGCGATAATCCTCCGGCTTTTCCTGGGCCATTCGCAGCATCTTGCTATCCACCACGTTAAACTGGATCTGGAAACCCAAGGTGTCGAAATAGGTCTTGATCAGCCCGATCACTTTGCGCGAACCTGATTTGCCATGGATGCTGGAGGGCAGGAACTTCATATTGTGCAAACCGCCGCGGATTCTGGTGTGATCTATCTTTCCGGCTGAAAGCAACACGGCGATCGGACCGCTTACATCGGTTCCCGGAAAGGGTGAAGTTACCCCATCTGCCAGGGTTTGATGGGCAACTCTTCCATCGGGTGTGGCACCACAAGCCTTGCCAAAGGGCGCATGCGTGCTAATGGCCAGCATGGAGGGATCATAGCTTTCGCCCAGATAGTTCTTTTGCTGTGCCACGAAGTCGCAATAGCTGGCGAAGAATTCCTCGTAATACTTGTCTGCCCGGGGATCGTTGTTACCCCATTTGGGTGCACGCAGAGCTTGTTTGCGTAAGGTTTCAAAGCCAACCCAGTTTGCGGCAAGGGCTTTGCGCAGGTCATTGAGACTTTTTAGCTTAGCTGTGCCAAGCAGCTCTTCCACGGCGGCAAAGCTATTCACCACATTCACCAAACCACTGCTAAGGGTGGTTGGTGAGCCGTTTACGACAGCTCCGCCATCATCGAGCGATTTCCCCCTACTAATGCAATCACGCACCAGCATCGAGGAAAAGATCAGATTGCAACTATTGCGATGCGCTGCCATCACATAGTTCCAATAGCGCTGCCAGTTTCCAATGGCCAGTTTCAGGATGCCGAGGTAGTTCTGTTTAAGCTGTTCCAGGTTTTGAGCCAAGGGCAGGGGCTGCAGTTCCAGCTTGCTGAGCGGGTCTTTGCCACCATTCAAAGCCAGTTCAAAGAGTTTGGCATGATTGATAAAACCTGCCTGCACAATGCCATAGCTCATGCCTTCCAGAGTGGGCTCAGTGCATCCGCCCATCGCAGCATATTTGCGGATAACGGAAAGCGGCAGTTTGCTCTTTTCCAGCTCGTGTTGCAGGTAGATTTTCGTATTGAAGAAGGCGGGGAAACCCACGCCGGTCTTGACGCATTCGATCGCCTTCATCAGAAAAGCGTCGCCAAGACGGTCGTCGTACCAGATGGAAAGGGTGGGCTGCGTGGTCTGGCAATTTATCGCCGCCTGCAGAATCAGGATGGAAAGCTCATTATCAGCGGGGTGACCGGCTTCGTCCAAACCGCCCAGAATCATGTTCTGATAAAGATTTCCGGAGCCAAGCCCCTCCCAGGAAAAAGAGGCCATATATTCGATCTCAGTAAGCTTGATACGCAGGGCTTCCAATAGCTCCAAAGCTGCTTCCGGAGTGATGAGACCCTTTTCCAGGTCATGTTTGTAAAAGGGGTACATATAGCGGTCGAAGCGACCGGGTGAATAGCCAAGATGCGAGCCTTCCAGATGCCCGGCCAGGTAAACCAGCCACCAGGACTGCATAGCTTCGCGGAAACTGGAAGGCGGATTGGCGGGAACTTTCTTGCATATCTTGGATATTTGAGTCAGTTCCTGTTTGCGAACCGGGTCTTTTTCCTGTTTTGCCAGTTTTGCAGCCAGTTTGGAATGGTTTTCAGCCCAGGTGATCACTGCTTTCAGGGTCATTATCCCTGCTCTCCAGAAAAAAAGCTTTTCGGAAGATGCGTAGTCGGTTATTTCATGGGCTTTAATCTCAGCTTCAACTCGCTTGATCACACCATTCAGGCCTTCTGAGAGCGCGGTTTCAAAATCCAGCACATAACGCCCTTCCGGAGCGGGGTCATGGGGAGCGGTGTAAAGCCCCATCTGCCAGCCTTTTTCGATGAAATCCGCTTGGGGATAGGACTCTTTCCAAACCCGGTCGCTTTCATCCTGCATACAACGACCCTGCCAGTAATGGGCAAGCTCCTTGAGGGTGGCTTTTTCGGCTTTGGGGATCAGGAATTTCTTGCCAAACATATCATAATCACCGCTTTGGGCAAGCTTTTTGCTGAGATCTATACCACCGCCAGTGCCAACATCGGTAAATTTATCCTGGGCTTCCTGCTCTTCACGGTTCAGTTCCCTTAAAACGTATTGGCAAGCGTAGTTCAGATAGGGAATCGCGCCACGCACATAACGGGTTTTAGAACCAACCAATAGCTCAGGTTCGCGAATCTGAGGACTGAGGTTCTGCATGGCAAAGGCATGGCAAAAAGCACGCCGTTCCAGGGGATTATATCCGTCGCTATTTTGGTGGGCTGCGGTGTAATGAGTTATGTATTCCAGATCAATATGCAGGGGAGAAGACAGATAGCATTGACGTAATTGTGAGATTCGGGGTGTTGACGGTTCCGAGCGTATTTCCCGGGACTCAGGCATTGGATTGGGCTTCATAATTCACCTCCTTATCATTATCCTGGCGCATACGAAGCATAGGATAAACAAATTATCCTGCGTAAACTGGTCAATCTATTTCTTGGTTTATCCTCAGAGAATGCGGATGCTGTTTTTCTCCGCAGACGTCAGATCCTGAGCATCAGTTAAAGGCTGGCCAACCATCTGTCAATTTTGGTCTGCCTGAAGAAAGCTCATGAAACAACATGGCATGCTTTTCATTATGGGGCTTCTTATCCAATCAGAATCTGTTCAATAAATAAAACTTACTCAGCTTTGTGCTCAATACTTCAGGCCAGCTAGTAAGGATATTCCGCCCAATGCCTTATCGGTTCTGCCCCTAAAATCTGGTTCGGAATTTCCGGGAGCATAGGAAAATTTGACTGCTGAGAACAGATATTTGTACTGAACTCCGGCCAGAGCTTGGAAGCCGATGCTGCTGAAATCGTAATTCTTCCCATTATAACTGACAAATTGGGGATGGTTTTCATCGGTCACAATTTCCTGGGATACATATTCATAGCCAATGTAGAATCCCGACCCAAATCCCAGGAACGGATAAAAGTCATCATGTGGTTTGTTCTGAAGATTCAGGATAGTGTTTACAGTTATGGGCAGAATCAATATATTCGCCTCAATTTCTCTATGCTGATACACTCCATCCGAAAAATCGCTGAAGTTTTTTGCCCTTGCGTAAAACTCAGCTGAGAAATCAAGCTCAACAGAGGTGTCTGACTCAATGCCAAGGCTTTTGGTGGGGATGGTTACCCCGGTGTAGAGAGCAGGGGATATGCTAGTTCCATAATCGTCTTTCACGGTTTTGTTGGGGAGAAACAATCCGGCTGAGATCCCGATATTTAGAGGGGATTTTTTGTGCCTTCCGGTTTTCGCAACTTTATCTATGCTCACGATATCGGCATAGTTGATTTGTTTTATCCCGGTCTCGGTTTTTATCACCACATATTGATTGATCAGGTTACCAATGATCTCTCCGGTATAAATGGAACCATCTTTACAAGTTACTGCATCCTGATATTTTGCGGCAAACAGGGATGCTCCCAGAACAAGAAACAGAATCAGACAGGAAAGTTTCAGGTTACGCATAACAACCTCAGCTTCTTTTAGTTTTGTGTTAAGAGATATTTTATCGAGCCAGATATTGTATATGAAGTTATTTGTCAAGAAATTCCATATTTATTGTATCTTGTCAGAGAACTGTCCCTCGACATTCTTGATGGTCTCTTTCCACCCTTGTTCCACTCATTATCCACCCGTATCCCTCCCTCATGCGATCCGCGAGGGATACGGGTGGATAGAGGGTGGCACCTGCGAGGCGAGA
>CAZNGW010000110.1:0-4739 GCA_964572925.1 uncultured Candidatus Cloacimonas sp. | reverse complement strand
GCCTGAACGATGCGCTTAACTTCATGCCCTTTGGGGCATTGCTGCTTTTGATAAACCTGCAGAAAGTTCTGAAACTCGCCGGTTTTGTCGTCAATCCTCCGAAAATCAGAAATGCTGGTTCCGCCCATGGCAATAGCTTCACGGAGGACTTCCACGGTTTCGCTTACGATTTGTTTTATCTGTTTTGGCTTAAGTTCATTGGCAGGTAAAAGGGGGCTTATCCCAGCCCTGAATAGCAGCTCGCAAACATAGATGTTTCCCAGTCCTGCAACGATGCCTTGATCCAGAAGAGTTGTTTTGACAGGGGCTTTCCTGCCTTTCAGCTTTTCACCCAGGGTTTTTGGTGTAAAATCTTTGGAAAGGGGTTCCAAGCCCAACTCAGGCAGATAGTTTGGCACGTTTTCAGTTCTACAGAGCACGATCTTGCCGAAAGTGCGGATGTCGATAAAATGCAACTGACAGCCTTGATTCAGTATAAATCTTGCACGTTCGTGTTTAAGAGGCACGCTGTCTGTAGAAACCAAGGCAGATTGGCAGTCTTTTTGCCTGTCCAAAGAACGGGATTTCGCGATATCAGGCAGCTTCGCAGCCTCTGCCAAATCGGAGTTTGGCAGCCCTTCAGTTGGCAATCCTTCTGCTGGCGTGTTATTGCCCTCATTCCTGCGCAAGCAGGAATCTCTCAAGGGTTGATGAGGTTCCTGCTTGCGCAGGAATGAGGTCTGCTGGGGCAGTTCTCTTCCTGAGTTCGGACTATCTATCACCAGCTTTCCGGTCATGCGCAGATGGATTATCAGGCTGGCCTGGCCATCCAGGTGGATAAGCATATATTTGCCTCGCCGGATAAAAGAGACCGGCCTGGCGGGAAAAGGATCAAAGTCCAGGGAGGGGTCTGTGATCACGGTTCCCGGATAAAAGCACTCCAGGGACAGAATGGTCTTTCCCTGCAGGGCTTTTTCCAGGCCGCTAAGAACGGTTTGCACTTCCGGCAATTCGGGCATTTAGAGGCTTTCCCTGATCTTCGCCAGGAGCATCGCTTCCGGGGCTGCGCCTTCCATGAAGCTATCTTCATTGATGATGGTGCGGGGAACGCCCTGCACGCTGTATTTCTGTGCCAGATGCGGAAACTCGGTAACTTCCACCATGTCCGCTTTCACCATCGGACTGTGATAGGCCATCTGCTGGGCCAGGATGACCGCTTTGGTGCAATAGGGACAGGTGGGCGTAACCATGACCTGTAAATGCACGGGTTTGGAAAGCTTTTCCAAAAAACTCAGAGTCTCCGGTTTCAGCTTGTCAATACCCGTGGAAACGGTCATGATAGCCGAAAGCAGCGAGGAAAATTCATATCCTGCGGGAATCCCGAAAAAGCGAATGCCATAGTCCTTTTCTCCTACAATGGCAATGGCAGGAATCTTGTCGATGCCATATTTCTCCACGGCTTCCTTATCTGTATCAAACTGATGCACTTCCAGCTTCAAGAGCGGATTGGCAGCGCACATTTCTTCAAGTAGCTGATGAGTGTCTTTGCAATATCCACACTCAAATGGCTGAGTGAAATAAACCAGGGTAACAGGCTTCTGCATATTGGCCAAAGCCTTCTTAACTTCTTGCATTACTTTATCATCGAGAATCGGCATGATTCCTCCCAAGGGTTTTTACTTAAGAAGTTAATCCATAAAAACGTAAAAGCAAACCATTTTTAGCAGTCAAATATCCAGACCGCCAAAAAGGTGTGGCAAACTCTGATTTGCCAATGTGACCGCAGGTCGCTAAACAGAAGACTCCGTCGTCCCTGCCAATTCGGAGATTGGCAGACCAAACAGGCGAATTCATAATGACTGCGGTATCCTAAAAGTATGAAAGTGAACCAAAAACTTCATGGCATCTTGTCCCAAAGGCCTTCGAACATCTGCCACTGGCCAGCGGTTTTGATCAGGGTAATCGTGCGCAGTGCATTAGCCGAATTAGCTGCTACTTTGGCCTGCCACAAGGTGTTAAGCTGATAATTGGCAGGAATCTGGCCGTTCCCTGAACCGAAGCCCAGCCACAGGAAGCTTTTTTCCAGGCTGTTCAGTTTATCGGCAATCCTGCGGCTGTTTTCCTGATCCAGACTGCCGATCAGGATGCAATTATATTCGCTGAGGGCTTTTTCATCCACAAGAGCCAGAATATCTTCATCGACGGCTTTCCAGCTACGGGGATATTCAGGTAGCTGCAGATCGAAAGATAACGAATCGCTCGTTTCTGGCCATGCCGGCATCAGGTAAACATTGGTTTTACTGTCAGAAGGCCGGTATCCAAGCTGTATGGAGCAATCCGATGCAGGGAAAATCCCTTCGTAAACCCCAGAGCCGAGGTATTCAAAGTGGTCGTTCAAAGGATAGAATGTCCCTTCCAGATAACGGCATAGGCTTAGCTGTTCTTCTCCCAAGTGAACCGGTAGCTTGTTTTCATCAGTTAGCCGCAAGACGAGTTTGAAGGTTTTGGCTTCGGAATCCTGGGTCCTATCATCCCATTCCAGTTTTTTTACGTTTACATATTGCCAGTCGCCCTCAATATAGACCGATACGAGATCTGGTATGCGTGAAAACTCTGCTGGAAAGCCATTTGCTCTAAGCACGCTACAAGCCAGGATGCGATATTGCACCGGACTCAGCTTCCTTTGTCGGGCTGCCAAATCCAAGCTGAGCAAACCGGTTAATGATTTACCGGGATTTATCTTATATCTTTTTTTCAGTTTGGCCAGCACCTCCAAAACGCCATTCCTTCCGCTTTGTTCGGTAAGTTTGAAGCTTTCGGGATATAACTGCATACTACCATCTTTAGCCAGGAAAGGTTTGGGAAGATCTTCGTAGAAAACCGAAGGAGAGCAAAGACTGAGGAGAGCTTCATCTTCGTAATCTTGGTGGTAGAAGTTGGCGAAATGGTTGTGTAGAGCAGCGAATTGCTCTGCGTTTGCCTGCCAGAGGAACTTTGGATCGGACACCAGCAGGAATTCCAGAAAGTGGCTGTCCAACACGTCTTGCTGTTTGTAGAAGGAAAGGAAACTTTGCCAATTGCCCCGGCAAGCAATTGCTACTTCCCGGCTCAGGCTATCAGGAAAAGCGCTCTCTGCTTCCAATGCCCAGGTCGAGGTTTTCTCTTCCCAAAGCTGCTTTTCCCGGTTCACCTGTTCCCTGTAACTTTCAGGCTGATTATCCCACTGCATGGGGTTGGATGGATATTCCATGCTGCGAAAACCCCAACCAAAAAGCTCAGTACTCAGTTCTGTATTAATCTCCACGGTTTCTTCTGTTCCCGAAGGGACATATTCCAAAGCCATCATATTATCCCGGTAGATAGAAAGGAAAAAGGCTCCCCGTCCCGCTGAAAACTGCAAGCAGCCATCGTCATCGGAGTTCAGATAGGTGATTGCCCGTAGTGAACCCCAGTTAAAGACCATGGGGATTATTCTGGCTTTGGCAACAGGGTTCCCCTGTCCGTCCAAAACCTTCACTTTGATGGTTCGGGTGCGTTCTTTGGCATAGTTGCGGGTGGAATTGATCAGTGTTTCATATTTGCCAGTGGCCAGGATTTCGTCGTTTTCACTGGCTAAACTGCCATCTGCCAGAATCATCACGGTTTTATCGATCATTCCGCTGAACCAGGTTTGATCAGGAAACCAGGCTGCATCCATGTCGCCTGTATAGTGCCAGGCTTCCTCCAGAAATACCTCTGCCCAGGCATGATTGTTATCCATGTGTGCCCACCAGGGTGTGGATGCTGCTCTCGAAGGCAAACCAACCGTTCTGGCTGCTGCCACGAAAAGGATCTGCATTTCTTCACAACGTCCAACCAGCGATCTCTGAGTTATGTCCAGGGGGCTTTGATCCCTTCCTGAAGTCTGCTGGAATTTTAGTCTGGATACGCACCAGAGAGCAGTGGCACGGTAACGTTCCAGGTCGCTATGGGTATTGTCGATCACTTCTTGTAAGCCGTCCTTGAGCAGTGTCGAACGGTAGGGGGTTACGGGTTCGTCGGAAACGGTCTGGTCTGCCACGTAGGACAGAAAGAATTCTGGTGAATAGTGCAAGCCTTCTCTGTCCAGCAGTTCAAGGATGCTTTGATAGTTCTGTAGAAAGTCCTGCGGACTTGATTCTGTCAGAACTGCATCACTTTCATAGGCTACCAGATAGGCCATCACGGCATCGGGATGGGTTTTTAGCAGGTTTCTATAGGCTTTGGCCTGGCTGGAGGGCAAGAGCTTCAGATTGGCTTTGGCTTGCTTATTCAGCCTGGAATACAGCTTGGGGTTACCCTGTTTGGTCAGCTCTGCCGGCATAGCAAGCAGCAGGCTGGTGAGAATTAGGAAGAGCATTAAAATGAAAGTCTTTTTCACATTCAATCCTTTGAAGATGTTTTATTTATTCCGGCAAATCGGTGTGTATCATCTATTTAACCACAGAGAAAAGCAGAGAAAAGCAGAGATTGTTTGAAACACAGAGGAACAGAGGAACGAAGTGATGGAGTGATGGAGTGATGGAGTGATGGAGTGATGAAGTAATGGAGTAACAATGTAACATTGAAATGAATCCCTGTAACCATTCTTCGGTGCTTTCGGTGTTCTCGGTGGTTCATATTTCGGTGTTTTCAGTGTTTTCGGTGGGAAACAAAAAAATCCGTGTTAATCCGAGTGATCCGTGTAAATCCGCGTTCCCATTAAATCTAATCCGTGTTGATCCGTTCAATCCGTCAAATCC
>CAZNGW010000109.1:0-4791 GCA_964572925.1 uncultured Candidatus Cloacimonas sp. | reverse complement strand
CTCTCGGCTCGGATACATATCAAGCAAGCTATGTTTGAATTGTTCAATGGTCTTAAGTTCATTATCCTTCCGGAAGCGACTTGACACAATAACCCTATCTGAGAATCAATGCTGGTGTGGCATCGTTATTTTTTCACGGTTCTTGGCTCAGTTTTGGCATATTTTATCATATACACCCAGTTAAGAGGTTTTGGATGAAAAAAACGATGATTATCACAGCGATGCTGTTATTGCTAACCATCAGCTTGCTTGCCCAGGTAAACGGCACTCTGAACCAGATCGGCAACCAAAAGATCCTGCAGGTTTGGGGCAGCAATTATCAGCGTGGCTATGCCCAGGGTTATTACCTGGGACCGCAGATCGTGGAAGTATTCAACGACATGTTTTGGACGATGTTCTGCTATTCCAACCTGCCACATTATAACATGCTGCTGAGCTATTACAACACGCATTTCAGTACGCCCGAAGACATGTTTTGGGAAGCCCTGGGCATCGCGGAAGGGATGGCTGATTCTTCTGCCGATCTTTATCATGCTGCTCTGGGACGGAACCTTGATTCCAACGACATCTTGCTGATGAATGCCATGTTCGACCTTGTGGACGTTCGAAACCGCTATTGGCAGCAGGACAATCTGGAGCTTGGCTGTGCCACACTTTCCAGCAAGGGAACAGCCACAGCCGCAGATTCACTGCTGGCCGGTTCAGGAGTGATTACCCGGTTTTTCGACGCCACCCAAAACTCAGCCCTGATCAATAATCCCGTGATGGTGATCCACCATCCCGAGCAGGATAATCAGGTTAACTGGCTGAATATCACCCTGCCCGGTTTCTTTGGAGCCCTTACCGCCATTTCCGAAACCGGTCTGTTTTCTGCCTTGAATATTGGCCCCAATAGCACAGCCAGCATCACCGAAAACCTTACGCCGGTCATTTTTTCCATCCGCAGGGGAATTGAGCAATATGACTATGATGGCAACGGAGTGCATCATCCCTATGATGTATTTGAATCCATGTGCGATGGCCGTCCCTTGAATGGAGCCATTGTGCATAATCTTGCCGAAACACCTGACTACGTCTATCACTCTGTGATTGAAACCCGAAATTCCGCCACCCTGAATCGAGTGGAACCTAATGGAAGCAACTTACCCGCCAATCATCTGGCCGCCACAAACCACTTCCGTAGCCTGGCCAGCCCTGTCTGCTGCGATCGCTATGCCCAACTGCAGGATTCGCTCTATGCCGACCCCAATGTAAGCGCCAAACGACAATGGAGAGTGATGTCTGGTGCCGCCGGACTGGAAACCACTTTAACGGCTGTGCAGTTCATTCCGATCAGCGGAGACCTGTTGTGGGCTGCTGCTTCGCTAACCGAACCCGCTTATACGCAACCGGCCATTTCGCTAAATGCCTATGAGCTTATGAATCAACCGGTTGGCAATGAAGATGACTATCTGCCAACCCCCACGCAACCTATCTCATTGTATCCCAATCCCTTGCCCAAGGATAAGGCACTTGGCCTGAGCAGCCCGAACCCGCTTGACAGGATTGAAATCTATAACCTGAAAGGACAAAGAATATTCACCCAAGCTTTGAACGGCGCAAAAGGAAACCTCACCCTGCCCCTGCCAAGCCTGAATCTTTCACGGGGTGTTTATCTGTTGAAAAGCGTTTTCACAAATGGCCAAAAGGGAACGATAAAGCTGGTTTTACTCTAACTGGCCAGAACGGATTTGCGGCTCAGGCCTTTGCTGGCTTGTTTCAGTAAAGTTATTCGATCACAACCTCAATCCCAGCAACGTAATATCGTCACGCTGCTCGGAATGGCTCAACAAAATTTCCAGGTAGTTTAACCAGGCCTCTTCCTGCTCACAGAAATCCAAACTGGCGTTGCTTTCAAAAACCTCTGTCCAATCGCGGAAAATCCTGCGTTTTACAGCACCGTCCTCCAAAACAGGCTGATCAAGAATACCGTCGGTGAGCAGATACAGGATATCGCCCGGTTGGAAATAAATGACTTCCAATTCGGGGTTTAGCTCTTCACGGATGCCTCCCAGAGAATGTTTGGCTCCCGAGATCACCTGCAAACCGCTTTCGCCAAAGAAAAGCGTTTTATGAACAGCTCCCGAACAGCAAAGCTCGGCTTTATCCCAGTCAACCAGGATCAGGGAAATATCCAGCCCGTCCTTCATACTTTCGCTGTGACCCTGCTGCAGGGTATAGCGCACTTCCTGATGCAATAGACGAATGATTTCATCAGGACTGATGATACCCCGGTCACGCACTATGGAATTCAAAATGCTGTTGGTCATCAGGGTCATGAAGGCACCCGGAACCCCATGTCCAGTGCAGTCTATCACCGCTATAAGAGACTTTTTTTGGCCTGGTAGTGGATAGAACCAATAGTAATCGCCACCTACCACGTCTCGCGGTTTCCAGATGATGAAATAATCCCTAAGGTATTGCTTCAGAGTGTCTTCCTTGGGCAGGATGGAACGCTGGATCAGGGAAGCGTAGTTGATGGAATCCATGATCCGGCGATTGATTTCCTGTAGTTCCTGATTACGTTTTTCACGCTCCAAGGCAAGCTGCTCATTCAAAATGCGTTCCTGCTTTTCGCGTTCCAGAGCCAGCTGTTCTTCGCGGTAACTGGTGTTCAACCGGATGTTATTCAAAAAGCTGTTGAAAATGCTCACCGTTTCGGCGATGAATCCTGCGTTTTCGCTGTCCCAATAAAGCTTTCCGCTTTCCGCCAGATAAAGGTAACCGCTGTGCTTGCCGTTGCTGTCGGTTAGAGGATAAAAAAGGCGGACTTCCTTTAGCTTGGATTCATCGTTCACTTCGCTTTGCTGTTTTTTCCTGCTTCTACGTTTGGGCGGAATCCATTCCGGAAAAGCTTTGGCTTCAGGATGCCGGTCCAAGCGCGCCAGATCCAGATTGAAATAAACTCCTTGGGGGATAGCGGCAATTTGCTCTGCTCCTAACATCTGGAATTGCTCCAAGCCAAGCTCGCAGCCTTCGATAGCCAAGCCGACCTTGGTTTTGGGGTAAAGCTTGGTGAGGTAGTCCCGGTAAAAATCGAAATAAGCCTTTTCCTCGTTAAAGCCAAATGAGCTTTCCAATAGCTTACGCAGGGCTTTGCGTTCATCATGATGCACGGGATCGAGAAAACGGAAAAACTTCATCGCCAACCAGGAAAGGATGATCCCGGCGATCGCCAAGAAAAAGAGCACGAAGAAATTGCGGGATAACAGCTTATCTCCAAAGATTGTAATCCCTGCCAGTATCATCAGATACGCACCAAAGGTTATTATCGCACTCAGCCATCTGCGCATCCGATAATATAGCCTTAAGGGAAACTCCAGCATCCCTAAGATCAAGCCACCAGGGATGGATATAAAAACAATCATGAAGACCGACATCATCAGCATAAAAAACCAATAGTCAAAGCTAAGCGAGTAAACCAGCCCATTATTGTAAAAAACTGAACCGGACAGATTCAGTAAATGAAGCAATGGTTTTAGCAGATAGTTAAACGACAGAATAAACACAATGATCAGCCCAATGAACAAACCAAGAGGCATGAAACCCAATGTGAACCAACGCCACATCACTTTTCTGCACAAGCCTTTCTGACGAACCAGCTGAATGATGAACAGCACCAGAATCAAGGGGTAGATCACCGTGGCAAATGCCCCAACACCTTTGTTGATAAAGATAAACAGCGCTACCAGGATAAACAGCCAGTTCCAGATTTTTCTGCCAGAAAGCGGAGTGGGATTTTGCCAGATAAGCCCCACCACCATCCACAGAACGAGTTGATTGGGGATTATGGTAAACATATTCTGCCAGTATAAGTTACCCGCCATCAAGTTTAATGGGAAATAGGCAAACAGCAGCAATAGTAATTCTGTCCATCCCAGCTTGCCCTTAATCCAAATCGCCCTCCAGAGAAGGATAATGGCAAAGATAGACAAAAACAGCATGGTTACGATCAAAGCTCCCCCGATCGAAGCAAGCTGGAATACCAACTTGCTGGCGGGTAAATTCCTGGCTTCAATCCCACCCACAAAAAGCTTGTCTTTCAGGGAAATGGGACGATAGGTTACCACTATCGTGGAATCGGGGCTGGTGGCATGCTCTATCTGTAAACGCAATTCCGGCTGTTTCAGCATGGCCTGATAGCGCTTGAAGATCTCATTGGTAGAACGGTATTCCGCCGACCAGAAATCAAAGTGGTGCTTACGGGAATTGTAATAACTTACCAATTGGTGAAATTCACGGTCTTGCAGATCGCCCAACCGGAAACGTTTCCAAGCTGGTTTGTCAGGGTATGCCAGCCTGGATAAATAGTCTTGGAAGCGGGGCTGAAAGGGACTGAAAACGCTGTCCCCGATTGCCAGGGAAATCAGATTGCCGGCGTTCATACCGAGCAGAAAATCACGGTAAGTTAGAAAGTAACTCCCTTTTACAGGGCCTTTGCCTATTTCATCTTCACCCATCCAGCCCGAAACCTGCCTTTGCATCTGGAGTTGAGGAGCTAACTCGGAAAGTTTGGCGAACATTGGCAGTTCAGAACTTGAACTGAGCATAAACGCAGCCATATACCAGCTATTGAAAACAAGCAGCGTAATGACCGGAATATACCAATACTTACGCACTGCCAAAAGCAATCTGGACATAAGCACCTCACACTTTTCAGTTTGGCTTAAGTAAAAATGCATGTGAAATCAAGTCAAGTCTTTTTTTTGCAAATTTTGCTTTGCTTGTCACCCATTCTTGGTGTTCCTAAGT
>CAZNGW010000108.1:0-4830 GCA_964572925.1 uncultured Candidatus Cloacimonas sp. | reverse complement strand
CCAGCACTCCAGCACTCAATCCCGCACTTTCCCCTTGACATAAACCCTGCACCCCGTTTTTTGCTAACATATTATGAATAAAACTGATGTAAATGGAGAACCCGATGGAATACCCCTTTGGAAAAATCGAACGTAAATGGCAGCAGATCTGGCGGGAAAAGCAGATCTTCAGCGCTCCGCAAAAGAGCGAAAAACCCAAATATTATGTGCTATCTATGTTTCCCTATCCATCCGGCGTCCTCCATATTGGACATGCGTCCAATTACTCGATCGGCGATGCGGTTACCCGCCTGAAAATGATGCAGGGTTACAGCGTGATGCAACCCATGGGCTATGACGCCTTTGGCATGCCCGCGGAAAACTATGCCATTCAACACAATAGCCATCCCAGAATCACCACCGAAGAGAATATTGCGGCCATGCGAACCCAGTTTGATGGCATGGGTTTTGGGTTTGACTGGGATCGCGAAGTAAGCACCTGCCGCCCCGAATACTATCGCTGGGGGCAGTTCATTTTCAAAAAGCTCTACCAAAAGGGCTTGGTTTACCGCAAAAAGAGCTTCCAGAACTGGTGTGAACAATGCCAGACCGTGCTCGCCAACGAGCAGGTGGAAGATGGTTCCTGCTGGCGTTGTGGCTCTGAAGTGGAGCAAAAAGAACTGGAACAATGGTATTTCCGGATCACCAACTACGCTGAAGAACTGCTGGATTTTTCGAAGATAATCGATTGGCCTGAACGTGTGATGACCATGCAGAAAAACTGGATCGGCAAAAGCGAAGGCGCAAAAATTGACTTTGTGCTGGAAAACAGCGACACCAAGATCCCGATCTTCACCACTCGGCCCGACACCATCTATGGCGTTACCTTCATGGCTTTGCCCCCGGAACATCCTTTGGTTCAGGGTTGGCTGGCTTCCGAACCAGACAACAAAGCCATGCACGACTTCTGCCACAAGGTTATAAATGAAGACAAGGTGCTGCGCAGCTCTGCCGAAGCCATCAAAGAAGGTGTATTCAGCGGTCGCTATTGCCTCAATCCCTTGAATGGGGACAGGGTTCAGATATGGATAACCAATTACGTTTTGATGGATTATGGCACTGGTGCCGTAATGGCTGTGCCTGCTCATGATCAACGCGATTTCGATTTTGCCAAAAAGTATGGCATTCCGATCAAGATAGTGATCCAGAAACCTGACCATAGCCTGGCTTTGGAAGAGATGACCGAAGCCTACATTGAGCCGGGAATAATGGTCAATTCGCAGCAGTTTGACGGCATGGAAAGCGAGACTGCCAAATCCGCCATTACAGAATGGGCTGCCCAAAACGGCTGGGGCGAACAAACCTTCACCTACCGTTTGCGTGATTGGGGAATTTCCCGTCAGCGCTATTGGGGCAATCCCATCCCCATCATCCACTGCCCCAAGTGTGGCGTAGTGCTGGTTCCCGATCATGATCTGCCCGTTCGTTTGCCCGATAATGTGCAGGTTGGCCGAACCACCAGCAATCCATTGCTCAGCGTTCCGGAATGGCTGAATGTGAAATGCCCCAAGTGCGGTGAAATAGCCAAGCGTGAAACCGACACCATGGATACCTTTGTGGACAGCAGCTGGTATTTTGCCCGCTATGCCGATCCCAAGAACGATCAAGAGCCCTTCAATCCAGAACAGGCAAATTACTGGCTGCCTGTTGACCAGTATATTGGCGGCATCGAACATGCCTGCATGCATCTGCTATACGCTCGTTTTTTCCATAAATTCATGCGCGATCTGGGTTGGGTGAACAGCGACGAACCCTTTGCCCGTCTGCTCACCCAAGGCATGGTTACCAAAGATGGCGCTAAAATGAGCAAAAGCAAAGGCAATACGGTCGACCCGCAATACATCATAGACCGTTTTGGTGCTGATACGCTGAGAGTATTTTTGCTCTTTGCCTCGCCTCCGGAAAAGGACGTGGAATGGAGTGATGATGGCGTAATGGGTGCTTTCCGCTTTTTGAACCGCGTTTGGCGTTTGATCGACAGTCACCGCGACCTGATTATCAAAGGCCTGTCTTGCAGCGAAGCTGATGTATGCGAAGAAATTGCCGAACTACGTTTTCAGACCCATCATGCCATTTATCGCTGGACTGAAGACTGCCTGCAAAGGATGCAGTATAACACCGCCATCGCTTCTGCCATGGAGCTGCTGAACGCCATCATCAAGATCAAAGAACCTGAAAAGCTGGCTGAAGCAGAGTTGAATGTATTTGCCTATGCCTGTGCCGCTTTGCCAAAAATGCTCTATCCTTTTGCTCCGCACTTGGCAGAGGAACTCTGGGAAAGCCTGAAACAGGATAAGCTGCTGCATGATAGCGGTTTGCCGGTTTATAACGAGAAGTATCTGCTGCGCAACAGCATCACCTACGTGATCCAGATCAATGGCAAGATCAGAGGTAAGCTGGAAGTAAGCCCCGATACCGACTCTGAAGCTTTGAAAAGCATGGCTCTGGAACTGGATAATGTTAAACGCAGCCTGGAAGGACTAAGTGTAAAAAAACTGATTGTGATCCCCGGAAAAATGATCTCCATTGCAGCGGGGAAATAGCTAAGCATATATATAACGATGAACTTCAGGATGACTTTGTTACTTCTCTTCTGTCTGGTTTTGCTCACAAGCCTGATGTCCTGCGCTTCAGCCAAGGGAAACGTCTATCCCCTGCCTGAAGGCTATTTGAAGCAGGATCAGCTTTACGGCAGACTAAGCGAACTCAGTAAGCTGAAACCCGCTTTGGTGCAATTGCGCATCATCGGTTTTTCCAGCACGGAAAACCTGCCCATCTATGCCCTTGAACTAGGTAAAAAACAGGCCAAACAAGAGATTCTGCTCATCGGTCAGCATCATGGCGACGAAGTGCTGGGGGTAAATCTTTCCCTGGCCTTTGCGGAAAAACTCTTAACCGGCTTTGGGACTGATAAAAAAGTGGACGCCATCCTTGATAATTACCGCTTCTGGATAGTTCCCACCCTCAATCCTGACGCATTTCGAATAGTCAGTTCCGGCCAGTATCAGTACAAACGCAAAAACAACCGCGATACTGACGGCAACAAACAGCTCGATCTGCGTACCGATGGGGTCGACTTGAATCGCAATTACCCCATTTTCTGGGATCTGGATCCCGAAACGAATATCAACAGTCCCTATTACAAAGGCCCTGAGCCAGCTTCCGAGAACGAAGTGAAGGCCATTATCAGTCTGGCGCAACAGCACAGGTTTACCCTGGCGATCTTTTTCCATAGTTCTGCTTCAGGCGCGTACAGCGAAAGGCTTTATCTGCCTGCCAGAGCAAATGGTTCCCAGCTTTATGCCCAAACCCTGGCCATCGCCAAAAACTATGCCAGACGGGTTAAAAAGGACTATCAACCAGGTACCTACGAAGTTCACGAAGGCGTAACTTCCGAGGTGGGCAATGCCCGCAATTTCTTTTTCCACAGCCTGGGAACCAAGGCCTTTTTAGTGGAGATCGGAGGGATCAACGCCAAAGGCCAGAGTGTGATCCATCCCGGTGAAAAGATGCTGCAAAAGATTATTAAAAAGCATCTTGTAGCTTTAGAGACGATTTTTTCTAACCCGGATATCTAAACCCCAAAAGGAGGCTATCATGCAATTCCTGGATGATCTGCAAAATCCGCAGTCCGAACTGGTGCGCACTTTGAACAACCTTTATGACGGCGTTTACGTCGTTAACCCGCAACGGGTAATCCTTTTCTGGAACAAAGCCGCAGAAGCAATGACCGGTTACAGCGCATCCGAAGTAACCGGTAAAAGCTGTAAGGACGATATCCTGAATCACATAGACGAGAATGGCATCCTGATCTGCCGTTCAGCGTGTCCAATCCTGAAAGCAATCGCCTGTAAAGGCACTTCAGCCGCCAAGGTATATCCTAAAACCAAGGCCGGAAAACGCTTTCCCGTGGAAACGCATGTGTCAACCATCCAGGATGAAAATGGTGTAGTTGTGGCTGCGATTGAGGTATTCCGGGACGTTACCCACCAGGAAGAATACCGCATCATGCAGGAAAAATTCAACAGCCTGATCCGCAAATACGTTTCCTCCACCACCTACAGCGACATCCTGGAAAGGGTGCAATCCAATGAACAGCAAGGCAAACCACGTATTCTGGATTTGACGGTGCTCTATCTTGATGTGGTCAATTTCACGGGATTTTCCGAGAAAAATCCTCCCCAAGCGGTGGTAAATCTTCTGAACGACCTTTTTGGCATTTGCGACGTAATCACCAGAGAGTGCTTCGGCGATATCGACAAATTCATCGGCGATGCGATCATGGCGGTATTTAACGATGCTAATGATGCTGTCCGAAGTGCGATCAGAATCCTGGACAGCGGCATTCCCGACCTAAACAAGGTGCGCACCGAAAATGGAGAGCCAACGATAGCAATACGCATCGGCATCAATAGCGGCTTGGTTCTGCAAGGTGACGTAGGAACCATAGACCGCAAGGATTTAACCGTGATTGGCGACACCGTGAACACCGCCGCCAGAGTGGAAAAAGCCTCGCTGCCAAACCGGCTTATGATCTCAGAGGCAACCCTGTCCAGACTGAGCAAAGACCAATACCAGCAGTTTATCTTCCACCACAGCGTGGAACTGAAAGGTAAAAGCGAACCGATCAAGCTGTTCATTCACGAAATATAAGCCCTGATAGCCTATGCTGTGGATTTGCGTCCACAAAACCGAGTAGACTTCATATTCAAACTGCATTCTCAATTAGTTTATAGAGTTATCCCCTTTATTCTATTCTCAAACACTGTGTTTAAAGGAGTCTATTATGCA
>CAZNGW010000107.1:0-5084 GCA_964572925.1 uncultured Candidatus Cloacimonas sp. | reverse complement strand
ACTTATGCAGTTTCACCCAATCTTTTACTTTGAAACAGATTAGCTTTGGGAAAGCTGCCACGATCTTTTCAATCACATCTTTGCAGGAGTATACGAAATAGAGGGAGATAGTCATCAACATATTGAGGTTCTTTAGTTTGGTGTATGAAACCAGGATGTTCCCTCCTTCCTCCCCTCCCGAATGCCACTCATCTGCCACCCTAATGCCACCCGTATGGGGTTAGGGAGGAAGCCGGGGAGATAGTGCGTGGAATATGCGTAGGGAGAAAGGAAGCAGCATTGGCTTCTGGCAGACTGAACCTGCTGGGCAAAGCCAAGGTCAATATAGAATCAGCTTGTTTGAAAGGCAATCCAGTGGGTTTCCGTAGGGGCGAGCCAGCGCTCACCCCTACTTGAAAGAGGTAGTTTATCTATTTGTATCGTCGCTTTGGCAAGCGACTGTAAAGGCGAAGCGTAATGGCGAATGCCAATTCGCCACAGCAAAGCGTCGCTTCGGAAAGCAACGGCACCAGTTAATTAGCTGCGCTAACTCTATGGAACCTGCGGGGTTGCGAAGCGGGAAAACGCACAATGGTTCCCGTAACTGAGCTGAAAGTTTCATTATTCATCTCAGGATTATCGGCACTGTAAACCCGATAAAAAGTAGCCCCGGAAACGGCATTCCAGCTTAGCAGCAACTCATGTGTAGCTTCATCGAAACTGATCTGCAGATTGGTAGGGCTGTTCAAACCTGCGCTGTTGAATTCCCTGCAACCGAGGTCTGGCTGAACACGCAGGATCCCTTCAATGTCATAGCCAAAACCAGCCAGTTCGGTTCCTGCGTTAATGGCGGGAGAAGAAGGCAAAAGGTCGTAGCTATCCCCGTTAAGCAGCGGATCGGCAAAAACACAGCTGTTATCGCCAGTCAGAGCTGACCACTGGGTCAGGCTGTTAAGGTTCGATCCATTGAAAGTAACCGCACTTCCCAGGCTGCTGTAAAACAGGTTATGGTCATAGCGTAGCAGAGTGGAGGGGTTTTGGAAGACCGCTGCTTTGCCGTTAATCGCTGTGCAGATGTTATTTACAAACTGAAGTTGGTCTACTCCGCCAGATTGATAAAAGGCGGCAGAACTACTGTAGTTTGATGAGTTTATCAGGGAGTTGAAATACACCTTGCAGTTAAGGGTACATTCCAGCACCAAAGTGCTATTACCGTTCAGGTTTAGGTTGGTCATAAAGTTATTGGCGATCACGGGGTTGCCTTCGCTGTGCTGGGTAAGGTAAAAGGCATTGTAGCCGCTACCGCTGATCCGGTTCTGCAAAACCTGCAAGTCGCCTTTTCCGTAGGCCAGATAGATTCCCCGGCTGCGATAAGCCGTAAGGTTATTATCCTCGATCCTTGCTGCATTGGCATAAAGAGCGTTGATGGCGGTGTAAGCATTGTGGATGGTGTTTTCCTGGATCACCAAGCCGTTAGCCGTGTTATTGCTATAGTTACCGCTGATATTGATGCCATAAGCGAAATTGCTGAACTGGCACTGGCTGATCTGCAGGCTGTCATAGAATTCCGCAGCGGCAAAGATAGCGCTGCCACTGTCAGAAGTATTAGAGTTCACCGGCGCATCAAAACTGCAGTCCTGAATCAGCAGGCCGGCATTGTAGCCATCCAAAACCACGCAGCGTGAATAAGTGCCGCTTGAGGGAGCAAATTCAATACCATAAATATTCAGGTTGCGCAGGTTGTGCAGCTTCAGGATATGGTTGCCCGCTTCGGAACCGGAATTGTTTGAGAATACTGTCCCAGGGCTGCCATTGAGGCTGAAGCTGTTTTGCAGAGTATTGGGAATATAGCCTACATAGCTGGAAACGTTATAATTGCCAGAAGGCAAATTGAGGGCTGTGCTGCCATAGATACCTCGCAGCATGGCTGCGCTAAAAGCGCTTTCCAGATCAGGAAAAGCGGAGCCGATCTGTATACTTCCGCTCAAGGGTTCCTGATAGGCTACAAAACTG
Source organism: uncultured Candidatus Cloacimonas sp. (assembly GCA_964572925.1). GTDB lineage: Bacteria > Cloacimonadota > Cloacimonadia > Cloacimonadales > Cloacimonadaceae > Cloacimonas. Next base: position 3,092 of record CAZNGW010000107.1, on the reverse strand, counting down.
GCTCCCAAGGGGATATTAGAGCCAAAAACCACGAAGTTGATATCGCTTTGCACATAGCTGGCTGCGCCTTTATTGCCCAGGAAGTTTGCCGTAGTATAGCCGTTTGCATCCACATAAGGATTAGCGAAAATGCCGTTTACATCACCCAGGGCGGCAATACCCAAAAGCGGCTCATGGAGAATGGAATCCACCTTCAAAAGATGCTTCCCACCGCTGTAATAGGCGTTGTAACCAAAGTGATTCTGGCTGCAATTGGCCGAATCAACCGAATATCCGCTACGCAAGCTGGCAAAGATGTTGTTTCTCTGGCTCAGGTTACTGCAATTGGACTGGGCATAGGCCGCACCGTAATCGAAAGTATAGGTATTTTCCACGCTTATCGTATTGTGATATAGTCGCACATAGCTGCTGTTGCTTAAGCTTAGTCCTGTAAGGGCTTGTAGCCGGTTATTGGCGGAATAGATGATGTTTGCCACGATCTCGATATTAGTTTCCGGTGTGCCGATCAGGTTATTCAAGGACAACAGGACCGAGCTGGAATAGCTTCCCACTTCGTTATGGTTGATGATGCGGTTGCGGCTAAGGTCGCTATTGCCATAAATATAGCTGAGGATAACCCCGGAATTGAAGTTTGTAAAGCTATTACCCAACAGCTGAACGTTGTTTGCCCGGCTGATGTCCACAGGGTAGCGGCATGAGCTGAAACTATTGTCTTCCAAGCGGATGTTGCTATACAGGTCGGATGTATAGCCGCTGCCTTGCAAAGCGATAGCCCTGTCGCCGCCGGAAAACTGGCAGTCCTGGATCAGCAGTCCGTCGTTGATGCTGGTTGCTGCGTAAATGCCGTAGTTGTAACTATCTCCCAGGCTGAAGCTGCAATTCAGCACCTGGATGTCGTCGCATTTGCCGCTCAGCAGGATGAAATAGCTTTGGTTCTGGGAAACTGTGCTGGAAAGGCTGAGGCCATCGAAGATAATCCTATCCACTCCGTTCAGCCGGAAGATATAGTTTTCCTGACCTAAAAACTGGGGGTCTATTTGCAAACTAGCTCCGGCCATGGCGGTGATGCTTAGATAGTGATTACTACTGATCCTGGGAAAATCGCTTATTTCGTGGTAGCCGGTATGAATGCCCGGTAGTAAACGCGCCGTAACAGAGCTGCTGGCTCCCAGTAAGTTTAGCTCATCGAGGAAATCTTCCAAAGTGGCATATTGGCCGCCCTGGCCTATGTTGTAGGTTCCGCTTAAAGGAGTAAAGCCATATTCACCGGTCTGTTGATCGGCTCCAATGTCAAATAGCTCTCCCCGGGGTTCATTATCCATATCGGTGCTGATTTCGTTTCTGAAGATACCTGCTCTGCGCAGCCAGGGGCTTTGGGTATGCAGGTCTTCGCTTAGCATGGGACTAAAGCTGATGCTGTGCTGATTATGCTCCGGATACGCTGCTTGCAGCTCTGCCAGGGACATATAGTAGCTGCCGAAACGAGCCAGATAGTTGGAGGGACTTGAGTAGCAATTATAGTCGATCACCCGGTCGGCAGAATAACTGAAATAGGTGAATTCCACGGCATGAGCCTGTTCGGACACGAAGATATTGTTCACGATGTCCAGATTCGATCCGGGTTGATAGCAGTAAAGGCCAAAGCTATGAGTTCCGCTAACCTGGAAAGTGTTGTTGATCAGGTTTATGCCGCTGCCGCCCAGGGAAATGCCATAGCGCATGTTTCCGCCAGTAACCTTAATGGCGTTATTGGCGATGAGGTTACGTTCAGTTCCGCCTTCTTCGAGGTTTGATACATAAATCCCTGTAGCAGAGCCAATACTGCTGTTTTTCAGGACTTTGAGGTTCTTGCCGCCATTTACCTGGATTGAGGTTCCGCTGCAATCTACAAAGCCGTTTCCGGAGATGTCGGCGTTGTCGCTTTGGTTCAGACTGATGCCGATATTCGGGTAATAAAACGAATTGCTGCCAAAGGTGGCATACTTGCCGTAATGGCTTACTGCGTAGTAGTTTCCATAGAAATCAGAGCCAAGCACATCAAGCTTGGGGGTTTGAGAGCCATAGGGAGTTGCAATGCTATAGCCCGCTGCGCCCTGGGGAGCCTTAAAATCACAGAACAGAAAGCGGGGATAGTAGTTGTAACCCTCGAAGAGCACCAGGTTACTATAGGTTGAGGAAAGGGTTTCGAAATTAATATGCCAGAAACTGAGGTTATAAGCCCTAAGGAAGCGGATCAGATAGTTCTGGGCTGAGCTTTGCCCTGAAAACCTGATCACAGAGTTGGTTCTGCCTTGGGGCTGAACTGTGATGTAATAATCCTCGCTGCCTGGAATACCGTTGATTGAAAATTGCTCAGTATATAGACTGTCGCTAAGCTGAACGCTCAGATTGCCGTTTATCCCTCTGATTGCCAGATCGTTAAATAACACTGTAAGAGTGGGATAGGTATGGCTTGTGCCTACGGTTAGGGTTCCACTTAGGGGGCTAAGGCTGGGATCGCTGTTATATTCATGCGCACCGATATCAGGTGTATTGGGATCACGGAGCAGGTTTCCATAATCATTGGTTACTCCACATGGCAAACCGAGATTATCCAGCCAGGGGCTAAGGGTTTGTAACTGGCTATTCAGCAGGGGGTTAATGCTGTAGTTTGTCCCACCTGCCACCGAGGCAAATTCAGCCAGGGTGGTGTAGTAATTATTACCAATCTTTGCCAGATTTAGGTAATGGGCATAGAGATTATTATGCTCTACCAAAGCGTTTGAGACAGAATAGAGGTATAGGGCTACACCATATCCGCTGGCGACCATCATGTTGTTTTTCGCCACCAGGTTGCTTCCGGAAAGGTAGAGGGCTGCAGATGCGGAGGTTCTGGACTTGTTATCTATGGAGTTGTGGGCAAGAAAGAGGTTGCTGCCACCATTGACGACGATTCCATAAGCATCGCTGTCGTAATTTGGATTGTAGATATTAGCTCCACTCATCTTGACGAGATTATTCAATATTTGCGGCGTGGAAGAAGCACTGAAGCTGCTATTGGCAATATTGATGCCGTTTGTCTTTGCATAGATGTTGCATCTGGCAATTTCCAG
>CAZNGW010000106.1:0-5247 GCA_964572925.1 uncultured Candidatus Cloacimonas sp. | reverse complement strand
GCCTTTCCCTACATAAAAGAAGGAACAGCTATTATTTCTTTGTAAAACGGCGCATTGGCAAGCGCAAGTACAAACTTGGGTACCGGCGCTTGCCAAAACGCCGACAATCGGAAGCCAGTGAAAGAATATCATGCAACCTACTAAGACTAATAAAACCAATGTATAACCATAGAGAACTCAAGCATCCTACAGAGTTTAGCCATTCATAGTAAAGAAAGCAGAAAAACATTGACACAAACTGAAAGAATAAAATAATCTCCTTATGTGCGAAATGATTATTGCAGGGTGCACTAAGGTTCTTATTTCCGATTCGGTTTTGAAAGCAGTGATCGCACTAACTTGTAGCAGCTATGAAATGGATAGATAATTCGATAAGTTTATGGGTTTAATTTATAACAATTCCCGTATCCATAGGAGAAAAACAATGAAACTTGCGGCTATGCTCAGCTTGCTTGCGCTTTTTACATGCAGCCTTTTTGCCCTTAGCAGCTACACCGATAGCGCTCCGGTTTCTCTGGATACCAAAGCTCCAGAACTGATACTTGGCAGTCCCAATGGCGGAGAAACTTGGTATATCGGTGATACGCATAACATTTTATGGACGGCATCGGATCTTCACCTTGTGCCAAATGGGATAAATCTCTATTACACTTTGAACGGCGGAACAACGTATACTCCCTTGGCAGAGGGTATTCCCAACAGTGGAACCTATCCATGGAATATGCCCTCGGTTCAAAGCTACAATGCCAAAGTGAGAGTGAACGTTCTGGATAGCTTTGGTAATCTGGCCAGCATCAATAGTGCCGGCGTTTTTTCCATCACTTATGTCCCGCCTGCGATCCCGACCGGGGTAAGCGTTGATACCTCCAACAATCTGGATGCGATGATCAGCTGGGATGCCGTTACTAATACTATTCCGCCTTACAATACTCCCATTACTCCGGATGGATATATCATTCTTTACAATGAAACCCCCTATGAGGATGAGCACTTCTTTTACTTCCTTGGACGCAGCTTCAACACCAGCTATACTCATCACGATGTATTGGAATTCCGGAATCAGATGTATTATAAGGTGAAGGCATATAAGAACTACAGCCGCGGACAAGCTGAGGCTTTGGAAACATTGCTCAAAACGAGAAGTGGCAAACCCTTGCTCTGGAAAGATGCTCTGGAGATCATACATAAAGGAGCAGGAAAATGATACGGAATCATAATCGAGTAACGAATAAAGCAATGCCGGCGCTTGCCAAAACGCCGAAGAGTCTTGTATCGGCGCTTGCCAAAGCGTCTAAAGCTGAAAGGCGGATTGGCATCCGCCTGTACCTTGCTGTCTTGCCTATACTGCTCTTTTTTTCTGCCTTGTTTGCCGAACCTATTGCTATCCAGGGATTTGAGCAAAGCCCTACTGACACCTGGAATTACACTGCCAATACGGTTACTGCAGGTTACTGGGGCATAATGGACGACGCTTTCGGGGGTGCCAATGCCCAAGCCGGAACCCAATATTGGGCGAGTTGGAACATGGGACTTCAGGAAGGTACCCTCACTTTTAACAACCAGCAATTGCCTTTGGGCTATGTGTATAACCTCAGTTTCTACTACTACACCAGGCTTTTAAGCACTCCAACGGAATATTGCCTTTACAGTCTTTCCTACGACAATGGAATCTCCTGGAGCCAATGGATAGACCTTTTGCCCAATACGCAAGCCTGGTCTTTAGTAACCATCCAAATCCCGGTTTATGAAAGGCAGGTAATGATAAAAGTGGCTACCAAACATGGCGGAACAAGTAAATACGCCCATTGGGACAGCTTTATTCTGAACCAGGAAGAGGCACCACCCACAGCACCCAGCATCTATAATCTGCAAGTAGCCCAGCGCACTGACGGCAGCGGACTTGTGGATATCTACTACGATCTGTTTGATGTGAATAACGATACCAGCGAGATTAACTTACTGGTTTCTGAAGACGGAGGATCAAGCTATAACCTTAGCCCCATTCCGGCAAACCTTAGCGGTGATATTGGAGCAGGAATTACGGGCGGAACCGGAAAACACATAATCTGGAATGCAGGAGCGGAAAACTATCAACTGGAAGGAGATCAATACAAACTAAGGCTTGTGGCAGAAGATGGTTATTTCACACCTGTTCCAGGTAATTTTACCTTTGTCCAGGGGGGAACCTTTAGTAGGCAGAACAGTGATGGGTCATATCCGGACCCCCAAGTAATGATAACCCTTAATTCGTTTTATATTGATAAATTTGAACTAACACAAACTAGATACCAAGCTGTGATGGGTTCGAACCCATCTTACTTTGCTGGTAATCCTAACCGCCCCGTTGAGCAGGTTTCCTGGTTCGATGCAATTGAATATTGTAACCGTAGAAGTATACTGGAAGGGCTTACCCCTTGCTTTAGCTATACAACCTTTGGCACTGATCCCAGCAATTGGCCCTCCGGATGGAACTCAGATTATAATAACCATACGAATGTAAGCTGCAATTGGTCTGTAAATGGATATAGATTGCCTACAGAAATGGAATGGATGTATTCAGCAAAGGGTGGTAACCAGAGCCAGGGCTACACTTATAGTGGTAGTAACAGCATAGGTAATGTGGCTTGGTATGGATCAAACTCCAGTAGCAGGACATGGGATGTAGGTCTAAAAGCTCATAACGAGATTGGCACTTTTGACATGAGTGGTAATGTTTATGAGTGGTGTTGGGATATCTGGACAGGTTTCTATCCAACCGACTCACAAACTAATCCGGTAGGTCCCAGTAGCGGAACTACCCGTATTTTAAGAGGTGGTGGTTGGTCAAATAGTTCTAATAATTGTGATATTTCATATCGTCACAGCGATGTAGCATCACATGAGTGGAGTGATGTAGGCTTCCGATGCGTTAGAAACATACCATGATTTATGTTGTATTCGAACCGCTGTTAATTTGTTTCAGCCTTCAGCAAGCACCGGTACGAAATGGGGGTACAGGCGGATGCCAATCCGCCTTTCCCTTCAGAAAAGAGAGAAAAGCTATTTACTTGATAAAACGGCGCTTTGGCAAGCGCCGGTACGGTTCGGGTAACTGATAAGTGGGAAGATGAGAGAAGTGAATGTCCGATCATAAATACATTTCTCAGGAAAACCTGAAGTATGAATTCAAATCCCGTAATTTGCCTCATAAATATGACACTGATAAACCAGTATTCATCACCTATGGACTGAAGTTTTCCCTGCCCGAAGCGGTTATGGCTGAGTACAGTCAAAGGAAAGAAAACTGGGAAAAGCAGCTTTTAGAACTATCAAAAGATGATAGAGCGGAAAAGTTGAAAAGCAAGGAGGGATTGTTTTTTGCATGGTTTGATGAGCTATTGGATAAAACTCCGGACATTCCCAGAATCCTGCATAAACCTGAGATCAGCAGGATAATTAAAGAATCCTTCCAGCATTTTGATGGGCTAAGATACACCCTCCTGGCCTATTCGATAATGCCAAATCACGTTCATGTGGTCATTTTCCCTTTAAGGCAGGATGATGGAGAAGCATATTCCTTTCATCACATTATATATAGCTGGAAGCGGTTCACAGCCAATGCAATCAATAAGCTTTTGAACAGGAAAGGAAGTTTATGGCAGAAAGAGGGTTATGATCGGCTTATCAAGGATGAGAAGGAATTGGGCAGAGTAGTGCATTATGTTTTGAATAATCCGGTGAGAGCAGGCTTGGTGAAAGAATGGCAGGATTGGGATGGGAATTATATGCTACCCGGCTTATTTGGCTGAACGAACCCGACCGTACTGGCGGATGCCAATCCGCCATAGTTTTCAGCGCTTTGGCAAGAGACGGAAAAAACTGGGGTGGGGGGTACAGGCGGATGCCAATCCGCCTTTGTTATCGGCGCTTTGGCAAGCGCCGGTACAAAACGCCTATCTATTTCGCATTCAGTTCCCTTTTGTTCAGGCCATCCGTGAAGTTATATATAGCTTAAAAAGCGGGTCGCCAAAGCATAAATCACCATTTTCTTTTGATATGATCTGCTCAGAAAGCAGTTTCTGCATGGCTCTCTGCGAGCTGGATATAGCTCCGAGTTTGTGTTTTGCGTGGAATTCCTGGGAAAAGGGATTGCTTTGATCTATGGATAGGGCTGAGAGCAGTTTCTTTTGCTGGATGCTAAGGCTGCTCCAAACCTGCAGAAAATAGTCGCTTTGATTATTCAGCACCGCTTCCAGGGCTTGAGCTAACAGCGTATCATTAGGCTCATGGCCGGTAAGTTGGGAAAGTTGCCACAGCTCAGCAGCGATAAACTGAACGTAATTGGGGATATTGTCAGCCAGCTTAAGTATTTTTTCTGCAAGTTCTTGGGATAACTTCTGTCCAGTAGAGCCAAACCTTTCAACCAGATATTCGATCATTTTTCCTGGTTCGATTTTCCCCAAGGGGATGATCTTGCCAAAGCGGTAGAAGGCTTTCTGGGGACGGTTAAAGAGTTCCAACAAAAGATGATACCTGCTTCCACAAAAGATATAGCTGGTTTGCTGATGGTGCTGTATCACCGACCTTAAGGTATCGGTAAAGGCATCACCATTGAGCTTTAATATCTCTTGAAATTCATCGAAAATCACCAGCCACTTGCGCTTGGGATCGAGCTTTTCGCTAAGGTTCAGAACCTCTTCCAGAGTTTGGGATCTCAGGGGAGCGCTGTCCAGATGCACAGAAAGGGAAGTATTACCCAGGGCATCAACTTCCAGGGCGGGACGCAAGCCGGAAACCAGGGAAGCAAGTTTTTTTAAAATGGTCTTTGGCCTGCCTGCGGTTTTACGAAAAATCTCGCACGTATAAAGCCTGATAAACGATTCACGGGAAGTAACTTGCATGAAATCAACAAAGATCACTCCCATTCCCTTTTTCTCAAGTTCAGCGGCAAGCTTCATCAGCAAAGAAGTTTTGCCATATCTGCGGGGTGAGTAGAGCACCAGATTGTGCCGGTTTTCCACTTCGGTAATTAGTTCGGCAAGTTCGCTTTCCCTGTCTGTAAAATATGGATCACCGACTACCTTGCCATATTGAAAAGGATTTTGCATGTTCTATCTCCTTAGCGCAGAATATAGTAATAAGATAAGCGGATTTGGAGCTAAGCCAAACAACAATTACGCAACTTTGCGTAACGCAACCTTGCGTAATTGTTAGTCCATAGGACAAGCGCTTACTGAAGCGCTAAGCCTACTTACTACTCGGCCAGCC
>CAZNGW010000105.1:0-5322 GCA_964572925.1 uncultured Candidatus Cloacimonas sp. | reverse complement strand
CTGGTGGTAACTACAGGATCATCGATGATGTGTTCGGACCTGATGTGTTCGTTCCGAGTGGTGCACCTGAAGCAGTTACCCTTACCTATCCTACCGATGGAGCCACTGGGCTTCCTCAAACCGGATTTGACCTTACCTGGGCTCCTGCCACAACTGGCGGTGTAGCAGATTACTATGCAGTTTATCTGTCCCAGGATGAAGGTAACATCTATAGCGATATCTACTTCGAAACTACCGATACCAGCCTTAACCCCACCACCTTTGCCGGCGGTCCGAGCCCCGCGATCTCCTTCAACTATCTTGATCGGTATTACTGGACTGTGGAAGCTGTAAACGGTGATGGATCAGCTGTGGTCGAACCTGCCCAAAGTTTTGAAATCCAGGATGATCCTACTGTTGCTCTTCCCTATACTCAGGATTTCGGAACTGAACTTGCTTGGCCTACCGGCTGGACACAAATGAATACCGGTGCTGTAACTGACCGCTGGGCAGTTACAGATACTAACGTTGCTGGCGGTACTTCCAATGAAATGACTCTTACCTGGGTAAGCGGAACTTTCATTTCCCGTTTGATCTCCCCGCCCATCAACACTTCTGGCGTGGACATGCTGGCTGTGAATTTCAAGCAAACCTATGATGGCTATGCCGCTGGCATAACCGCCAAAGTGCAATACAGCCATGATCTTACCAACTGGTTTGATTCACCCTGGACAATAGTTGGCGGCACGACAACGGTTGGTCCGAATACCGGAACCGCTCTCATTACAGGCCTTGCTTCTCCAGTTACCTGGGTCTCCTGGACTCTCGATGGTAACCATTATAACGTTGACTACTGGTATGTGGATGATGTAACCATTCAAGTTCCGCCTGCCCATGACGTAGCTGCCCTCAGCTATGACACTGTGAGCGAAGTGGTTCCTGAAAACACCCTCGTTACCCCTCTGGCTACTGTTGGTAACAATGGCATTAATACCGAAACCTTCACCGTTACCTGCACCATTGGAACCTATACCGATACCCAAACCGTTACCGGCCTGGCCATGGGCAATACTCTACAGGTTACCTTCACACCCCTTACCCCTGCTCTGTGGTCTGCCAACAACGTGGTTGTAACCACCAACCTGGCAACTGACAGCGTTGCTGGAAACAACACAGTTAATGGCGCATTGATCTGCCTTGATCTGGACACTCCCGGTCTGGCAAACAACGCCAATACTGACCAATTCGTCAGCTTCAACCTGGCCACTCCCGGAACCGCCACCGCTCTGACAAACACTTATTCCGGCACATATTTCATCGCCGGCGCAGACTGGATGAACGGAGCTTGGATGGGTGTGGAATATGATGACGGCACCCTTGCCACAGACAACTACTACAACATCAATCCTATCACCGGCGTTTATCTTCCCAGCCTTGGCGAACCCGGTGCAGCGATCATGGGTAATGCCTGGGATGATACACACAACATCATGTATGGTGTTGGCGGTGGAAACCTCTACACCATGAACCCTGCCACTGGCCTTGCCACGCTTGCCGGAACCATGTGGTTCAACAATGCCGGTACCCCTGCAAACTTCGCAGATATCAATGGACTGATGATCGACATCGCCTACGATAACACAAACAATGTCCTTTATGGTATTGACCTTGGAAACGATTGCTTGTGGACGATCAACCCCGCTACCTATGAAGTTACCTTTATCGGCTACCTGGGAATCGACCTGAACTATGCTCAGGATGCCGCATTCGACCAGGAAAACGGTCTGCTGTTCCTTGCCGGTTATGCCGGTGGTGGCGCTCTTTACTGGATCGATACCACCTATGGTGGAGCTTATAAAGTTGGTAACTTCCCCAGCAGCTATGAATACACCGCGTTTGCCATTCCTTATGGCACTCTGGCTGCCGGTCCCGTAGCTACCATTTCCGGTGCAGGCGTCCTTACCTGGGCTCCTGTAGTCGGTGCTGTTTCTTATAATGTCTATAGCTCTGATGATCCTTATGGAACCTTCACCTTTGAAGCTAACGTGCTTGATACTACTTATACAGGCGCCGTTTCTCCGATGAAGTTCTACAAGGTTACTGCGCTTGGTGGCAGAAGCATTAGCAACCGCCAGCCCATCAGCTATTCCACCCCGCTGAAGAAAGCTGCTTCCGTAAAGAACAATAAGCCCAATTTCTTCAACGTGGCAAGATAATACCCAAGAATTAAACAAACCCAATCGGCCCCTGCATGAAAATGCGGGGGCTTTTTTTGTGCTGATGCCTGAATTGGAAAAGTCTGCTGTGGGAATGCCTTTTATGGGAATGCCTGCGTCTCGCAGGCAAGGCAGGCCGGTCTCTGACCGGCTTCTTAATCCGGCGAGACGCTGGATGCACCTTTCCCGTCTGAGACGGGAATTCCTGAAGACGGGAACTCCTGAGCACCTTTTTCCTGAAGGTAGCCTTCGCATTTATCTCTTTACACAATTACAGCCATTGATATTCTTTGCCTAACTGAATTCAAGGAGTATTGATATGCCAGAGCTGGTTGACATGCACCGCGGTACTTTGCCTCACATCCAGGAAGAAGGCCGGATTTTTTCTGTCACCTGGCGTTTGGCCTTCACCTTGCCCCAAGTGATCCTGAACATTCTGGATGAAATGCATGAGTTTGATCAATTGAAGCAGGATAACTCTATCACCGCCGAAGTTTACGAACGTAGATATGCCATTCTTGCCAATCAATATGACGATTACCTGGGCAAGCTTAAAGACCCGGAACTGGATCTTAGCCAGCCCCATTTCGCTAAGATCGTGTGTCAGGCTTTGAGGTTTTATCACCTGAAGCTTTATCTACTGCACGCATATTGTGTGATGCCAAATCACCTGCATTTGCTAATCCAGCCACTACCAAACAACAACAATGAATTCCCCAAAAACAGCGACATAGTGAGGAAGATCAAATCCTGGACGGCTCATCAGATTAACGTTATCTTGAATAGAGAGGGAACTATCTGGCAGCATGAATACTTCGATCGCTACATCAGGAATCAAGCCGATTATGGCAGAACTGTCCAGTACTTTCTGGGAAATCCCGTTAAAGCCAAGCTGGCTAAGCAACATGAAGCCTGGCCATGGTCATACTTCGATAGCACCGTGCAGCCAAGATAACCTGGGAATTCCTGCTTTGGAATGCCTGCGTCTCGCAGGCAAGGTTTGCCAGCCTCTGGCTGGCCTAGGGAATGCCTGCGTCTCGCGGGCAAGGCTGGCCGGTCTCTGACCGGCTGTATTTCCGGCGTGACGCCGGAAGCACCTTTCCCGTCTGAGACGGGAATTCCTGAGCTAAGTGAGTTGTCCACGAACATCAACATGGCAAATCAAGAAAATATGAAAAAAAACAGATTTTATTGCTTGACAGGATTTACAGACCTCATAAGGTGGGAATTGTAGATAAACTACCTATGTTATAAAGAGTGTAATGTGCGATGAAACAGTTTCTTAACCGTTCAAAACCAGACACCGGCCAGAGCCGTATCGGCAGCCGGACAAGTTTCTTGAGAACGTCGTTTTTCCCGGCCGGCCGTTGAAGCCAGTGGCCGGACACGGAAGAACAAACAAATTTAGATCTTAAAGTATCATTTCCTTTAGGAGGAATGTTATGAAGAAATTTATATTACCGCTGCTGCTTCTTCTCGCCGTAGGCATGCTGGTAGCAGTGGAATCCGCACCGTCCGAAGTAGTCGGATATGTGAAATATCCTTGCCTTGTTGGACTTAATCACATTGCCTTACCCATGGATCAAGGTTATACAACGGCAGGAAATTTTGGCGATGCAAATGCTGGCATGATGGATGCAATTAGTTATTGGGATGCTGCTGCCCAGACATGGATGGCAGCTATAGACCTAGGCTATTGGGAAGGGGACTTCGCAGTCCAACCTGGGTCAGTACTTATGGTCAATGCATTGAGCCCTTTTGATGCTTATAGCATTGGTGCACTTCCTTCTGCCCCTGCTAGCTACTCCATGATAGTAGGACTCAATGACATCATGGTACCCCTCAATCGTTCAGACATATTAACCGCAGGTGGCATTGGAGATGAAATCACTGGATCTCTGGATGCCTTGAGTTACTGGGATGCCACAGCTCAAACATGGATGGCAGCAATTGATCTTGGATATTGGGAAGGTGACTTTCCTGTGACCATCGGATTCCCGATGCAGGTTAACGCTTTGACTCCAGTTACTTGGCCAACAAGATCTGCTTCCTCAACTTTCGGCACACGTAATAAATAAACTTGGAGAGAAAATGAAAAAACAAATATTCTTAGCACTAATACTTATCTTCACAGTAAGTGCATTTTTGATGGCAAACACATCAAGAACATACCTACAAAGATGCAGCCTTGACACAGGTCTTGAGGCACCAGTAACAAATACTGGTACGACTACAAGTCCGGATTATATTGTTCGCGCTACTTTAATTGGACCTCCGACAGGAAATGAGACAGTAGGAACTGATTTGGGTACACCTGCTGGGTCTCTAAGAATCAACAGGGCTGGCGTAAATCCTAATTTCTACACCGCCACTAACTTAAATCTGGCCATTTTCCCGACACAATGGCAAGCTGGTTGGACAGTGAGCATGTATGTGAAATACATACCCACTAATGAAGAAGTCACTTGGTCAATAACCATACCTACTGGAACAAATACAATTAATATTCAAGCTCCTGTCCAAGTGATTCCACCTGCTACAGTTGCTTCCGATACCTACAAACTTACCGTAAACACAAATGTTGCTGGTGTTATTGCTACTGGTGGAACCGCTGCTGTTGGTCAAACAACTCCATGGGTTTCTGCAGAACTTGATGCTACCACTACATTAGTTGGCACCTACAGCATGACCCCCATCGCTGGTGGAGAGTGGTCTCCAGCTTCGATTGAAGTTGTAGCGGGTGATTTTGTAGCTGGTGGTAAAAGTGGTAGAGCTTTGCTTACAAAAACCATCGCTTTCACTTGGACTGCTCACGTATACAACTACACCCTGAACGTAACCGGCCCTGACGGCATCGCCGTTACCGGTCCAGTAGCCGGAACCTTGGACTATGTTGCCACCGACCTTGATGGAACCATGGAAAATGCCCTGCTTGGTGTTTACACTGCTGGTGCAGCTCCTGCCGGTTTCCACTGGACCAACAACCCCATTACCGTTGTTGCCGGTGATTTTTCAGCCGGCAAGTCCGGTGCCGTGCAAGGCAGCCGTTCCAATGGCGCAAAAGCCACCTTCAACTATGTTGGAACCATCGAATTCCTGCTGGAAGCCGATGCTCCGGTACCGACAT
>CAZNGW010000104.1:0-5962 GCA_964572925.1 uncultured Candidatus Cloacimonas sp. | reverse complement strand
GTCATCGTCAGTTGCCAAACGCATTTTCTCGTTCATTTCGATCTCCCGTGGATTAGGTATCAGTGTTTTTTTCACAAATAAACTAAACCGTTTCCGTTAACAATGCCACCTCAAGCTTTTCGGATCCAATCTTACCGGGGTCATACCACTGTCATTCCACATGGTCATGCGGTATGACAGTGCTATGATTGCCTGATGATAAGCCGGGCAGATCAAGGCTGAAAACTGAAAAATCTTGACTATCTTATGAGTATTGGGATTAGACTCACGATAATCGCATCATCAGATGTAATGATTAGAGAATGTGTGTGTTATGAAAAAAAGAATCCTCGTCGTGGATGACGAAAAGAACATCAGATTAACCATTTGCCGGAGTCTTGATCCCGGCATTTACATAATTGACGAAGCTGCCAGCGGGGAAGAAGCACTCGACAGGCTGGTTTTGCTGCCTTATGATCTGGTTTTGCTGGATCTGCGCTTGCCTGGGATGAGTGGGATGGAAGTGCTCAACAGGCTGAAAGATCTGGACATCCGGACAAATATCGTGGTTATTTCGGCGCATGGAACCATAGACCTGGCTGTAAGTGTGCTAAAATCCGGAGCCCTGGATTTTGTGGAAAAGCCATTCTCTCCAGATGAGATCAGGCAGATCGTGGCAAAATACGCATGAACTTTCTTCCTGCTTTCATTCGCACCAAGATCCGCAACAAGGTCTTTTCCAGTTTTTTGATTGTCCTGCTTCTTTTATCGGTGATCTTCGCGGTCTCCTATTCTGCCATCCGGCGTTTGGGGAAGGCCAGCGAGAACATCCTGCAAATGAACTACAACAGCATCATCTATGCAGTGCAGATGCTTCAGGAAACGGATGCAATCGAACGCAATGCCTTGCTTTATCACAACAGTGGTGATTCGCTTGCCTATCACAACAAAATCGTGGCGCAAAGCTCTTTTGCCGCATGGCTTAGTAAGTCGAAAGACAATATTACCGAGCCCGGCGAAGCGCAGATTCTGGTAAAGATAGACTCACTTTTTACACTTTTTTTATACGAAACTGATCAGCTTGTAAGTGATAAAAATGATAATTCTACTTTGATCGGGAATCGCCTGGAGGACTGCAGGGCAGATTTGAAACAAGCCTGCCTAAACCTTTTGGAAACAAATCAGAAGGGAATGATTAACAAAAGCAGGAAAGCCGCAGAAATTTCAAAACAGGGCTCAGCTACTCTGTTATTGGTTTTTGCCATTGTCTTGGGACTTGGAATTGCTCTAAGCTACGGTCTTTCCCGTCGCATCGTCAAGCCAATCTACCGGCTGGTGGAAGTGGTGAAAAGTGTTGCTTCTGGAGATTACAGTCAAAGGGTGGAGCGGGATAGTGACGATGAACTTGGAATCTTGATCGACAGATTCAACGAAATGACCCGCAAGATGGGAGAATACAACGATGTTAACCTGCGTGCAATCCTGGCCGAACAACAGAAAATCGAAGCAATTTTCGCCAATATCAATGAAGGCGTGGTATTCATCGATACAGAATACAGAATAAGGGACGTTAATGATCAAGCGTTAAATGCCTTGGGGCTTACCCGGAAAGACACAGTGGGGCACCATTTCCTGGAAGTGATAAATAACGAAAGGATCTTTTCCGGGATCAAGGAATGCCTGGAAACTGCGAAAGTTCCCGTTTTTGAGGAAAAGGACAATGTCTTAAGTGTCTCAGTGAAAAACAAGCTTAAAATCTGGCAGTATTTCTTCTCGCCGGTTGTTTCTCCCCAAGCTGCACTGATGGGAGTTCTCTTCCTGATGCAAGATATCAGCGAATTGAAAGAACTCGACCGCCTGAAAAGTGAATTCGTAATGATCGTATCTCATGAACTGAAAACTCCCCTTACCGGGATCAACATGAGTATCGACCTGCTCAAGGAAAATCTGGGCAACAACCTGCAACCCAGAGACTTGGAACTGCTGGACGTGGCCAAAGAAGATGTGCTACGCCTGAGAATGCTGGTATCCGACCTGCTTGACCTGTCCAAAATCGAGGCCGGGAAAATAGATCTGCACTTCAGCGAGGTAAACCTGTATGAACTGATGCTAACCACCAGCCAGAATTTCCAGAATCAACTGCAAGATAAAAAAATAGATCTTACGATCAACGATTCGTGTCGGAAGGTGCCCAAGGTTTATGGCGATGAAGACAAACTGTTATGGGTGTTCAGTAATCTGATATCCAATGCCTTGAAAGCAGTGGAACCTGGAGGAAGAATAAGCCTGAAAGCAGAGCAAAACGGAGCTTTTGCCGTAATTTCGGTTAATGATAATGGTAAGGGAATTCCCTTGGACCAACAAAAACGTATTTTCGAGAAATTTGTTCAGCTTCCTGGCAGCGATAATTCCAGCGGAACAGGTTTAGGACTGATGATCTGTCGGGAAATTATCAGAGCTCAGGGAGGTACCATCTGGGTGGATTCGGAACCCGGAAAAGGGGCAGAATTCTTCTTCACTGTCCCCATAGCCGGAGAAAAGACAGAATCACTCTTTGGCTCTCAATCACCCATTGTATAAAAATGGAGGTTTATACCTATGAGAAATCCATGCATACTGATCGTGGATGACGAAAAAAACATCCAACTGCTTATCCGCAGAACCCTCGAAACCGAGGAATACGATATCGAAGTAGCCGATACGGGAAAGGAGGCTCTGGATAAAATCAGGGCAAACAGGTTCGACGTGGTGATCCTCGATTTGAGGTTGCCTGATATGGACGGCTTGCAGGTTTTAAAAGAAATGAGCTTCAGTGCAGGCAGTTCGGATGTTATAATGATTACTGCACATGGCAGTATTGACGTGGCGGTGGAAGCCATGAAACACGGGTGTGTGGATTTTATCCAGAAACCCTTTGATGCAGCCGAACTGCGTAATATTGTAAACCAGCTGTTGGAAAGGAAAAATCTATCCTACAAGCAGAACTTGCGTTTTGAATCTCTGCTCGAACTGGCAAAACTGGAGACCAGAGACAGGCATTATGCCAAGGCAAGGGAGCACGTCCAGGAAGCCCTTCGGCTTAACCCCGAGAACTCAGAAGCCTACAACTTTCTGGGAGTGCTGTTTGAGGTTGTGGATGATCTCCCCAAAGCCATACATGCTTATCAAACGTCACTTCGTCTGGATCCAGAAAACACCAATGCCAAAGCGAACCTGACTCGTATAAGGTCCCTTAATTCAGCTTCCGGACTGGTCTTCAGTTAAAATGAAAACGAAATTCATAGTAATAGTTGGCTGTGGAGGGCTTGGTTCCACCTTGGCCAACCGCTTGAGTGCTCTGGGGCATAGTATTGTAATAATTGATCGGAATGATGACGCTTTTAAAGGTTTGGATGCTGGATTCAGTGGTTTCAAGATAACCGGTGATGCTAATGAGTTTTTTATCCTCAAACAGGCTAAAGTGGAAAAATCAGATGTAGTCCTGGCCGTTACCGACGACGACAACCTGAACATTATGCTGGCGCAGATGTGCCAGAACATTTTTGGTATCAAAAACGTGATCGCCCGCATTACCAATCCGGGCCGGCAAAGCATTTATGATGATCTTGGTATTTGCACTATCTGCCCGGAGCATCTGGCTGCAAATAGATTTATGGAAATTCTGAGGGATCAGATTTGAGGCAGATATGAAAGTATTAATTGCCGGTTCTGGCATTACAGTCTATTTCCTGGCAAAACGTTTCATCTCCAAAGGCTACAGCCTTAGTATTATTTCTCATAGTCCAGAAGATTGCGATTACTATTCCCGTTACCTGAAAGCACTGGTGATCAATGGGGATTCCACTGACCCGGAGATCCTTGATCAGGCAGAGGTTCATCTAAGCGACATCCTGATTGGCATGACCTCCAGAGACCAGGATAATCTGGCGGTTTGTCAGCTTGCCAAGCTTTATTATAAAGTTCCCAGAATTCTGGCCGTGGTTAATGATCCCGATAATGAGGAAGTTTTTAGGAAGCTTGGTATAAAGGCAGTCTCCAGCAGCAACTTTCTGATCCAGAGTCTGGATACCCTAACCGTTCTGGATGAGATTAAACAGCAGATTTCGGTGGTTGAGGGCAAGGTCATTATGACGGAGCTGGAAATCACTCCCCAGTCCAAATGCGCCGGATTGATGCTAAAGGATATCGTTATGCCAATGTCTTCTTTGGTAACCTGCATCCTGAGGGGTGAGGAAGTAATTGTTCCCAGAGGAAACTCACAAATTCTACCGGGTGATCACGTGTTTATAATAACTCTTCCCGATAATCAATCAGCTGTCCTGAGCATTTTCACGGAATAATGACAAACCATCCTGTCTCTTCTCTTACAAAAGGCTATCTTGCCATGGCTGACTATACGGGATTGATTTTGATCTTTGGTTCGCTTATGCTTGTCTTTCCGGTTCTGCTGATCCCCTTTTACCATAGTGAACTGTCCTTGGCCGGACCGTTTGTGTTTAGCGCGCTGTTAAGCCTGGCTCTGGGATTGGGACTGAAATTGCTGAGCGGTAAAACCAGGGCTGCCGCTCTGGACTTCCGCGAAAGCAGCATGGTGGTTTTAGTGTCTTGGGTTTTCATCAATCTTTTTAGCAGCATACCCTATATTTTCATCAGCGGAGTCAGTTTTCCCCAAGCTTGTTTTGAAGCGGTAAGCGGTTGGACCACTACGGGATTATCTGCCCTTGATTTGAACAACACCCCCCACCTGGTTTTATTTTTTCGGGCTTGGACGCAGTTCCTGGGAGGTGCTGGAATCGCTATTATTGTGATCGCTTCGCTTACGGGTATCAACGCCAATCAGCTTTACAGCGCAGAAGGCAAGGGATATCTGATTAAACCCCATGTAATTGATTCAGCACGGATTGTAATGATACTTTACATGAGTTATCTGGTCTATGGTTTTGTAGCCTATTTAATCTTTGGAATGAGCGCATTCGATGCCCTTTTACACTGTTTTACAGCGATTTCCACCGGAGGGTTTGGAAATTATGCCACCAACATCGGCTATTTTAATTCACCCTCCATAGAGCTAATAACCATCACCCTGATGATCTTGGGGAATCTGAACTTTGTGACCGCATATCTGATTGGAAAGCAAAAGTGGACATATGTGTTCCGTAATGGGGAAGTGAAAGTATTCACCCTGTTGCTCATTCTGGCAATTCCCCTTGTCTATCTGTTTTCTACCGCATCCCTTTATTCAGCCTTGGGAAAACAGCTTAGGGTTGCGATTTTTGAAACTGTTTCAGCGCTCACTACGACCGGTTTTTCCTTGACCAACTACAATAATCCACACTGGTCTGATGCCGCTGTTTATGTTCTGGTGATCTTGATGCTGGTGGGAGGTGGAGCTTGTTCCACAGCAGGAGGTTTGAAACAATACAGGGTTTACCTTATGCTAAAATCCATCTTCTGGCAAATCCGCAAGAGTATTCTTCCCCGTAACGCGGTTATTCGCAATTACGTTTGGGAAGGTGATCAGAAAGAATACGTAGATGAAGGTAAACTGCTTGGCACCTCAAACTTTGTGGTTCTGTATATGTTCATTTATGTTCTGGGCGTGTTGGTTATTGCGGCAAGCGTGGATCCCCTAACGGGTAACTGCTACGGACTACGCAATGCCATGTTTGAATTTGCTTCCAGTCTTGGTACGGTGGGGTTGTCTATTGGAGTAACCAATCTTTCCACGCCGAACCATGTAATCTGGCTGCAAACAGCAGCAATGCTCCTGGGACGCCTGGAGTTCTTTGTGGTGTTTATTGCTGTAGTAAAAGGCATAAGAGATCTGAAGAGCATTTTGAGAAGGTCCCTTGGGCACTAACGACCTTTCATTCGTAGTTTCCGGGTTACAAGTTTATATCAACTTGGGAATGCTTCTTGCTTCTTTAGAAAATCCAGCTTGACAGAATTGCTATACCTGCTATCCGATGCTTCTGATGAGAAA
>CAZNGW010000103.1:0-6305 GCA_964572925.1 uncultured Candidatus Cloacimonas sp. | reverse complement strand
GGATTACCTGACCAAAGCAGTGCTGCTTAAATAAGCCAAGAATAATACAGCAAAGTTTAGAAGATGACCCCGGTTAACTGACCGGGGTTCATTTTTGTAACAACTGCCTGGATCAGTTTACTGCAATTACCTGAAAGAATTTCCGCTGGGGGCTTTCGGGCAATGTATATTCCACATAACCATCTGCTAGTACAGGATCGGTTATTCCGTCAATCAAGAGTTCAAATCCTGCATAGGGGTTATCTGAGGCGTAGATCCTGTAGCTAAGGGCACTTGAAACCTGATCCCAGTGCAGTTTTATCCCATCCGCTACACTTTGAATCAGCAGATTGGCAGGGGGATTCAGACTGGCTGCCGGACTTATGCTGATCACTCTTCCCCAAGTGTTGTTCGCTGCCACGTATGGTTGCCAGTTTCCAAACAATTGGGGATGCGTCATACCCAGTTCTATATAGGTTCCTGTCAGTCCCGAGGGTGACCCATTGTAATACCAGACTGCCGAACCGATATTCGAATTCAGCGTTAAATATTCTATGTTTTGGGTTCCACTGAAGATCACGTTTTGATTTGCAGAACCCGTAAGGTAAATCCTTCGGTTGGCCAGGATGCCTGAGTTTTGCAGATTTCCCGCCACCCTTAAATAAAGCGGGTAGGAATCGCTGTAGAATGTCCCGGTATTGATAAGATTTCCGTTGATATAGACGGTAACCGTGTATCCAGGCTGGTTGCGAGTGTAACCGTTATTGAAGATTGTCTCAAAGATGCAGGTTCCGCTGAGGATCACTTCACCTTCAAAGCTATGATTTCCACCGGTAATATTATAGAGATAGCAATTGTTACTCAGGTTCAGGATACTGTTTCCGGGAGAGACCAACTGAGTATTGATCACATAGCCACCATTCATATACAGACCGTGGTCAAGCTCGTCATGATGCATGATCAGGTTTCTGCCATTCAAATCGAGGTAGCAGTTTACCATCCTGAGGTCAGATAACATAATCAGATCACCGGAAGTATTGGTTTTCCGGATGGATTGACTTCTGATGGCATCTGCAGCGGGATCCTGATAGATTTCCTGGTTGCCGGTTCCGTTCATATATGTAATCCGGCTGCTCAGATAACCATAATTATATAAATCATCATACAGATACAGATACAGATTATAGGCACCGTCATTGGTAATGGTTCCATGGTTATCCAGCCTACCTGACAAATAGAGATACGAGGTGTAGCTTGAAAGATTCGTTACCAAGCCCTGATTTTGCAAAGCCAATCCATACACACTGCCAGTGATCAGGATGGTTCCACTCCAGATCTGATTCCCAAAATTCACCCCTCCAGCAAGATATGCCCCTCCAGACATGGAAAGCCCACAGAAGGTAGTGGAAACAAGATTGGTATTTTCAACGTAGCCTCCCTGAAGCGCTATGCAATAGGAAGTTCTACCATGTTCCAGAATGAAATCGCGGTTATTGAAACTAAGGCGGGAGTTTTTCAAGCTCAGGTTGGAAAGCAGGGTCAGGCTTCCGGCATTGTTTGATTTGCGTAAATAAAAGCATCTGACGGTATCTGCAGTAGTGCTATTATATAGATACTGGTTTTCTGAACTACGGAAATTTATCTCGTAGTTTCTCAATTGACCATAGTTATAGACATCACCATAAACATTCAGGGTCAGGTTGTAGGAATTGTTTTGCAAAATCCCGGAAGCATAATTGTCAAAACGGCCATTTATATTCAGGCTTCCTGATCCATCGCCACGGTTTTGGAGGATGCCGTAGTTTCCCAGATTGTTCACATAGATAGTGCCCGCCAGAAGTATCGTTCCTTCCCAGATAATGTCGTCGAAGCTGAGCGAATAGAGATATGCTGAGTTGCCCAGGACAAGTTTTGCTCCGTTTCCGCCAACAATATTGCCATTAATCAAGTAACCTCCACTTAGAGACAGCGTTTTGCCTTGTCGAGTCTCGCTTGTGAGGATCAATGAAGCTCCATGCAGGTCAATACTGGTGTTGCTCAGATAAAGGTCTGTAAGCAAGGTCAAAGGGCTGGCAGAAACCGTGTCATTTAGCTCCGTTACTTCGATAGAACCGCTATTGGATAGGAATTGGGGAGTTGAGCCATTAAAGGATATACTCCTTGAACTTATGGTTCCAGAGTTTTGCACGTTCAGCGAAGCATACAAATATAGATTGTAGCCCCCATAGCTGCCAAGCGAACCCCGGTTGTCCAGATCACCCAACACGTACAGGCTGTAAGATCCGTTCAGGTTTCGGATGGTCCCATAGTTCAGCAGAGCTCCTGAGATGGTTACATTGGACTGCAGTGATACGGTTCCAGACATACTGATGGACTGAAAACTGCAGCTTTGGATGTTTCCGCCATTAGTCATATTCAGCACTGAAGATAGTTCCGAAAGAACCACAGCCTCGATCAGGATGCAGTTATCCAGAAAAAGGCCAAGGCCAACCCCCAGGTCAAGAGTAGCGTTGTTCAGATCTATTGTCGTATTTGCCAGATAGAGATCTCCGGTGCTGAGGATGGCAGAAGCGGAATTGTTATCCGTGAAAGAAGTCCCGTTGAAGGCATGCCCAGAGGGAAAGCTGACCTGTTGGGGCTGGCTTCCATTCAAAGAAAGTGAATAGTTACTCCACACACCATTATTGACCGCATTCCCAGCCAAGGAAAGATAGAGATTGTAACCACCATAGTTTCTGATCGTGCCATTATTGATTATATTCCCTGCAACCGACAGGCTGACCGATGAAGCGGAATTCTGAACCGTACCGTTGTTTACAAGGTCGCCGGAAAAAACCGTGTTGCTGATCATTTCCAGGATTCCAGCATTGGTGATGGATTGGAAACTTACTCCGGACACCTTGGCAGAATTTGTCATTGTGAGGGTGCAATTCAGGTCTGAAACCAGGATCGTGTTATAGAGGACGGTTCCGTTAAGGAAAAGATTATAAGCACCGGGATTGAGATAAAGTGAGGAGTTGTTCAAATCCATCTGCGTAGCCTGGAGATAAAGATCACCCTCAACCACATAGACACCGGCGGTATTATTCATATCATACAGCATGGTTCCGGCAAAGGGATGATCCGCCCCAAAACAAATCTCCTGTGCATCATCGCCATACAAGTTCAGCCGGTAAGCCGTCCAGATTCCATAGTTGCGAACGTCGTCCCAGGCATTGACCGTCAATAAATACCCGCTGGGAGAAGAACGTAGGGTTCCCTGGTTTACGAAGTCCCCATAGATGGTTAGTGTACCCGATCCGTCCGTTCCGTTTTGGATAGTGCCAAGGTTGCTTGCATCGCTCAGGGTGGAATTTCCCGTAAAGTTAATCACACCATACAGATCCAGACCTGATACCGGAGTATTCGATAGCCACAGATCAGTTCCCTGAATAGCTGAACCTTCGATACCGGTCAGGCTGGAGTTATAGATTCTTACATTGTTGAAATTCAACATTTGAGGGATGTTTGCCAGGGTGAAAGCTTTCAGATTTAGCGGTCCCGTAAAGGAATTGATGTTCGCAAAGAACAGCTCCGATCCGGGATAGATATCTCCCAATCCTGTTTCCCCGGTCAGAGAAATGGAAGCTTTAAGGGGATATTGTTGTGAGCTTTGCAAGGTTCGGGGATTTGAACCCCGCAGGTGTAGATAACTGGGGTTGAACAAACCGTTATTATATATGTCTCCAAAGCTGTAGAGACTGAAATTATACCCATAAGGAGCCTGTCCGACCTGACCGTTATTTACCAGACTTGCATATTGATTCAGGCTGGCCGAACCGCCTGCAGAGTTATAGATATTTCCATTGTTTACAATGTTCTTGATCGAACAGTTGCTTTCGAATTGATGAGCGCCATTCAACACCAGGTTTTCCAGATCGCAATTCAGCAAGCTTACATCCGAAAGACTGCTGTCATTATTGAAGTTGAAGATGCTATTCCCATTGCCCAATACAATCAGGTTATCCAGTTTGCAACTGCGGGAGTAGAGATTGTAAGTGCTGCGTGTGTTATTGTCGAAAAGGCAAAGCACCACCTTGTGGCCATTACCGGTGATCAGTGGCCGGCTACTGGTTCCAGGTGCGAAATAGATGTCGCTTACGGCAAAGATCGTGTCTATGGTAGTAGATATTGTGGTTTGATAACGCGTATTTATCCCCTGATAATTGTCTGCGCAGGAAAGATAGCGGTTTCCGCTACCCAGCCAATTGAATGAATAGGGCACGAAATGATAGGAAATATCCAGATCTCCATATAGATTTACGGTGAGATTATAATTGCTGCTGGATATCCAACCAGATGTGGACAGATCCCCATAAACCGTTATGGTCCCACTGGAAGTTACTGAGGCTTGCAGCATTGCATCAGCGCCGATCACGCTGAGGTTGTTGCAGTAGTTTTGTCCGAAGAGCGTAACGATCCCATGAATGAAAACGTCATCCTCAGCGCCTGGGAAGGTGGTGCTTTGCCAGGTTTCGGGATCCATCCAGGGCCCTCCGGCAAGTGTGGAATGAAAAACGGCAGCCTCCAAAAAACCGAGTAGAAAAAAGAAACTTGCTACGAAGATCATCTGTTTTTTCATCTTTTTCTCCTTGCTTGTTACAGACTGTGCCTATAAAACCATGAATAGCATTTCAAGAATGGTAGTCAAGCTTTTTTTTGACATGCTTTTTAATCATTCCTGATCAGCATCTGCTGGGTATTCCATCGAAGCTGGTCTCAGCTAGTTTCGCACATAGATCACCTGATAAACCGCAAGCACGGCAGTTCTCACCAGAAAATTCGATTTATTAACGGGAGTAATGTAAACTGCGGATCACAGCAAAAGTGGCTTATCGCCTTCACCATGAAACACGGGGGCAATGCCCTATCAATAAGGGTTTTGTCCGTAATGACCCAGTATTTCTCCGGCATTTCTGGGTGGGAACTATGAGTTTGCAACATTTTCTTGACAAGCAAAGCAGGAACAGTAATCAATCCTTATATAATAGCTGGACTTCTCAAATCACAGAAGTAAATATACGGCAGAAAGGCAACAGATATAAAACGTGCCTTCTGCATCATGTTTCGACTGGAGAACAGATGAACGAAGAGATCAAAAACTACATCGACAAAGTTACCGATAGCCGTAAAGAGCTTTTCTACAGCATTCACGATTTGATCATAAGGCTGTATCCCGATATTGAATCTGCCATTTCCTACGGAATTCCGAAATATTACTATTCAGCCAATGAATGGGTGTTTGTAAGCTACAATAAAAAAGGGGTTAGTGTCCACGTCGGTTACAAAGGCAAATTACAGGAATTCAGGGATAAACACCCGGGATTCAATACCGGCAAAGCCTGCCTGCATCTTAGTCCCAGACAAATAATCCCCTGGGAGGATCTGGAGATCCTGATCACCAGTGCGGTTCGTTCCTGAATCTCGCAGAAAAACGAGGTTGACACGCTTTGACAGCAATAATATATTGTTTTAAATATACTACATGGAGGTAGATATGAAAAAACTGGCCTTAATAGTAACGTTCTGCGCTACATTTCTCATTGGTCTGAATGCCGAGATTTCGGCAGGCGGTTTCCTGGGCTTCAATGCCAACGATCTTTATGGTGAATCTTCTGTGGATGATGACCTTAATCCATCCCTTGATCTTAACCTTGGGGTTTTAGGACAAGCAGAACTGATTAAGGGTTTGGTAGCCCAGCCTGAGCTGTTATACATAACGAAAGGGGTCAATCAGGAGGCTGATCTTACCGATGAATATGGCAACAACCTCGACACAGTTAATTTCAGATCCCATCTCAGCTATCTGCAAGCCGGAATGCTGGGAAAATTCAGCCTTGAGATCAGCGGCATGGAACTGCAACCCTGTGCGGGACTATATCTGGCATATCTGCTGAAAGCCAAAACGACAGCTGATAATGATCTTTTTGATCCTTATGAGTGGACGAAATCCTGCAACCGCACAGATTTGGGCCTTACTCTTGGCGGTGATGTGATCATGGCCAGAAACTTTTTTGGCGGAGTTCGGTGCGACATTGGACTGAGTAATCTCTATAAGTCGGATGCTGCCGCAGACCACAAAAATCTCAGCATCCGATTCCACGTTGGCTACCTGCTAAGAGATATAAAGCTATAATGTATGGCCAGCCAATCGGCATTTGCGCATTTTATCCTTGACAGAATAGCCACCCTGAAATCTATGGTAATAACCATGACGCGAGGTGGAGCAGTCGGTAGCTCGTCGGGCTCATAACCCGAAGGTCGAAGGTTCGAGTCCTTCCCTCGCT
>CAZNGW010000102.1:0-6582 GCA_964572925.1 uncultured Candidatus Cloacimonas sp. | reverse complement strand
TCATGCGATCCGCGAGGGATACGGGTGGATAGAGGGTGGCACCTGCGAGGCGAGAGAGGAAAAGAGAATAACAAAGAATCAGCGGAGTTCTGGCAGCCAGCTCTCTGTCAGAACTCCGCTTTGGTTCATTATTTAAGCCTTAAAGACTTTGGTGGTGTAGTAAGGTTACGGGATGTTGACCGCTTTCACCAGAAAGAAGGACTTGCTCTCAGATCCAGGAGTTTGGAATCCGGTAGTTTCACTGTAGCCGAGGTAAGTCCAGATGCCGCCATCCGGAACAGATGAGCAGTAGATATTGAACCCGCTTACGGTTTCGGTATAACTCCAGCTAAGCAAGATATTGCCTGAGAAGTCATCATAAGCGATCTGCAGATCGTTTACCACTGGCAAATCCTGCCATGCAAAGGCTGTCGCCGCCTGCAGATTGTCTGTGAAATCCAGCTCCTCAAAGCTGTGAGTGCGGTTCAGGATAACGTAGGATTGCCAGTTTGCGGCAAGCTCAGAGCTAATTCCTATAAAGGTATAGCTTGTGGAGGATTCCGAACCTAAACCGCCTAAGATCGTGAAAACCAGGTCTCCAGAAATCGAGCCATCCGGCAGGGTGGCTGGGTTTAGATACAGGTCAATATCGATCGGCTCGCTGATGGCTACTGTTGTGGAATTGGTGATATATACTGTAAGATCTACAGTTCCTCCGATCAAAGCCGGGTTCTGCGACCACTGCAAGCCGGAAATATAGATGTTTGGCAAGGGCGGATTGATCCAGGAGATCAAGTATGGTCCGGTGATGTTGTCGTTTTCGTTTAATTCTGGCACTGCACCGCTTGCATCAACTATCAACCAGGATTGCCAGTTTTCCATCACACCCCACACGATGTTTTCGAAGCTCACTACCGTGGAATCCCCTGCAGCCAGGCTTGGCACCAGCAAACTGTTATCTGCGGTGTAGCCAAACTCAGGTGGCAAACTAAGATTACGGATCAGATCAAGATAGAACTGGCCTGAAGCAACTACACCGTTGTTTTTGATGGTTGCTGTAAGGGTTGCCGGGCTACCGATCTCTACGCTTGCAGGATTCCAGGCTGCCGAAGAAACAATTAAATCAGCTTTGAAATCGTTCCATTGGATGCGGCCATAAGCATCATTCTCGAAGGCTGGCCCGCTGAAGCTTCCCTGGCAGGAAGCAAAGAATGCTTCACCCAGATCAAGTGTTTTGGTTACATTATAGCCTGAACCCCAGCCATTATCTCCAAAATTTACGCCGGTTACAGTATAACTTCCGGAATCATTTAGCGTTAGTGCGCTTCCGCCTGACTGTCCATTCAGGAAACTGCAGTGGTTGAAGGCTTTAAGGGGATCCACCATTGCCCCGGACATTATGTTTACCCCGCTCATATTCAGATATTCGAAGATGCCCCACTCAGCACTGATCCGGCCATTATTCTCAACCTGGAAGCATGGCCAAGTGCTTCCATAATTGCTTATCGATACAGGTGATTCCTCTGATCCGGCGATAATCAGATTGCCATTCAAGCGAACATAAAGACCTTGTCCAAGCTGAAGAGCAGAAGCTTCCGGCATCCTGAGAGTCCCATAAACATTCACATCCACAATGCCGGTGTTGCGAACCGTATGTCCATTCAGATCAAGATTTGCGGCTATTATCATCAGGGTTCCCTGATTTCTCAGCTCAAGATCTGATAACAGATAAACGTCTTGTGATCTGCCTCCTTCTGTTCTGGATGGCTTGTCCAGGGTGACGTAATTGAACCAGCAACTGTCTGCCGGAGCATCAATCCGGATGGTTTGTTCTTCATTTCCCGTAAAGAACAGAACATTGGCATGATCCCACCATCTGCCATTGTAATGGACATAAAGGTCGCCGGTAATACTAAGGTTGTCACCTGTAGGGGTGGAATAGTATCCCCCGTGAATGATTTCCAGATCGTGAACCCGCACTCCCCGGTTGGGTCTGAAATTTGCACCATTATAGGTATCTATCCTCAGATCATTCAAGTCTATTACACTGGGCGAATTGAAGAATTGGTCTTCACTGCCTTCGAGTAAAACCAGTGAAGCCCCTGCGTAAAAACCGGAAACGGGAGTGTTTGAGGAGTTCAGGTTTGATACATCTCCCCTCAAGCTAAGCTGGATGCTTTCTCCTGAAAGGTTGAGTCCAGCCTCTGCCAGAATGCTAAGATCGCCTCCAACAGTAAGGGAATTATTTGTGGAAACGCCCAATGCTCCGTCACTGATAACAAGGTTATGTTCTATTGTAACATTCTGATTTGCGGTAATCTGAGCTCCGATTCCGTCGAGTTGTTTGCTTATTTCCAGGTCATAGAAGCTGGTAGATAAGGAGATTTGGCTAAGTTGATCTCCAGTGAAGAGAACCCTGCCTCCATTTGCATCATAGCTCGCTGTGGGGTTGCCAGCCCAATTGCCTTTTACTTCGATCAGGGCAGGAGCATGGAAACTGCCACTATTCAAGCTGAAGTTACCATATATCCTTAGGTTTGTATTGGCATAAACTGCATTCTCACGAGTCTGAGGGTAGGGAATGCCGTCGCGGTTGCGCAATTGGATTTGGCTTTCCCGATCACTGCTTTTATCTATCACCAAGTGGTTCAGACAGCTATTGTTGTTCAGCCATAATCCGGTATCCTGACTTCCGGAAAGATAAAGTGTCCAGTTTGCTGCCAGATAGTTTTCTTTATTCAGGTTGAAACTGCCGTCAGTGCGAATTGTTCCACCCGTTATATTCAGGGTTGCGCTATCGGGTATCTCGATCCCCTGATCGTGGAAATAGATCAGGCCACCAGTCATATTTACTGTGGCAGGAAGGGTATAACCCCACCAACTAATCACGCTGCCGCCATAAACGTGGCATTCTCCACCCAGCATGTTGATAGTGCCATTCAGGTCAACGTATGAAGCACTGTCCTGAGTTAAGGTGAGAGTACTCAGCACATTTACGTAGAAATCACCATATATACCATCTTGCGCCAGATCCAAAGCGGTAAAATTCCCGAAAATAAGATCAACTGCTCCGGATTGCCATTCGTAGCTGTTGCAGCTAACTATCGCAGTTTGAACCCTGAGTGCTCCGCCTACCTTGCATAGCCTGAGGTTGTTGAAGTTCTCGGTGGTGCAATACTGGTGTTCACTACCCTGGAAAACGACAGTTCCGGTTCCCTCAAGGAAGGCATCAGGACCAACCATATTCAGCCAGTTGCCGTTTATATAAAGGGTTTGGGGGGCACTGAAGCCACCAGCTGAGATCATCAGGTTTCCCTGGATTGCCAGTCTTTCGGTGCCAAAGATGGTGTTTGACCTTAAGTGATCTCCCTCTCTGCCGCTTTTATTGATGATCAGATGGAACAATGAACTGCCTTCGGCTGTGCTTACATAGGCGTTGGTAGGTCCATAAAGCTCAACGATCAGGTTGGTGGGATTAAAACCGGACCTGCCCACTATAAAGCCTCTGGAAGTTCGGATGGTTCCACCACCGATTATACTGTCAAAGGCGTAGCCGGTATTGTTTATATAGATACTCTGATCCACCACGTCGATGGTTCCGCCATACATTGTTAGAGAGGCATCGGTTCTCCCGGCAAACCAACATGATGAAGATCCACCATAGATCCTTAATGCACCGTCATACATGGTTATGTCGGCATTCAGATCGATGGAACCAACCGCATCCTGATGCAGGTTTATTTCACCGGATTCCAGGCGATAGGTGCCATAAATGCCATCGTTGGTTATATCTGCGATATTGAAAATGGCTCCGGTGAGCAATAATTCTCCGCTGTAATATGTGTAATTGGTAGTATTGATCGTGGAGCCCGGACGCATCATTATCCTGCCCCCAGGTTTATTTACGGTAAACGAATAGAATGTCTCAGTATATAGATTCTGGTCTTCGTCGCCATTGAAGATTACATTGCTTGTTTCCTCCAGAAATGCGTCCAAACCCACGTTGTTGTACCAGGAACCTTTGATATACAGATTGTGATAACCTGCATTCAGGGAACCGTTTGAGATCATCAGATCGCCATTTAACCTGAGGTCGGAATACATGGTAACCATGCCATAGGAATTTATATTCAAGGTATTGAGAATGGATGTGTTGGACATTTCAATTGCACCACCCATCCCCAACATATGAATAGTTCCAGACAGCGCTTCAAAAGTGGAAGTGGCAGGGCAGGCAAGATTGCCATAGATGAGCATATCCTGATTTGATTGATAATAAACTGTATTATTTGGGTTCATTAACAGCTGACCCTGAATGTTTGCATTCGCTGTGCAAGCGCTGCTGAAGATAACTGATCCACCTGCATCCTTTTGCACTTCCAGGTTGTTGAAAAGGCTGTTGGTGCTTTGCAGGATCAGGTTTGAAGTTCCGGCTCCGATGAACTGCAAGGTTCCGTTTGGATGCATGTCGGTAGATGAATTAGGATGCTCGGTCCAGGAACCTTGCACCCGCAAAATTCCTGCGCCATAGCTAAAACTCAATGATCCATTGTCTCTATTCTCAAAGTTCCCCAGAAAAACCACATCGGGATTGGTGATGGAGTTTCCGAGGAAGATCATTCCACTGTTTGCCACATCACCATAGAAGGTAGAATTGTAGTCAATGCTTAGAACTGCTCCGCTTTCAATGGTGATATTATGACAGTATCCTTCGCTTTGGATGATCTGGGGATTGTTCAAACAGCCAGACGGGATAAGGACGTCGGTAGTGCTGTCGGGGATAAAGTTTCCGCTCCAGTTTGCGGCACGATGCCAGTTTGTGCTGAGTCCGCCAATCCATAAGCCTGGAACCGGAGGTTCGGTTACCCGCACTACATTTTGGATCCAGGATGCGTTATCATAAACCACAGCATCACCACCTGTGGCAACTCTCAAGGCAACATGGTAGTAACCGGGCCTAACCGAGATGGGAATGTTTACCCAAAGATCATTGATGATGTTACTTGATTCTGCCGACACTGTTCCCAGATCAAGGGTTGTAAGATATGTGGCTCCAGACCAATTGCGGGCTTCCCAGGTAAGTAATACATCAAGCTGCAGCGGCATATCGTTAAGGCCGGTGTTTTCCACCGTGATCCAGCGAATCCTTAAGTTCGAGCCTGGAGTTACGACAGAATCTGAAATCGCCGGATTGAAAGTCTGGTATTCACCAGTGCTATTGTAGGCATGAACTCCAAGATTACTCATGTTGATATCATTGGGATATTTGTATCTGATCCCATCTGCATCTGAATTATAGACTACGCTATAGGTGCGGCATTTCTTATCATAATAATTCATAACCGATAAATCGTTGAAATTATGACCCCCGCCCCAGGCATGACCCAGTTCGTGCAAAAGGGATTGATCAGTTGGTTGAAATCCGCTATTGTAAGCCAGTGAGTTGTCGTTGGTCCATGGCCAGGCTGGATTTACTGCAATATCTGTTTCCCACATGTCAATTATGCCCCAGTAAAAACAGACAGCGAGTTCTGTGGGGCCCCATGTTTCGTCAAATACATCCTCATAGGTGGCATTATCGACAAATCCACAGATATCGTTTTCAAAATCAGGATAGCCAAAAGTCCCTGTGGGACTTGAACGCACTTTATATGTCTTTACATATTTGTTCCAGTTTGCCATCATGGCCTGGTCGCGCAGACCAAGTATGTTGTAATTACTTGGTAACTGATTAAAAACGGTAGGAAGT
This sequence comes from uncultured Candidatus Cloacimonas sp., assembly GCA_964572925.1. Taxonomy (GTDB): domain Bacteria; phylum Cloacimonadota; class Cloacimonadia; order Cloacimonadales; family Cloacimonadaceae; genus Cloacimonas. Next base: position 854 of record CAZNGW010000102.1, on the reverse strand, counting down.
TCAGACCAGAAGTAGTTATAGGAGTTATAAACATACCTGTCAATTGTGGTTTGGGTAGCTGAGCCAAACTGACCATTGAAGGGGCTGTAGTTTCTTTGCCCGATCTCAGGTCCCTGATCATAATTGATGGATTCGGTGGGATCAACTGCCATACTTACCCTGCCGCGTTTATCAGAATTATCCCAACGCAGGAAATCGCTTGCATTCAGGTTGTTAGGATTGCCATTTGGATCGGGTGGGATGAAAGAGTGCGGACGGCTGCGAAAATCAGGGATGTCTCTTTCCAGTTCTGCTTCAAAGCGGGAGAAGGTGATCTGTTCGCCGTTTTCGTTCTGCATAGGTTTGCCGGACAAATCCAAAACAAGTTGCCTTCCACTGCCGGGATCACTGAACTTGGTATATCGGCCTTGTTCACCGCCCACGATCAGGGAAAAATACTTCTTTTCCGGCTTGTAGAGCATGAAGATGGAGGTTTCACCGATTTCCAGAACCGGAACGTCGGAAACCCTGAATTTCTTCTCGCCATCATCACCGCCAGCAAGTATGAAATATAGCTCCTGCTCTTGGTAGTTGCCCAGGAGATCTTTTTCAACGTTTAATTTATAACGGGTGCAGACAAAACTGGCCTTGCCCCGGAAAACAGTTTCCTTACTCTCGATCCTGCCCTTCAGGATATAGTCCGCCTCCTGAACCTGTTCACAGAGGGTGAGAGGTAATGAATACGCAAAAATGAAAAGATAAACGCAGCACATAGCCAGCAACAGCACAATTTTTTTCATTTTCAAAACTCCTATTGGATTTACTATTCTCCACAAGCTCAACATTCTCCCTGCCTATTTTCAGAATGAGGACGG
>CAZNGW010000101.1:0-6692 GCA_964572925.1 uncultured Candidatus Cloacimonas sp. | reverse complement strand
TGCGAGATAGGGAGATGAAATAGGGTTATTCTTTATACCAATTGGAAAGCAGAATGGGGAGTATTTCGCCAGAGCGGCCTTGATGAAATTCGTCGATAAAGCCAAGATTATCCGGTTTATCAAGGTTCACAGCCACTGTTCTGGCTCCCAGCAGCTTGGCACTCATCACAAATCCGGCGGCAGGATACACCACCCCGCTGGTTCCCACGATAAGGAATATATCGCATTCTTTCAGTGCATCCTCGATCTCGGAAAGGTGGTAGGGTATTTCACCAAACCAGACGATATTGGGTCGTAAAAGTCCTTTGCAGACTGCACAGGCAGGTAATGCCATCTTGAGGTCGATCTTTTCCATGGGATAGGAGGCTTTGCATTTGGTACAAAAACAGTGGTTCAGGCTGCCGTGCATTTCCCAAATCCTTTTGCTTCCTGCCTTTTGATGCAAACCATCAACGTTTTGGGTGATGAGCCGGAAGTTATCACCCAACTTATCCTCCAAATCCGCCAAAGCAAGATGTGCAGCATTGGGTTTGGCAGACTTGGCGTCCTCCCAGCGCATTTTATAAAACTGCCAAACGAGACGGGGATCACGTCTGAATCCAATCGGAGATGCCACGTCTTCCACCCGGTGGTTTTCCCATAAGCCACCGCTGTCGCGGAAGGTTTTAATCCCGGATTCAGCGCTGATCCCCGCCCCGGTTAGCACGAGAATTTTGGTTTTTTCAGTAATTTTAATCACTTCATCAGGAGCATTTTTTTGGTGAGGATTCCCTTGGAGGTGGTTAGTCGGTAATAATATACTCCACTGGAAACACTGCGTTGCTTGCTGTCCTTGCCGTTCCACACCAAATGATGGGTTCCCTGTGCCAGATCGCCATTTACCAGGGTATTAACCAACTGCCCCTTAAGGTTGTAGATTTCCAGCTTCACATTCTGGGGATTGGGCAGAGAAAAGCTGAGATTGGTTTCCGGATTGAAAGGATTGGGATAATTGTCAAACAGGCTGAGGGTAGCAAGTGCTGGACTGGTCTCGTCGCTGTTATCCACCACTCCAAAAACCTGAACGTCATCTATGTACCAGCCTTCTCCTCCCACATAGCCGTCACTGCCGAACACCCATCTGAATTGAGCGGTTCCACTAATGTTGCCAAGCTCGAAGGTGGCTTCGGTCCAATCGAAACTTCCTGAATAGACGTAGGTTTCCGCAGCAAAGGGAGAAGCGTTGTTGCTATAGATCCGGTATGGATATCCTCCCACCGGAGTGATTTGAGTCCAGGAACTGCCATTCAAGCTCATTTGCACCATGCCGCCATCCCAGGCATAGGATGGATTGGTATGGGTTTCAGCTTCCATCCAGTGATGGAATTTTAGCTGGCAACCCGGGCTTACATTCATAACTGGGCTGAGCAGCGCGCCAAAAGCAGAGCCGGCATAGGTGGCGGTGGAGTTACTGCCAAACTTCATGGAATATTGACCGTTGGCTGTATGATTGCGCTGACTGGAGCGATGCCATTGATTGGTATAATTCTGGTTTAAAGCTATTGATTCCCAACCCTGGAAATCCGGCTCGAAACCATAGGAAATAGCCCCGATATAAAGAATGAAATTACCTTCCACCACATCGCCGTTCTCCGAATTGAGGATATATCCGATGTTAACCGAACTGCCAAGTTCAGCGCTATCCAGAATCTGGACGTTCAAGACATTATCCAGGGTAACGGTGCCATTATGGACAATAAATGGCAGGCTAAGCTCATATTGGCTCAAGACCACATCACCGGAATCAGGAAAAAGGATCATCAAGGGATTGTAGCAGTTACCGCTGCCGTTGTTGTTCACAGTAAGGCTGATGCTTGGAGTTTGGCCGGGATTGATGACCGGAGTGGAATTGTTGATTTGATAAGAGGCAATGCTCAGGTGAGGTGCATTCAAAGTTATAAACGCAGTTGATTGTGTGGTATAACTTGCGAAGTTAGCCGTAAAAGTAAGGCTTGCCCTGGTCAAATCCGAAAAACTTCCCCTGATCCCAAATCCCAACTGGGCAACAATCTGTAAGGAATCTCCACTGGCAAGGGCTTGAAAAGAAGTAGTTCCATTCAGGATTTCAATATTGGGTGAACTGCTGGTAAGGGTAATGGTTCCGGGCTGGGTAAGGTCAACCAGACCTACATTTTTCACGTAGAAATTCATGAGGATGTTTTCGCCGGTATGGTAAAGCCCGTCTGGATCGTTGTATTGCACGTTGTTGCAGATTACGTATGGCATCTGAGCAGCGGTAACCTGTATGGCGGTTTGATATCCATAGAAATTGGGAGCATTTATGTATACCTGATAGTTGCCGGGAACCAGGGTTTCCAGAAGGTTGATATTGATCAGGCCGTCCTGATTGGCAATAGTTGAGATAATGGTATTGTTACCGCTCTTCAGGATAAACTCTGCATAAGGGGCATTGGTGCTGATCTGATAGCTATTTACGCCAACCAACCATTGACTTGGCAGATTGGCCACTACGTTTTGCGGTGTATCAGTCCACAACATCATGGCTGGGTCGCCGAAAAGATTCGTCTCGTAGGTTACCCAATACATCACGGCTGTATTCGTGATATAGGGTATGTTATCAATTTTGCTGTCAACCAGGGTATAGCCAAGTTCCTGGATATGTTCTCCAAACACCGCATCCATATACTGACGATGAATGTACTGAGACGCACCGTCCGTGGAACCTTGCATTCCCCATCCGTAACGTGAATGAGCCAGCATGGCGACAGGACCGTTGGCGATGGACATCATTTTTTCAGCGATGCAATCGCTCGTATAGCTACCCGGTTGGGTATCGCGGTTATCGAAAGCCCCGGAATAGCAACCTTGGGTAAAATAGGTGGAGAAATTGTGGTTGCTGCCATTATTGGTAATCGTGGAGTTGCTTACCTGGTTGTTGGAAAGCCGCATGGTGTAAGTGGTATTGGAATGCCCCAGATGATTCACAAAATTCGGACCCTGACTTAGCAAAGGTCTGATGTCGCTGGCATCCCAGGAATCGGCTGCTCCATAGGTTCTGTCGTAAAGAGTAGAGATGTTCCAGGTAGTAGGGACACCAACTGTGGAATATCCATGCGCATCGCTACCGCCAATCATTTCATCCATATAGTCACCACCCCAAGTGGGACCATCCCACAACCATTCTCCCACAAAGAATGCGCTCTTAATCTCGGTTTCAACCGGAACGATCATATAGCTCATGACTTTATTGATAAAATTGGATATCTCGGTATCATTATTGTAGCAAACGCGTCCCACTGCAAGCTCTGGAGCCAGGTCTGCCTCATACATTTCACCCCAGTTTGAATCATTATCGTTGTTCCAAGTGCCATCCAGACAGGAATAATACATATCTGCTGGTATGTCAGCGTCGCTTTCGCTACCGGTTCCCAGATTCACATAAAAACCCCGATGGGGAATCACATCCGTATCTCCGGCTAAGAGGACATAACGTAAGGGATTGGTTGAATACATGGAAATAATGAAGTTACGCAGTTTTTCCTGGGTATCGGCACCCGGTGAAACCGCTGTTATTTCAGACATGGATTTGATCAAAATGTTTCTACCGCGATCCTGGTGGATATTCTGTAACGGGATCCAATTGGCAATCTTGGATTGGTCGCAAACGATCAGGTATTCGACTCCGGTTTCACGGGTGCGGGAAACCTGAATTGCTTCGGGATTATCCACAGATTTTTGAAGTCGTTGAGCAGTGAATGAATCCTGTTTAAGTAACTGCGCTGCCGCAGCCGCTCTGGCAGAAAAACTGTATTCAACCTCCACATTAAAGCTTTGATAGAAAACCAGTTCGTTTTTCAACGGAAAATATTCAAAGGGACAGATTGCGGTAAACGCTATGGGATTTCCGCTCAAAAAATGAGTTTGGACTCCATTATCAGGCTGCTCAGGAAATGGAGTGGCAGAGCCGTAAACACTATCCAACGGGAGCGTGGGAGCTTCCAGAACCGAATGTGAAAAGGGATATTGTTTCTGGATCGGATTAAGCGGCTTCGTGAGATTATAGATCACTGGCCGGGTTCGAGTAACATTTATCTTTCCGGCTTCACTGCCAACAGGCAACAGGATTTTTACCCCATACCAGGGCAGATCAGGATTTCCGGGGTCTCCCCAGCTTTGCGCATCTGCCAGGCTTACCTTGGCATAGTAAGCGTCGTTTTCGATAACCGGTGTTTTCAGATCGTAGCGGACGCTGATTCCAGCCATCAGCAAAATCGAGAGACACAACATACTTAATATCAGGAATAGCTGTTTCATTTTACCAACCTTCAGCTTGATTATTCATTGAAAATATAGATAGCAATGCCCGTTCCAAAAAGGAATGAATATTTGGATTGCGAAAGGAATGGCAATCCGGGAAACCAACAGCTCCCGTATCAGGTAATAAAGGTGGAACTGATCATGGCTTGAACTTCTCCGATGATGCGGTTCACAGCCTGGCCAATCAAATCCTTTTTTCTAAGGGACTCAATCCGGTTCTGGTAGTGCCCCAGCTCTTCACTGCTAAAAACCTTATCCATTAAGTCGCAGGTATAGAGCAAACTGAGCATGGCAATATCACGAGGTTCAGGATAGGCACCTTCACAGATGATGCTTCTGATGCGGGTCTTTACTTCCACCTCTTCCCTATTGTCTACTACAGGATAACGGCGTTGTTTGAACAGCCAGAGTACTTTACTTTCCGTAAATCGGATTATGCCCTTCTCCTCCAGGCTTTCCAGTAGCTTTTCCCGCAGCGAATCCAGGCTGTTATAAAGCTGTCTTACCAAAGTGGCAGTGTCAGTGCTGCATTGAGGCTCATTGATCAACTGCAGGATCTGATCCAGAAACTTGTCTCCTGTAGGACCGAGGTTTATCAGACTTAGCTTGTCACTCTCCACCCCGATACGGTTTCGGTTGGCCAAATCCATCAACAAGGCCCCTACCAAAGCAAGATGAAGATTAATAGAGGTCATGTGATAGAATGAGCCAGTGTCGTCATCGATAGCCAGAAGGATCAATTCTTCAGCATAATTCAGCATTAACGTGCTCCTTTGCCAGTCAGACCAATCATAGTTTTTTTACGTATTTTTCTTCTTCTATTATTGATTTGAATTTCGCTTCAGCCTCATCCAAAGCCTGTTTAGGGCTTGCCTTGCCAAGCATTGCTTTTTCCAGAAATCCTTTCAGCTCTGGACGGGCTTTGAACCAGGCAGGTATTTGCGGTTCATACACTGCTGTTTCAAGTTGGTCATAGATACCTTGGAACTGGGGGAATTCCTTCAGAAAATCAAGCAGGGCAGGAGATTGCATAGCGCTTTTACGAACAGGCATATAGCAGGTCTTTGCACTCCATTTTGCAGTTTGTGCAGTATCTGTAAACCATTTGATGAATTTCCAAGCCGCCAGTTCACGCTTCCTGTCCCCGCTTTTAAATATCACTATGTTGGCACCGCTGACCGCACTTTTATTGGTTCTATAAGTAGGCAAAGGAGCATATCCGATGTTGAAATTAATGGGCTGCTGGCGCATGTGGGTAATAGAAACACTACTACCTTCATACATGGCGGCGATCCCAGCCAGAAAGTCATTCTGACCCTCAAATTCACGGACAACATACACTGTTTTATCTTTATTGATAAGGTCTGAAGTATAGCTAAGGGCTTCAATTCCTGCCGGGCTATTCAATTGCGGATTACCTTTATCATCAAGAATGGTTCCCCCTGCTTGATGAAGCAGATTCACAAATTGCCATTCATTTACGTTGAAATTCGTACCATATTTGTCCGGTTTGCCGTCATTATTGGTATCAATGGTCAGTTTTTTACAGTAGTCCCTGAATTCCTGCCAAGTTGCTGGAAAGTGGTTGGGATCGAGTCCGGCCCGATAAAAGTCATCCTTGTTATAGAAATAGGCTCTCACACTTTTATTGAAAGGGAAGGAGTAGATGGTTCCATCGAAGGTATTTGACTTCAAAAACACAGGATAAATATCGTTCAGGCTGTTTGGATCAAAATCTTTATCTTCCTTCATCAGTTCTTCCAGATTGCACAAAACACCAGCTTCAATATACTTGGAGGTCCAGGATTCGAATACCTGGGCAATATCGGGTTGTTTTTTGGCCTGGATGGAAGCCATCAACTTCTGGGAGAGTGCTGTGTAGCTGCTGATTGGATTGGCGACCACTTCCACATCGTCATGAGTTCGGTTAAATTCTCTGATCATTTCGTTCAGAGTATCTCCCAAAGGTCCACTCAGGCCATGCCAGAAGGTTACCTTCACCTTATCAGATTGAAGCGCGCTTTTACAGCTGGTGAGTAAAACCACTACCAGAGTCAGCAAGAATAGTAGCTTGCGCATTAAAAGCTCCTTGTAAATACAGTTTACGCGTTTGTTTCCATGAATGGCAAAGTGCTGTTGTAGTCAATCTAATTTTCTGTTGCATAGCCGTAATCGAACAAATGGAATGCAGTCTGCATGCACTTCTTGCGCGTTGTCCGCTTATAGGCTGTTGTTAAGAACCCAAATCTGCTGGAGCGAAATAATACCCTTGTTCCTTAACCCTCCACTAAAGATTGAGAACTAACCTCGTGCCAACATTTCAGGCATTCCCCCAAAAAATCGGATGTTGATAACTGTATTAAGCAGTAATACAA
>CAZNGW010000100.1:0-6744 GCA_964572925.1 uncultured Candidatus Cloacimonas sp. | reverse complement strand
ACGTGTTCATAAAGCTGTTGTTTGGTTTTGTAGTGATAGTGCAGCAGAGCTTTGTTAATTCCAGCTTTATCTGCAATCGCCTGCATCCTGGCTCCGCTGAAGCCACATTCCAGAAATTCGGCTATCGCAGCTCCCAAGATACGTTCCTTGATTCCCTTAATCGCCATATCTATCTTTCCTTTACGAACATCGTTTTAACCATTTGGTAAAAAATAAGAGAACTGTAGTTTCTGTCAATCTAATTTTAAAAGGGATTGCGAGGATACCCGCAATTTATTGTTATCTGGTTATATTCGGGAATGGAAATACCCCTTGCCCGGATATCAGTTATTTTTCGCTTGACTTTGCTGCCACTTTCGAATAGATTGTTCATATGTAGCATTTCAGACGGGTTTTTGGCCCGCAGTTTTTTTTCTTTCAGCCAGTAATATAAACAGGAATTCTACATTTAATCAGGAGATTCATTATGAATGTGTGGAAAACAATGATCGCCGTTCTGATTGCTTTTAGCATGATGAGCTGTGCTACAGCCAAAGTAAGCGCTATGGACGTTTCAGGAACCAATCCCGTTGTGGAAGTGGTAAAAAACGTCCGTGAAGCAGTAGTCCAAATCCGCGTGGAAGCCAAGATAACCGTTCAGAACTATCGCAATCCCTTTATGGATGATCCTTGGTTCAGGCAATTTTTCCCGCAGCAACCTCAAGAACAGACCCGTCCTGTGGTTTCCATGGGCAGCGGGTTCATTTATGAATACAATGAGTCCACCCGCGAAGCCTTTATCATGACCAATAACCATGTGGTAGAGCAAGGCAGGCAGGGAACCATAACGGTTACCATGGCCGACAAGGTTACATACACAGCCACAGTAGTTGGGCTGGATCCCAACACCGACATCGCGGTGATCAAGATCAACGTTAAAGAGGGTGAAAAGATCACAGTAACCCCTCTGGGCGATTCCGACAAATTGGAGATCGGCGAATGGGCGATAGCCATTGGCAATCCTTTCAGCGAAGGACTGGACAGAACCGTAACTCTGGGAGTGATCTCTGCCACCAGCAGGGCAAACCTGAATCTGGGAGACAATTCCCCCATTTACCAGGACTATATCCAGACTGATGCTGCGATCAACAGTGGCAACAGCGGAGGACCATTACTTAATATCAAAGGTGAGGTTATCGGCATCAATTCCGCATTAGCCAGTAACAACGGTGGTAATGTAGGGATCGGCTTTGCCATCCCTATCAACCTTGCCAAGCGCGTAGTGGATGATCTGGTAGCCAGTGGCAAAGTAACCCGTGCCTACATCGGGATTTTACCCCAGGAAATAACTCCCGACATCATGGAATCCTTTAATCTGAAAGAAGTGGCGGGCGTTCTGGTTTCCAAAGTGGAAAAAGATTCACCTGCTGAAAAGGCTGGACTGCAGGTAGGCGACGTGATTCTGGAGATAAATGGAGACAAGGTTAGCAGTGTTCCCAAATTCCGCATTGCCATCGCCACTGCCAGAATTGGAACTGAAATCCCCTTGAAAATTGTGCGGGACAACAAGGAAAAAACCGTAGAGATAAATCTGGAAGCCTATCCAGACGACAGCACTGTAGCTACCGATACCGTGAAGGGTGGAGTGGCTACCGGAATCAGTGTGGATGCCATTGACAGCCCTGCTGCCAAAAGGCTTGGCATAACCGGCGAGGAAGGGGTCGTGGTTACGAAAGTGGAGCCTAATTCACCGGCTGCCAAATCCGGGCTTAGAGTGGGCTTTGTGATCCTGTCCATAGACGGCACTGATGTGAATAGCCCCAAGGAATTCGGTAATGTTCTGGATAATGCCAAAGCGAACATGGAAAAGGAAAACCGCAAAACTCTTCGCCTTTATGTAATCGACACCAACAAACAGCCATCATTCCTTATCCTTAGATTCGAATAAGATTCATCATAGAAAAAAGCAAAGGCGGAAAGATATCTTTCCGCCTTTATTGTTTTCAGGGATTTGGAGAGATTACCAATAAACAACTTCCGAGTATTGTGAATAGGCTTCGTTGTAGTAATCAGCAACCAGCCAATAGTCGGAATTATAGCCTATGTAAAGGGTTTTACCATCTCCGAATTCCCAATAATACACTTCATAATCATCATCCCAGTCGCCTTCGTCGTGCCAATCGGCAGCAGCATCGTAGGCTACATCCCATACGTCCTCTTCGCTTTGCTCAATATAAAATACCTGCCAGGAGACAAGGGTGCCTTTGGGTTGGTCAAAAAAACAAACGATCCGGTCAATATATTCATTATCATAGGAAACATACACACACTGATTTCCATCCTCTTCGGAAATCTCAAAAGCAGTGCTGTAATTCTCGAGATTGTCTTTCACGGCTTGATAGCTGTCTCCATAAGAAATACCAAACAGGCCTTGCTGGGCAAACAGCGTTAATGCCGCACATAAGAGCAGAAGGGTAAAGAAAAGTCGTTTCATCCAAGACTCCTTATTGAAATTACTCATAAAATAAGCAGAGTGCCTTTCTTGGCAAGGGAAAAAACACATTCGTTCATTTCGGCATACTAATCAAAGAGCTACAACTGATGAAGGAGCTAAGGATGATATCTGCAAAAGAAACAGAACTTGACAAGAGAGCTATTATGGAGGATCGTGTTAGAAAAGCAAGCAAGAGGTGGTTTTGAGAATATCTGCAATAGTTCTTACTCTGGCAGCAGCGCTGTTCTTGTTGTCCTGCCGGGCAAAGGAAAAAGGGCAACCGCATGGCTTTGTGGTTCTCTCACCGGAAGTGGCGGAAATGATCTGCGCTTTGGGAGCAGAAAGCGAGATTTGCGGAATCACGGAAGAATGCAATTACCCCCAAAGTCTAAGCTCCAAAAAGATTGTCGGAAATTTCAGTGCGATAAACCGGGAAGCAATCATGGCTCTTAATCCAGCCATGGTGTTTTGCAGCTCCCTGGAACAGGAATCCATAGCTCTGGAGCTTTCCAAGCTGGGCTTGCAGGTAGAGGTAGTGTATCCCACAGGTATCTCGGAATTGCTTTCTGAAATCACCAGACTCGGTAAACTGATCGACCGGGAGAAAGAGGCGAAGAAACTGATTTCCGATATGAACTCTTCCCTTGCTGAAATCAAACAAAGCGCTGCCGGGCAGACACATCCAAAAGTATATCTGGAGATTTACCGCAATCCTCTGATGAGCGTTTCGGACAAATCCTTTGTGGGAGAATTACTCGAAACCGCAGGAGCAGACAATATCTTCCCAACTCTGGAGCGTGACTATGCAAGAGTAAATCCTGAAACGGTGATCAAAGCTAATCCGGACATTATTATCTGTTATTCCCAGGACAGCCTGCCAAACATACTTTCCCGCAAGGGCTGGCAGGATATCCCTGCCATTAGGACCAGGACGGTCTATTTCGAGCAGGACATCAATCCCGATCTGTTACAAAGGGCTACTCCACGCTGCATAGAGGGGATGAAGCAGTTGCAGGACATTTTTGCCCAATGGCGGAAAAAGAATGGATAAAAGATTTCTTTTACTGCTCTGGTTGTTGATCAGCCTGCTGATAGTCCTGCTCTCCATCTTAAGCGGTAGACCTGATGCCAATATCATGTTCCAGGTAAGGTTACCCAGGTTGATTCTGACTCTTTTCACCGGCATGGCCCTGGCCGGGATAGGTTCCATCTATCAGTTGATGCTGGCCAATCCTTTGGCCGAACCATACATTCTGGGCATATCTTCAGGTTCGGCGTTTGGCAGCATTCTGATGGGAGTAACCGGTTTGGTCGTGTTAATGCCGGTGGGTGGTTTTCTGGGTGCCGGGCTTACCATGGTTCTGGTTTGGAAACTGGCTCATCAAAATGGCCGCTTCGATAAGAGCAGGTTACTGATCGCAGGCGTGATTACAGGAATGTTTTTTGCGGCAGGGATATCTCTTCTGATGTATCTGCACCAGCAAGATACCGCTCTCATCATGGGAACTCTGATGGGAAATCTGGGCAGGATCTTTGGACATACGGAATGGTATTATTTTCTCGGCCTGGTCTCGGTATCCCTGGGCATATTGGCATTTTTGTTTTTTAAATCTGGTGCTCTGGACATTATGGCAGGGGGCGATCTTTATGCCACCAGCCTGGGCATCAATGTGAACCTACTCAGAAGAGAGATCTTCGTTTTAACTTCAATCGTGATTGGAATCTGCGTGTCGTTTGCGGGAATCATTGGTTTTACAGGATTGATAATACCTCACATGGTGCGGTTCATCGTTCCCTCTGGGCAAAAAAAGATCTACCTGCTATCTCTGTGGAGCGGGGGGGTGTTCCTCAGCGCTTGTGATCTTTGTGCCAGGTATCTTCTGGCTATGGAACTTCCGGTTGGAGTGGTAACAGCCTTTATTGGATGTCCGGTTTTTGTTCTCCTGCTTAGAAAATACTGAGCAAAATTCTCCCCTTGGCAAACCGTGGATTTTTTTCCACGCCGCTTCAGATAGCAAATCTGATTTGGCTGTTTCTTGAAATCGTTTAGCTTATTACAAGGATTGTTTATAAGAAAGCAGATTAAAAAACTTGACAGCAATTACGGATAACGTATTAGGACAATATGAGACTTTTTAGTTTTGTTTTTTATGATATCGCCCGGCTAAAAGCCGGAGTAAACGTTCAGGATGTTGAATAACAAATGACAGAGAGGAATGAACTATGAAAACAAAAGCTGTTCTGATGATCCTTCTGATAGGATTGGGATTCAGTTTGGCTCACGCAGCCTCCATCAGTCCCGGTTGGAACTATGGTTATGAACTTGGTTTTGCCAGGGGCGACAACCAAGGAAAAGCTGAAAACTTTGCTCCGTATCTGCGGGGACACCTTCAGCTTAAAATTCTCCCATTCTTATATTTAAGGGGTGGATTGGGCTACACTCCGATCCGCGCAACCGGTGGCACAACCCGCTACAAAACCCAATCCCTGGTGGGTGATTACCGCTTTTTAGTTATACCCTTCGAAAAGAAATGGTCTCCCTTCTTATTTGCCGGAAGCGGTATGCAGATTGATATGCAAAACAGCATTCTCGATTTTATTCCGCTATATCCCTTTGGCGTGGGTGTTCATACCCCCATCAAACCCGGAACTATGCTGGAGATAACCGCTGCCTACAATCTAACCAACACTAACGAATTGGATGGTGGCTTAACCAATAAAGACGACAACTGGCTCACCGGAAAAAAACAGGATGCTTTTTATTCGCTTACTGCCGGCCTTTCCTTCTATAATGCCGGACCGCAAGAGAGAAAGCCCGCTCCCGTTCCCAAAGTGGAACCAGTGGTCGTTCCACCTCCCAAACCCGTAGAAGTTCAGGTGACGCCTCCTCCACCTCCGCCAAAACCGGTTGTAGTACAGGATCCCAAAGCCATGGATAGCGACGGTGACGGCATTAGCGATTTTGATGAAACCAATGTCTACAAATCTGATCCGATGAATCCTGATACTGACGGAGACGGTTTGAAAGACGGCGCTGAAGTGAGGCAATATAAAACTGATCCCTTGAATCCCGATACCGATGGCGATGGCCTGAGAGACGGGGCGGAAGTGAATCAATACAAAACCAATCCCCTTAATCCCGATACCGATGGTGATGGATTGACGGACGGTGCTGAAGTTACCCAGCATAAAACCGATCCTCTTAAATCAGATACCGATGGTGACGGTCTGAAGGATGGCGAGGAAGTGAACCAATACAAGACGAATCCTCTTAATCCCGATACCGATGCCGACGGTCTGACCGATGGAGCAGAAGTGAATCAGCACAAAACTAATCCGCTGAATCCTGATACCGATGGCGATGGCCTGAAAGATGGAGCGGAAGTAAGCCAGTACAAAACCAATCCCTTGGATAAGGACACCGACAAAGGAACCAAGGAAGACGGAGCTGAAGTGGCCGAAAACACCGATCCCCTTGATCCCAAGGACGATGTTATGGTGCTTAAGGAAGGAACCAAATTCTCGCTGGAAGGAATCCTCTTCGACACTGCCAAAGCTACCATCAAACCGGTTTCCTCCGAAATCCTGGAAAAAGCTTACGCTGCCCTAACAGCCAATCCCACTGTGAAAGTCCGCATTGTTGGCCATACCGATAACGTAGGTTCTGCCGCCAGCAATCTTACTCTGTCCAGACAGCGCGCAGAATCCGTGATGAACTGGCTGATCAAGAGAGGTATCGCCGCCGACCGTTTGACCGCTATCGGAAAAGGCCTTACCGAGCCTCGTGCGACAAATGATACACCTGAAGGACGTCAACTTAATCGCCGCATCGAATTCGAAGTGGTGGAACAGTAACTGATCCTGTAAGATAGCCCCTTGCGGAGGATGAAGAACTCGTCCTCCGCTTTTATTGTGCCCATAATTCGCTTCCGGGATCGCGGCTTGCTATGTAACAACAATCTGAATACTATCATACCACATGCTCATGCGATATGATAGTGGTATGATAGCTTTCTGATAGGGGGGGGATAGCATTCCAAGCGTAGTAAGCATACAGATAGTAGCATAGAATTCCAATGCTGTTGTGTCCGGGGGATTCGGATCCCCCGGTTTATTCTTCTTTACTATCTTCATATTAGTTCCTTTCTTGATTGGGTAAATCGACTTCACCGCCAAGTCAGCCGAACCCACTACCCCAAAAGAAATTTACACGCATAATGGAACACTGAATATAGAAGGATGTCGAACTGGAATTATCCGGTTTCGATATT
>CAZNGW010000099.1:0-6756 GCA_964572925.1 uncultured Candidatus Cloacimonas sp. | reverse complement strand
TCTTCGCAACGGTCATACCGAAACGACCAAGCCCGATAACTGCGTAACGTGCCATTGTTTACTCCTTAATTGGTTTCAGGTGTCAGGTTTCAGGTTTCAGGGAGTGGAATCCTGAAGCTTAGTGCGCAGGGCAGCCAACATTCTTGAAACTTCTTCTCTCAGATTAAGCGCTTTAGTAACCTGATGCTGATCTAAATACCCAATTCTAACTGCAAGCAGTAGTTGAGTATCCACTTCTGATAATGAACCATTTGCCACTGACAGGAAATGCAAATACTCGGCTTTTGAGTTACGTCCCTTACCTTCTGCTATGTTCGATGGAATGGATACCACAGCTCTGCGAATTTGATTAGTAAAAGCAAACTGCTCTTCCTTAGGAAAACGCTTGCTAAGTAAATAGACTTCCTCTGCAAGATCCATCGCCTTTGGCCATACTATCAAGTCTTTATAGCTGTTTAGCATTATCATTTCTCCTATCTATTTATATACTTTACACGATCTCTAACTCATAACCCTGGACACCTGAAACCTGAAACCTGACACCTATCCTATCGCAATCTTCTCTTCGGCAAAGTCAATATTAACTTGCTTCTTTCTCAATGAGAAGGCATAGATCATGGTCAAGGGGCCAATTCTGCCAATATACATCAGAAGGGTGATCAGAAGTTTTCCCGGATAACTGAGGTTGCCCGTGATTCCCATTGAAAGGCCAACCGTGCCAAAAGCCGAAATTGCTTCAAAAATGATTTTTTGGAATGTGAAGGGTTCTATCAACATGATTACGAAAACGATACTGAAAACGATTGAAGCAGATAATGTAGCCAATGATGTTGCTTCTCTGGCATTTGAAAGTGCAATTTTCCTGTTAAAAATAGTCAGATCGCGCTTTCCGGTTAACATACTGATTACAGATAAGACAAGTACACTGAATGTTGTGGTTTTTATCCCCCCTCCTGTAGAGCCAGGAGAAGCTCCAACAAACATCAGAAAAAGTGAAACCAACACAGTTGCAGGACCAAACTTGCTGATATCGACGGTATTGAATCCTGCAGTTCGAAGCGTAACCGACTGGAACCAAGAGCCCATGATCCTTTGATAAACGGAGAATCCTGTCATTGAAGCCTTGGCTTCGCCGATATAAATGGCAAAAAAACCTAACACAATCAAACCCAAGGTTGTGACCAGCACAAGCTTTGTGTGTAGAGTCAGTTTTCTTATTTTCTGTGGTGCAAAAACATACCTATAAACGTCGATCAGTACAGTAAAACCCAATCCACCCAGAATTATCAGAAAGCTAATTCCCAGGTTCATCACAGGCTTTTCAGCAAAACTCATCATGCTGTTACTCCAGAGGGCAAATCCAGCATTACAGAAGGCTGATACTGAGTGAAAAACTGAATGATACAATGCCTGGCCGGGAGGAAGCACCTGGGAAAAATTAATATATAGCACCATTGCGCCCAGGCTTTCTATAATGATTGTAACCAACACTATGTTTCGCAACAAATTAAAGAGGTTCAATACTTTAGTCTCACCTACCACGCTTTGCATAACATTCTCCAGTTTCAAGGTGATCCTCTGTCCCAAAATAAGTGCAAAAGCCGTTGAAATGGTCATGATTCCCAAGCCACCAACCTGTATAAGCGCTAAAATGATTAGTTGTCCAAACAGCGAGTAATAAGTCCCGGTATCAACAACCACCAAGCCGGTTACACAGGTAGCAGAACAGGCAGTAAACAGTGCATCCACAAAATGAGTCACTTGCCCTTTTGCGGATGCTGCGGGTAACATCAGCATCACGGTTCCAAAGAGGATAACTCCAGCGAAACTGAGCATTAAGGAAATTGGAGGATTGTCCGTCAATAACTTGTAGAATCTGCCCTCATACGCTCGAAAGATGATAAATTGGAGAATGAAATAGGTTTGCCGGATCAGTAGGAAGAAGATCACAAATTTCGCCTGGTAGGCCAATAGCAAAGCCCCGGTTATCAGCATCAGCAGATCGAAATAGACTATGGTTCTACCTTGTGAAACCTCTCCCCGTAAAACTCTGTTCAACAGTGTAAGGGAAAGAAGCATTATATTGGCCAAAGCGGTTCCCAGTTCGATGGATTTGTAATCGAGATAATACCCGATTATAGGTTCCAGATACAGAACCAGAAAGCTCCACCCCGCTAAGAGATAGGCAAATAACTCAATATGTTTGAGAATTCTAGCGTTATTTTCTGCAGGCATATAACCTGTCTTAAGCCAGCTCCAGGTCTTTGCTGATGATCTCTCTGAGCTTGTCTATCGGTAATCCGGCTGGTATTTCCACAAGTGTGGCTTTTACCTTGAAGAGCTCTTTTAATTGAAAAGTTTGGGCGTAAAACTCGTTAACCCGTTTCTTGATGGCTTCCCCGGTATCGTCGGAGCGTTGTTTCAAAGCACCTCCGCAGACATCGCAAGTGCCTTCCTTGGCAGGAATTCGACTGATCAAATTGTAGTTCTCACCGCAAACCGAACAAATCCTGCGGGCTTCGATGCGCGATATGGCATCTGCAGCACTGAGTTCCAGATAATAAACCCGCGTCACGTTGTAGTGAGCCAGTAGGTATTCAGCTTGTGCAGGAGTGCGGGGAAAGCCATCAAAGATGATCCCCGGGCAATCAGGTTCCAGGGAATCCTGAACTAACTCAAAGACTAATTTATCTTCAACCAGATCCCCTCTGGTGATAATGGCTTGAACCTTCTTACCAAGCTCACTTCCTCTGGATATCTGCTCTCTGAACAAGTCTCCAATATTAATATGCTGAAAGCCGGTTTCTTCGGCCAGCAGTTTGGCCTGAGTGCCTTTTCCGCTGCCTTGGATTCCCAGAAATACTATTACATCTGTCATAATTTACCTCAGTATGTTCCGTAAAACACACTTAGATAGTTCTGTCAAGGCAATTCTTTGTCTGGGCTGCATTTTGATTTCTCATTTGTTTATAACCCCACGATCAAATTGCCAATATATTACCTCTGCATACCCAAAAGTGGGGAGTGTCAGGTTTTCAAAAAGGTTAGAGGAAAGGAGTGCTTATTTCATTAACAAAGCTTTGATCGTCTGCCGATGGTTACCGTTTTGAACCTTGATAAAATACACCCCTGAAGCCAGACTGAGACCATTTTCATCTAAGGCTTTGAAGCTAATTCTCTGTTCACCTTGGGAGTAGGTACCGTCTGCAAGTGTCTTTATCTTGCGCCCTTTCAGGTCAAAAAGCTCTATCCTTACAGGAGAATTGTCCCTATCAACCGAAAAGGTAAGGGTCGAAACTGGATTGAAGGGATTGGGATAAAGGCTTAGTTTTGGCTTTAGCTCCGGCGTATAGGGATCGTCCATTGAACTGGGAGTAAGATTGAAGTTTAGGGTATTTTCGTGGTAATTTACAGCATAAGCATTATTATAGGGTAGATACCCGTCTTTGCTAACCGTCAGATTGTAATATCCGATCGTGGTTTTCAGCATATATTCCCCGCGGTTCGTGGTTGTGCCACTTACTCTATCTGTTAGTGAAACCGTAGCTTGAGGAAGCACATGTCCCCCTCCTGTAACTCTGCCTGAAATATAAGCCTGTTCATCGCCGGTTAAGAGAAAACCTATCTTAACGCCGGGATAAAAATGGCTGGTAAGGAAATTGGTGGGAAGATTATTGGGATCGAGGGTTTCGGTATCGCTGCTGCGGTAACAGGTTAGCTCCAAAGCGCTGTTCAAGCCCCAGAATTTGTCCATGCTACTGTAATACTCATTATCCCAAAGCCTCTGCATCATGATCACCAGGTTTCCCCCCTGCCAGCTATATCTATTGTCCAAAACGATGGTCAGAACCGGCAGACCCGCCTGGAGATCAACCACCCCATCATAGACCAACTGAAGCTGATTCACAGGAACCCAGCCTTCGGAAAGATCGGTCAAGGTGGTTTCGCCCATCCAGATCTTGATAGGCTTGTTCGGTAGATTAGAGGTGTATATATTGGGAAAATACTTCAAAGTGCGGATCAGTCCATGACCCCCGGGAAAAGTGATCATGCTTGAGGGATAAAGGGTTTGGGACAGGTTGTTGTGATAGAAGAAATCTAAAGGCAATCTGGCACTCTGTTCACCGGGACCGATCATAACTTCATAGGGCATGTCCCCGATAACGTTCAGGATTGCCATGGGGCTGTCGTCATTTCCGCTTACCTCATCACCGGCAGCAATTACCTTGGCATAAATAGCCATAAAACTTTCCTGGGTGGGAGTCCAGGTTACGGACACGATGCTTTGGTTTCCAGGGCTTGGCATTTCAACTTGCGTACTGCCCATAATCTGATGCCTTTGATTAAGGATTTGCACTGTCCCCTGTCCCAAAGCTGTAGTTCCCTGGTTGCAGATAGTTACCTCTGTGGTCTGCATAACATTCAGGGTTGGAGTTGGGTTCTGGACAAGGCTTTGGCAGTCTATATCGCCGTTAATAGCCTGACCAGTGTAAGTAAAGGTGGTTTTGGGAAAAGGAGTCCCTACTGAAGAAAATCCTGTGGGTGGCGTATAGGGATCAAAAACCGTGGTATCGCTGTAAACCTTGCGGGAACGCCCCATTTCACCATGCTGGGCTGCAAACTGATCCTGGGAATTGAAATACCACATTGTAAGAGGCCGGTAAACCAGCATCACCAGGGTTCCGCCATTATACTCAAAGGGTGTGGACAGAGATATGGGAATTGTGTTTACGCCTGTAGGATAGTCTACCGGTCCGTCATAGACCAAAGTCAGGTTGCCAGCCGGAACCCAATTTGAAGATAGATTTGGCATGCCGGTAGTCCCCAGCCAGATTTTAGTCTGGATATTGGGCAGATTTGTAACAAAAGCATTGTAGAAACTGATCTGAGTGATGGTGCCGTTTAAGATGCCAAGTTCATGCTGATAATAAACACATTCGTAGAGCGAATTGCCCCAATACATATCAATGGGAACCCTTTGTGGAACAAGACCGTCGCCAATGGTAACCTCGTCGGCAAAAAGTGCACCAAAAATACACAGTAAACTACAAGCTAAAACGATACTCAGGCTAATGCGTCTCATCTTTTCGCTCCTTAATCGTGTTATATCACATTTGTGGAACAAGCTAACGAAAATAAAGCAAGTTTTACTCCAAACACAAGGGAAATAAACACAAGCCAGATGGCGAAATGGCGAAGTGGAGGAGCTGGTAGGTTGGAAAGTTGGAAGGTTGGAAAGTTGGAAGGTTGGGAAGTTGGAAGGTTGGAAAGTTGGAAGGTTGGGAAGTTGGAAAGCTGGAAGGTTGGAAGGTTGTTGTCGATAATGTCCATTTTGTCCATAACGTCCATATAGTCAATCCGTGTCAATCCGTTCAATCCGTGAAATCCGTGTAACTATTCACCCTTTCCACAAGAAAAGTGATTGACAGTTTTACAGCCCTTTTTGAGCCTGAAAAAAACACAAATAAACTTATATGGAGGAGAAATGAGTTATCGTGTGCTCGCGATAAATCCCGGTTCCACATCCACCAAGATCGCCGTTTTTGACGATGAAAAGCCCGTTTTCGAAAAAACCCTGCGTCATGATCCGGTTGAGCTGGATAAATATGGCGGAATTATCGAACAGTATGATTACCGTAAAGGCTTGGTGATGGAAGCGATGGAAGAGAACAATGTCCATCCGAGCAGCCTGCATGCCGTGGTTGGCAGAGGAGGCTTGGTGCGTCCGGTCAGTGGTGGCACCTGGAAGATTAACGATAGTATGCTGCGCGACCTGAAAGACCCTGCTCTTTGGGGCAGGATCCATGCCTCAAACCTTGGAGCGTTCATTGCCAAAGCCATAGCTGAACCGCTGAATATCCCTTGCTACATTGTCGATCCCGTTGTGGTCGACGAGTTTGACGACATAGCAAGGATTTCAGGCATCCCCGAAATCGAACGTAAGAGCCTTTTACATGCTTTGAATATCCGCTACATTGGAAGGCTACTGGCCAGGGAGCTCGGAAAGAACATCAGCGAAGCCAATCTGATTGGAGTTCACATGGGGGGCGGCATCTCTGTAGCTGCCATCAAGAACGGACGTGTAGTGGATGTAAACAATGCCCTGCTTGGCATGGGACCCTTTTCTCCCCAAAGAGCCGGAGCTTTGCCGATTGGAGATTTGCTCGATCTGGCTTACTCAGGCAAATACACAAAAAAAGAACTGTGCAATTACCTGACTAAAACAGCCGGACTGATGGCTTACTTGGGAACAGACAGCGGCATCGAGATCAATAAACGCATCGAAGCCGGCGACGAATATGCCAAAAAGATCCAGGATGCCATGTGCTATCAGGTTGCCAAAGAAATAGGCGCTTGCGCCACAGTGCTTTGTGGAAAAGTTGATGGCATCTATCTCAGTGGTGGCTTGGTTTACAATGCCCACATCGTAGATGCCATCAAGGAACGGGTTGAGTTCATCGCTCCCCTTTTCCTTTACCCCGGTGAAAAAGAAATGGAAGCCCTCTGTCAAGGTGGCGTTCGCGTGTTGAGCGGTTTAGAAGAAGCGCAAGAATATCCTTATTAGGAATAGTTACACGGATTTCACGGATTGAACGAATTAACACGGATATGATAAAACAACATAGAAAATGACCTTTGCCTACACTCCTCATTCCGGGCTTGACCCGGAATCTCATTGGGTTCAGGAGATTCCTGCTTTCGCAGGAATGAGGAACCGGGCTCTTTTAAGGAAAAGAAAATCTGTGTTATCTTCGA
>CAZNGW010000098.1:0-6776 GCA_964572925.1 uncultured Candidatus Cloacimonas sp. | reverse complement strand
GGATAAATCCAGTGCTCCAACCGAATAAATTCAGTGTGCCAGGTTATGTGCAACGATCTTCGAGAACGCTGAAGGCACCGAAAATTTAACTCTCCGAAAACCCTGTGGACACCGAGTTTCCTTTACCAGAAAAAACACTTTGTTTCCTGCGAAAATGGAATCTCCTGCAAAATAAGGAGATCCTCATTCTCGCAAATAAACTTGGCTATCTCTGCTCTTACTGCGTAGCTTAGTTCTATTTTAGCT
Organism: uncultured Candidatus Cloacimonas sp.; assembly: GCA_964572925.1. GTDB lineage: Bacteria > Cloacimonadota > Cloacimonadia > Cloacimonadales > Cloacimonadaceae > Cloacimonas. The sequence goes on along the minus strand of CAZNGW010000098.1, from coordinate 6,530 downwards.
TCACTATTCTGCTACTGACTGTACTATTTCCTTGAACCGCCTTCAGGAAATAAATTCCGCTGGCGCAAAGAGAACCATGAGCATCTGATCCGTTCCATTTATAGGTATTTCCGGGCAGAACCGAACTTGTGATAATCAGCTGTCCCTTCAGGTTATAGATGTCCAGCTTTATCTCGCCGGCATTTTTGCTGTCGGCAGCTATGGTCAGTTCACCTGAGAAGGGTAGGGGATAGCTTATCACCTGCAGGGAATTGACACTGGGCAGCAAACCATCCTCAATATCGCTATAATTTTCCCAATCGTAGGAATAGCGATATTCCGGCTGCAGATCACCGGTATCGGAATACTCTTCCACCACTTGGGCAACATTGTTATTTGCATCGTAGCTAAGTGTATATTCATATTGATCTTGCCAGTTATTGTTGACGTTCACTTCTTCCAGGCGGTTCACCATTTTGTTTTGGTTATTCCAGGTGAAAGTTACGCGTTCGGAAGGAACCCAGGCTGCTCCATCCCAGGCATCGATCAGGTCTGAACTTGGCATCCCGAAAAGCATCATCCAGGGATCAGCAACAAAGAAGGCCATCGTTAAGAAATTGGAAAAATAGGCGATCACAGTGCTTTCGTTACTGGTGTCGTTGGGATGGTAAGTGATCGTTTCGTTTTCGCTGTTCACCCAGTTGGCTGAATCGGGAGAAACCTGGCTGAGCAGACCGGTAACCTGACCCTGCCCGCTATAACTGAAAGTGGATTTGTTATAATCGTTTATCTTGTCCATCATGCTTTCCCAGGAATAAACGGTGGTCAGACGATTGCCGGAATAGATAAAGTGCATTCTGGCCATCGGTTCCACCAGTCCTGTACCCATATTCATGATATTCATGTAATAATGCAGCAAACGCTGTGAACCGTCGTAAACTGTTGAAGTATAGAAGACGGGGATATAACCCATTCCGGGGATCACGTAAAAACCCGTTGTGGCAGTCACCTGGCCGTTTCCGTTGTATTCATAGTGCCAGGACATGGTGTTCTGATAGCTTCCGGAATCTTCGTCCCAGCTCAATACCTGCACCGAATCGATCTTCGAGCTTACGGAACTTTGGTAGTAATAAACGTATTTTTCGCTTGGCCCCCAACCATCCTGATAGTATTCGTCAGTTCTTTCATGTAAACGCCAACCCCTAGTTTGCTCCATGTTTGGCATGCCAAAACGCATGAGCTTTAGTTGATCTGCCAGGCCGGCACTAAGCAAAAGCGGTAACATAATAACCAATACCAAAAAATAAGTCCTTTTCACGGGACACCTCCAGCTTTTAAGATTTAACTCAATTATAGGCTGTCTGCAATCCGGTCAAGTAAAAAACGTACTTTCTGCCTGCAGCACCATTCCCGTTTCTGCTATCAGAACACTATCATATCGCTATCACACCGCATGCCCATGCGGTTTGACAGCTATAAGATAAGGGTTGCATGTCAGGATTGCTCACGTAAGGATAAGACACAATGATAACAATTTCTCATCATGGGCTTGACCCGGGATCTCCTGTAAATTAAATGAGATTCCTGCCCCTCCTTTCGCAAGGGAAATATTTCGCAGGAATGTGGGAAAAGGATGCTGGATTCATGAAAAAGGTCTGTTTCGTGTAAATACAGGCTTTCGGCCAAGGGTTTGGTGGGTGATTTATACTATCCGCAAGAACTCCATTGACAAATTGACAAGCCAATTTTAGGCTGTTCGCAGAGAGAGGAAACAATGCAGAAGAGAAGTTGTATCAGTTCAGGACTAATGCTCATTTTTGGGTTGCTCGCCGCATCCGTTTTGTTTGCTGCCCTCCCTGAGCCTCTGGCATCCGCAAAGTTGGATTTATCCCCGCTGAGCCCTGGAGAATATCAAATGCTCGAGGAACTGCTGGGAGAAGCCAAGCTTAGTGCCAGCGACCTGAATTTTGAGAAGGACTGGGATCTGTCCACCAAGGGGAAAAGTAAAGAACTACTACGCGCCTTGCAGGAACCCTATCAGGGGATCGACCTGCTGCAAAGAATTCGTTTGGCCTGTCAGGAAGCATCCAACCCGGAGGGTCTGGCCAACTTCGTGGATATGCTTTTTTCCATTGGTCTGGACAGGCAGAACGCCATGGCGGTTTATCTGGAAAGCTATGCGGCTTATGAAGGCAAATGGCATAAAAAAGTAAAGAAACCCGGTGATATCTTCCGCTTTTATGAGGATATGCTTGACGGCTTGAGCCCCACCCTTGCCGATGCCTTTTCCGGTCTGAACAGGGATGATTTGAGTATTCTGCTGGCCTGGATGCATGCTGCGCTGATGGAAAGCGACGACCATGCCGCCAACGAGGCTTATTTTGTAAAACAGGGCTTTCCCAAGGCGGATTCCCTTAGTTCTGACCAGGTAAAGGAATTGCTGGATAACATTCATGAATCTGCACTGCAAAAAGCCGCCTTACAGTTTCTGGCAGCTTCCAACGTGATAGCGGAAAATGCTGCCAAACTGAAGTATAACAACAAGAAAGCTATGGTTAAAAATAGCTACTACGGCACCATGGTGATCGGGGGAATTGGTGACGACCGCTATCTTCAAGGCAGTTATAAAAAGCCTCTAATCTTGCTGATCGAACCCCAAGGGAATGACCGCTATGAATTGGACATAAATACAGGGTGGGATAACTACACCTATCTTGTAATTGATTACTCCGGTGATGATAGCTATCTGAACCCCCAAACAGGCGGATTGTTTTATGCCATGTCCGGGCTGGGAATATCGCTGGATCTGGAAGGCAACGATGTATATCGTGGCGGTGATTTCAGTTTTGCTTCGCTGCTTGGTCTGAATCTGCATGGGGATGGAAAGGGTAACGATCTCTATGAGAGCGGACTTTTCAGCCAGGGTGCAGCCTTGCTTGGATGCAGTATCTTGCTTGATGCCAGTGGAAACGACAGTTATCGTGCTACTACTTTGGCCCAGGGACTTGGTTCTTACCGCGGTTGTGGCGCTTTGTTGGACTATGCTGGTGCCGACACCTATGACTTGGGCGGTAAATATACCCATGCACCCCTGATGCCAAACGATTTTCGCAGTATGGGGCAAGGCATGGGTTTTGGCTTTCGCCCTGATTATGCTGGCGGATTGGGGCTTTTGTTTGATGGAAAGGGCAACGATCATTATCTGGGGGGAGTTTATGCACAAGGAGTTGGCTATTGGTATGCACTCGGAATGCTGATTGATGAAAGCGGCAACGACGTTTACAATGCGATTTACTATCCTCAGGGGTCAGGCATACATCTGGCTTGCGGTTATCTGTATGACGGGGCCGGAGATGATGCTTATTACAGCCGCAATGGTCCAGGACAAGGTGCTGGACACGATTGGGGACAGGGAATCCTGATAGATGCAGCCGGGAATGATGCCTATTCCATTCCTGGAGGCAACGGACTGGGGCTTAGCAACTCGGTGGGGATATTCATCGATAAGGCCGGAAACGACCGCTATGAAAGAAAGGAAAGCCAAAATTACGGTAGTGGAGCCTATAGTCGTTCCACTGGAAGCATTGGTATTTTCCTCGATGAAGCCGGAACGGATTCCTATCCAGATAGCACGATGGCCGATGGTAAAACCTGGAAAAAAGGCACTTATGGTGTCGGCAGAGATATCACAACCGAGGCCGAACCCGAAGCTAAAGCGGATATCACCATGCTGGAAGCTCCTTTGGCAGATGCTCCCATCGCTGAAATCTTTGCTGCCGCTTCTGAATGGGAAGTTGGTTCCGCCGTTGACAGGGTAAAAAAAGCCCGTGAAATAATGCTTAACCGAGCTGACGAAGCAAAGGAATATGTGCTTGATAAGAAGCTCGATACTGATTCGGGCTTGGAATACCGTGCCCTGGAAGTTCTTACAAAGGGAAGCAAAGCATTCCTGGAAGCGCTTTTTAACCACACCGAGGATTCAGATAGCCTGAAAGCTAAAAACGCCATGAGCCTGATTGCCGGAGTTGGGGATAGCACCTTGATTGAGCCGATCAAAAAGCACCTTGCAGCCAAACGATACGTAACGGCCTGCCTGTCGCTGTTGGGAAGCGTTAAGAGCTCTGAGAGCATTGCCTTGCTTGGCGAGTATGCCTTTCACCCCAGCGAACGCTATCGCTACATAGTGGCTCGGAGCTTTAAGCAGATTGGCAGTCCCGATGCCATAAAAGCACTGGAAAACATGTCCGGTGATACTTCATTTCTGGTGAAGGCTCTGATTCGCCAAACCAGGGAGGGACGCAAATGACGGAAGCGAAATTACGCTTTGAAGCCTACCTTCAATCTCGCTTCGGAGATTCCGGAAAGCTGCTGAAACGTTTTGAGCATTATCATCAGTTGCTGATTGCCGCCAACCGGAACGTAAATCTGGTTTCCCGCAATTTACCGCAGGACAGATATTGGATTCAGCATTTTCTTGACAGTCTGCTTGCTTTGGAATGTTTGGATTTGTCAGATAAGATTGTGCTGGACTTCGGAACAGGTGGCGGCTTACCCGGGATACCATTAAAACTGGTGCTTCCCGGCCTTTCGCTGACCCTTTTGGATTCGGTGCAGAAAAAGACCAGAATTTTGCACGAAATGGCAATGGAACTCGGTCTGAGCGATCTTGTGGTGGAGACTGCCCGGCTGGAAGACTACGCTTTTGTGGCGAGAAGGCCAAGTTTCGACTACGTTCTCTGTCGTGCCGTAGCCCTGGAAGAACGCTATATTCCTCCGCTCAGAAGATTATTGAAACCGAGCGGGATGGCAGTTTTTTACAAGGCGCAAAAACTGGATGACCTGGAGAGGCTGCGACATGAAATCCTGTGGGAAAAGACAGACCCTGAACTGGGACTGCGAAGATTGGTCGGAGTAAGACAAAAAGACCTGATGATGCGCTGAACCTGACTACGATAAGGAAAATATGGCTAAAGTAATAACGATCGTGAATCAAAAAGGCGGAGTGGGGAAAACCACTACCGCAGTGAACTTGGCTGCAGCATTGGCTGTGTTGGAAAAACGCACCCTGCTGATAGATTTTGACCCTCAGGGAAATGCTTCCAGCGGGGTGGGAATCGACAAAGAAAAACTGGAATTGCAGGTTTATGATGCCCTCATCGGCAAGGTTCCCTTGGAAAAAACCATTCTCAGTACCACTACCACAAATCTGTTCTGTGTTCCGGGAAACATCAATCTAACCGGCGCAGAGATCGAACTGGTACATGAGTTTGCCCGAGAACACAAGCTGAAAGAGGCCTTGCAGCCTGTTTTGAATAGCTTTGACTATATCCTGATAGATTGCCCGCCTTCCCTGGGACTGTTGACCGTCAATGCCATGACTGCCAGCACTGAAGTATTGGTGCCGATCCAATGCGAATACTATGCCCTGGAAGGAGTTAGCCAGTTGCTTACCACCATTAGATTGATCCAGAAGAATTTGAACCCCAATCTTGGCATTCTGGGTGTATTGCTTACGATGTTTGACAAGCGGGTCAACCTGTCTATGCAGGTGGCTAAAGAAGTGCATCGCTACTTTAAGGAAAAGGTTTTTCGCACCATTATCCCACGTAACATCAAGCTCACTGAAGCACCCAGTTTTGGCAAGCCGATCTTTCTTTATGACATCCGCTCACCAGGAGCCATGAGTTACCTGAATCTGGCCAACGAAGTGATTTCACGCAGCAAGGAGACAAAGTGATGAATGAACGCTTGGGACGTGGTCTTTCTGCTTTGATTCCCGAAAGCCGCGAACCGGAAAACAACCGTCCCGGAATCGGAACCTTACCTATCGATAACATCAAACCTAATAAATATCAGCCACGTAAAACCTTCGATCAAATGCGGTTGCAGGAACTGGCGGAATCGATTAAGGAAAACGGAATCATCCAGCCTTTGATTGTCACCAAAACTGGTAGTTCCGAATATGAATTGATCGCAGGAGAACGCAGATTGGAAGCCGCAAAACTGGCAGGGTTGGAAAATGTGCCTGTGGTAATCCGCAGCGTTTCCAAGAAAGAGCAGCTTCAGCTTGCCATAATTGAAAATATCCAGCGGGAAGATCTGAATCCCATCGAAGAAGCATTAGCCTATTCAGCTCTGGCTGAGGAGTTTTCGCTTACCCATGCTGAGATCGCCCAAACCATGAGCAAAGATAGAGCTACGATCACCAATAGCATAAGGCTGCTGAAATTGCCTGACGAGATCAAACAGCAGGTTGCATCAGAGCTTTTAAGTCCAGGCCATGCCCGATGCGTGCTTTCTATAGAACCGGATTACCAGAAGAGTTTTGCCGACTTTATTATTAAATATAAGCTGACTGTCCGCCAGGCCGAAGAAAAGGCTAAAAGCTATGTGCAAAGCCTGCAAAAGGAAGATGAGCACCACAAAAAAACTGCTCTGATCCGCAGCTTTGAACAGGAACTACTTTCCACCTTACATTTAAAGGCTACGGTGCGCGAACACAAAGGCAAAGGCAAGATCACGCTGGAATATAAAAGCCCAGCTGAACTTGA
>CAZNGW010000097.1:0-6997 GCA_964572925.1 uncultured Candidatus Cloacimonas sp. | reverse complement strand
ACCGTCCAAACCGCAAGTATTCTGGGACGTGAGTTTGCCGTTGACATCCTGTCCGAAATGCTGGAAACTTTGGAAAACCGGCCTGACTACCTTAACGACATCGTTGTCCGTAGCCAGCTCTATGCAGGAGAACAGGAACATATCTGGAATTCCCTCAGCGAAATAAAATATATCTTCAGCCACAGCCTTTTGCGTGAAGCCGCCTATGCCATGCAACTGAAAAAACAGACCATGCAACTTCACCATCTTGCCGCCCAGGTGATGGAAAAACACTATGCAAAAGACAATACCAAACTAAGTGAGATCGCTACTCATTATTACAATGCAGGCGAAACCCAAAAAGCATCTGAATACTTCGAGCAATGTGCCAAGAATGAAGAATTGAAAGGCAATCGCCTGGAATCAGTGAAATGGGCACGTAGAAGCCTGGAGCTTGCGCCTGAGCGCCACAGTGCATTAGTTCAGCTGATCACCAGCCTGGATGCTGCAGACTTGCGTTTGGAAGCCAGGGAACTGGCTATGCACAAACTGGATGAACTGGAAAAAGCCGGTTTGGAAAACGACCCAAAAGCCTATGACATGCTAAGGCTTGTTGTTTTAACCTGCAACAGTGAATTCGATACCCAGGAAATGGAACCCTGGACTTTGCAGCTATATGAGCGAACCAAACAGATGTTCCCTGAACAAAGCTTCGAAATGTTCCATTTGTATAACTCTTTGGGCTCATTGTATATGAACAAGCAGATGTTTGAGGAAAGCGAAAAATACTATCGAAAAGTATTGGCTCTATGTGAAAACAGCACTGGAGAAGCGCGGCATGAAGCCAATAATACCCTGAATGATCTGGGCTTGCTGTATTGTCATTTACAACGCTTTGAGGAAGCTTTGCCATTGCTGGAAAGCGCTATCAAAGCCCATGATGAAGAATATGGTGAAGGTCATCCCGGCTCAATCTATACGCTGATAAACTATGCCAGCGCTCTGTTCCGAAGCGGACAACATGAAGCGGCTTTGCAAAGATATTTGAGAACCAAACAGCTGATCCTGGAAAAAGTGGGTAAAGACCATGACATGTATTTCAAAGTAATGCAACACCTTTCCGGAATCTATACCGAGCTGGAAAGATACGAAGACGCAGAAGCCTGTCTGAGGGAAAATCTGGACTTACAGATTTCGCGGAAAGATGACTGCACTTTTGAAGTGGCAGTGCTATTGCGTGGCCTGGCAGGAGTCCTGAACCGCACTGGCGAGCTTTCCGAAGCTGAAGTCAGCGCACGCAGATCTGTCGATATCTTCAAAAAGGTGGCTCCACCTGAGAGCTTTCAAGCCATCGTAGCACATAAGGTATTAGCCCAGGTCTTGTTTCATCTGGAGAAATATGATGAAGCCCTTGCTGAGTTACTGGATTTGATAAACCTAACTCTCACAATTGGCAGCGATCCCTATGATCTCATAATCTTCTATCAAAATGCCGTAATAGAAATATATACACGGCAGAAGCGCTGGAGCGAGGCAGAAAAGTTCCTCTCTTCAGTCATTTCCCGCTACCAGGAACAGGGAGCGAAATGCTCAGTTTATGCACCCTATCAGGAAAAACATGCGGAAGTGCTGATCATACTGGGCAGCAATGCTTATAGCACGAAAGGACAGGAATCTCCTTCTGCCAAGGGAGATTCCGGGTCAAGCCCGGAATGAAGGTAAACCGAGACAGGGGAGTTGCCTGGTTATTCAAATACTTTGGCGATAAATTCTCCGTTGTGGATGGTTCCGTAGCTTCCGGCCAGGCAGCTTTCCTCATCGTAGCAATCGACATTATCCGCAGTGCAACCAGGCTTGTATAATATGAACGGGATGGGGTCATAGGTATGGGTTCGCACCGCACAGGGGGTTGGATGATCAGGCAAAAATGCAAGGGCAACAGGTTCGGGAAAGGCTGCTACGGCATCCATTATGGGCTTTACCACCCGACTGTCCAGGGCTTCGATGCATTTGGTCTTCAGCACGGCATCGCCTTCGTGACCTGCTTCGTCAGGGGCCTCAATATGCAGATAAACCATATCCACTTCTTTGATGGCTTCCAAGGCTGCCTGCACTTTCCCTTCGTAGTTTGTATTATATAGCCCCGTTGCACCTTCCACTTTCAACACTTTAAATCCGGCATAAACCCCAATGCCATGGAGCAAGTCAACCGCGGAGATCACCGCCCCGCTTTTACCATAAAGCTCTTGATAAGTTTGCATTTGCGGTTTCTTCCCAGCCGACCAGAACCAGATGGAATTGGCGGGATCCTTGCCGACTGCAAGGCGTTTCAGGTTCACGGGGTGGTTTTTAAGGACATCCTGTGAGCGGATGATTAGTCCAGTCAGCAAGGCTGCGGTCGCTTCACCTTCAGTAGTTTTTGCCTGTGGTAAAACGCTTTTCCATTCTACTCCGGGAACGTCATGAGGAGGAGTAAGCTTTATTTCCGGGTTACCATTTTTTAAAACCAGCAGATGCCGATAGCTTACTCCGGCGTGAAAATGCAGTTCAGGTGTAGCTAATTCATCATTCAGGGCTGCGATCAGTTCCTTCGCTTCAGAGGTGCTGATATGCCCTGCAGAATGGTTTTTGATCTTTCCGTTTTCCAGACAGATCAGGTTGCAGCGCATGGCCAGGTCGTTTTCGCCAAGCACAACCCCCATGGCTGCACCTTCCAGAACACCGCGACCCTGATACACCTTATGCACGTCGTAGCCTAAAACTGCCAGGTTTGCCACTTCCGAACCGGCAGGCATATCATCCGGCACGGTTACCAGCATGCCGGTGCGTCCGAGTTTTGCAAGCAGGTCGATATTTGGCTTATGTGCTGCCTGCAGAGGAGTTTTATTGCCAAGTTCGGCAAGCGGGTAATCTGCCATGCCATCGCCAAGGATGATAATTGTTTTCATTTTGCTCCACAAGTTTCATTTGGATCGGCGCTTCAGCAAGCGCCGGTACAATTCACTTTGCTCCGTAATTGGTTGTTAAATAATCCTTAAAGCCATTATATTCATTATGCAGCGCATGGATGAATTCCGGCTTTCCTTCCAAGCCTTGCAGCGAAGACGGCAGTTCAGGATCAAGCTGCAGCAGTTCTATGATCTTTTCGGGGAACTTTGCCGGATGTGCCGTTTCCAGGGACACACAAACCTTATCCACAGCATCCGGGTCAGACTTCAAGTAGTGGCACAAACCAGCCCAGCCTACCGCTCCATGCGGTTCAAGTAGCACATTATGATCCTGCCAGGTCTGCACGATGGTGGCTTCGGTTTCAGCGTCGTCGATGCTGATGGCATAAAGCTCACGGTGCATGGCTTGCCTGTCAGGTTCAATAATAATCCTGCCATGCTCATCCATGTTCCCGCCATAAAGCTGGATCAGCCTGGCTACATTGCTGGGGTGGCCTACGTTCATGGCGCTGGAGATGCAGTTCCGGGATGGAGCGATTACCCTGTAGATTCCAGAATCCATATAAACCGGGAATTCATCGTTGGAATTGGTGGCAACCACAAATCTGGAAACGGGAAGCCCCATTCTTTTAGCCAGCATTCCACCGATCAAATCGCCAAAATTTCCCGATGGGACACTGAAAACGAATTCATCGCCAATCTGCTCAGCCAGGCTGAGGTAGGCAAAGAAATAATACATGCTTTGCGGGATCAAGCGTCCGATATTGATGGAGTTTGCCGAGGACAGATTCAGGTAATCCAGTTCCCTGTCATTAAAGGCTTTTTTCACCAAAGCCTGGCAATCGTCGAACTTACCGTCGATCGAGATGATCTGCACGTTTTGTCCCAGAGTGGTCATCTGCTTGCGTTGGCGTGCCGTAACTTCCTTTTCGGGATACAGCACCACTACTTTGATGTTGTGCAGTCCGTAAAAGGCATTGGCAATGGCACTGCCAGTATCACCTGAAGTAGCTGTAAGGATTAGCAGGTTTCTATCTTCCTGAGCCAGGAAAAACTGCATCAGCCTTCCCATCAGACGGGCGGCAAAATCCTTGAAGGAAGCGGTTGGACCCTGGTCAAGCCGCATTATATAGTGCTTTTTCTGCACTTTCTCCAAAGGTATGGCATAGTTGTAAGCATCATAAACCAGTCGCTTCAGCTCAGCAGCAGGAACCTCATCCGCCAGAAACTTCAGCGCAATGGCATAAGCAATTTCCGGATAGGTTTGGCCGCGTAGCTTCTCCAATTCGGCTTGCTTAATCTGTGGAATGGATTCGGGCAGATACAAACCTCCGTCTTCCGCCAGGCCTTTCAACAGGGCAGTCTTGAAGTTCACTTTGGCGGCGCGTCCATTGGTAGAGTAATATAGCATCATGTTTTCCTAAGGTCTATTGTCTCAAGCGGGCTGAAGAAGCTCCGCCGGCAGAGTAACTGGGAGCGCTGTGGTCGATAACCTTGCCGTCCAGGCTTGCCAGAGCCATATCCAGATCGGCGATGATATCACTGGAGTGCTCTGCGCCAACGCTTAGCCTGATCAAATTGGAGGGGATGGCAGCCAGTTTGCGGCCTTCCTCACCTTGTTGCGAATGTGTGGAAATGGCGGGAATGGTGGCAACGGACTTGATTCTGCCAAGGTCTGTGGCACGCCAGATGCGGGTGAAGCCGTCAAACACCTTTCGTGCAGCTTCGGCACCGCCTTTCACTTCAAAGGACATCAAATGCCCATAGCGATTAACCGGCTTACTATACATATCATCGTCCTCAGCGTCCACCAGACACATATATTTTTTCGCCACGGTATGCAGGGGATGAGATTCCAGACCCAGATAATTCACCTTTTCGATATGCTTGTGAGTTTCCAGAAATTTTGCCACTTTCATGGTGGTTTGGGACATGCTGTCCATCCGCATGCGCAGGGTACGGATATCGTTTATCACCATGGCGCATTGGAAGGGAGCAAGGTTTGGACCGTAATCGCGGGCGGGAAGCAGTTTCAGATATGAGCAAAAATCCGCTTTCAAAGCTTCGTTATCCAGCTTGTCCGCACAGAGGTTCTTTTTGGCAATGATCGCGCCGGCAATTCCCAAACCGCTGCAAGCCAGAGACTTCGTTACCGACTGGATCACAATGTCCGCCCCATAAGCCAGAGGACGCATCAGAGCCGGGGTTGCCACTGTGGAATCCACGATGAAGGGAATACCGTGTTTATGCGCCAGATCGGCAACCTGTTTCAGGTCAAAAAACGCCAAAGTGGGATTGCTGGGCATTTCGCCATACAAAAAGCGGGTGTTTTCGTCGATCAGTGACTCCCATTCGTTTATATCGTTGGAATTTATCACTTTACGCCACTGGCAACGGCTTTCCTTATCCTTGCGAACCGAAAAAAGCTGATAGGTGCCACCATAAACCTGGGAGGTTGCCACAAAGTTGATCGGCTTTTCGGGATTCCGGGGATCGGGATGCAAGAATTCCTCTACTGCAGTCCGGATGGCGGACATCCCCGAAGAGGTTACCAGACAGGAAGCTTCCTGGCCGCTGCGATATTCTTCCAAGAGCGCCAGCAGCCCTTCCAGATAATACATGCTGGGATTGGCAATGCGCGAGTAACACCAGGTGGGGATCTGATAGCCCAAACCCAGCTCCATTTCGTTCGAATCCCGATAGCTTTGTGAAGATGAAAGATAAACCGGCTCCATAATCGAACCCTGATTGTAGTCCAGGGCTTCTTGCATCGAATAAATCCCGTGCACGGCAATGGTGTCGAAACGGCATTTGCGCATCTTGTTCCGATACTCGGCATGCCAGTCCATAGCGTGCTTGGCAGCATCAAGGTATTTTTGCTTGGTGTCCATAATCACTCCTCAAATTGTAGTAAACCCACGATTATTACATACAAAAAGAGTGTCAACAGTTTTCTCTGTCGGATCGTCGAATTTATTCGGTAGGCTTTGCCGGATTCATCCGGCGTTTTTGCAGGCAAATGCAGGCGTTCCTAAATCCTTCTGCTGATCGTTCCTCCGCAGCGGGAACAGCTTTCCTGATACCATTTTGTCCGGCAACCGCAAGCCGGGCAACTCCAATATTCAGCTTGTTCCTTCAGCCAGTTCTCGACTCCTATTTCACGTATCCGCCGCAAGTTGGCCAGAACAACCTGATGATGTTCCCATTCCTCCTGGCTGAATTCCTTTATTCTCTGGCATGGGAATTCCGGGCAAAAGGCGCAGCATTGAGTTCCGTGAGCTTCATTGCAAACCACGAATTCACATTGGCTTTGCCCGATTTCCCGGCAGCCTCCGCAGGGCTGTTCGTCTGCGTCGATGTGAAGATCCAAGGCACTTGTTACACCCTCTTGCTTGTCGTGGCAGATCATGCTCCAACAGGCCCCGCAGTATAAACCGCAATATGCCAAATACTTACTCATCTGCATCTCCATAAGTTACATCTGGTTATTCAAATACTGATAGCCAGGTATCGGAACCAAAAGCCCATCCTCAACTGCTGCCCGGACTGAACGGCAGGGAAGCTGCTGTTCTGTCACCTGCGCTTTGGTGAGGGTTTTCAGATTCACCGCTTCGGGGTATTTGGCCTGCATCGCCCACAACATCTTTACGTAAAGGCTATACCAGGATGGCAGCAAAACGCTTTCATCCCTGTCCCTCAGGATGTTCAGGTAAACCTTGAAATCACTGCGGTATGCCTCGCTGGGCTGGATTGCCTTGATCTGCCGGGAAATATCTCGGTAATCGTCATTCTGAGGCTGTTTTGGCATCTTGGGAGCCTTGCGCATCAGGGTCATTTGCAAGCGGGGATGGTAGTAATAAATCACTCCGTCCAGTTTACCTGAAAAGCCCTTAATCCCTTCTTTAACGCGTGCTTTCATCATTTCCTCCTGCTTTTTTCCCACTTTTCGCCCTCCCTCCAAAGTGTCAATCACTTTCTTATCTACCCTTAATCAAGCGTTAATTGTTAAGACTTGATTAAGGGTGGATTATGACTTGATTAATGCTTTCTAAAGAGGAAGAAGATTGCTT
>CAZNGW010000096.1:0-7179 GCA_964572925.1 uncultured Candidatus Cloacimonas sp. | reverse complement strand
CTGTGATAAGTGAGAACTGCGTAAGTGAGAATCTGCTTTGAGAGAGATCTGCGATTAAGTAAGGAGGTAACAACGCTCACCTGCAAAGCACTCACCTGCAAGGCTCTCACTTGCCAAAGGCACTCACTCTTCTTCCTGCTTGTTCATCAGAATCCTACCGCAATTTTCGCAAAACACTATCTTGCGCATCAATTGCAGTTCGATCCGCATCTGCTGTCTGATCACAAACCCACACCCTCCGCACGAACCATCCCGGTTGAAGGCAACAGCCTGGTTGTTCTTGTGCTTTATCATATTGCCATAATGTTTCACGATCGTCATGGGTAGAGTTCTGGCCAGTTCGGTGCGTTGGGAGCGGATCTCTTCTATCTTGGAATCCAGGGATTCGATTTGATGGCGCAGATCACCTTCTTTGTTGCGTTTGCGTTGTTCGGCTTTTTCCAGTTCGGTTTTGGCTTCAGCAACTTTTTCTTTGGCTTCGTTATCCTGATCCATCAGATCCAGAAGCATGCTTTCAATATCCGAGATCTTGTTTTTTAGAAAGGCGATCTCGCTATTCAAGGCTTTATACTCTTTATTGTTTTTGATTTCGGCAAGCTGTCCGGCATATTTTTTAGCTTGTTCCTGATGTTGTTTGATATCTGCTTCGCAACTGCGTTGTTTTTTGCCAATTTCGGCACGCACGGTTTCGCAGTTCAGGAGGTTTGCAGTAGCCTGTTCCACGCTTTCGATGATCTCGTTTAACTGTTTGGGAAGTTCTTGCTGCAATATTCTCAAGCGACCGATTTCGTCATCCAAAGCCTGCATCCTGGCCAGGGTAATAAGTTGTTCTTGCATTCGTTACTCCTTAAATAACAGGCTGATATCCAGCGATTTGTAGGAATGGGTGAGTGCTCCAGAGGAAATAAACTGCACTCCCGTTTTGGCATAGGACTCAATATTTTCCTCCGTAATCCCGCCTGAAACTTCAAACTCCACTTTTTTATAATACTTCTTCACTACTTTTTTAATCTCGCTGGGGCTCATATTATCCAGCATCACTCTGTCCACCCCGGCTGCGACAGCTTCTGCCAGTTCAGCCTGATTGGTGACCTCCACTTCGATTTTGTAGCTGGTGTTGTGTTTTCGGATACGGTTTATGGCTTCGGTGATCCCTCCACAGGCACGAATGTGATTTTCCTTGATCAGCACCATGTCAAACAGGCCAAATCGATGGTTAAACCCACCCCCGATGCGAACTGCGTATTTTTCCAAACTGCGTAGCAGGGGAGTGGTTTTTCGGGTATCAAGTAGTTTGGTATCCGTATGGCCAATCAGGGAAACCAGTTTGTGAGTTTTGGTGGCGATACCGGAAAGACGTTGCATGAAGTTCAGTGCTGTTCTTTCGCCTTGCAGGATGGAACCGGGACGCCCTTCCAACCGCATGATCTCAGCTTTGGGTTTCACCTTGTCGCCATCTTTGTAATAAAGCGTAATCTTGAGCTCTGGATCTACCATCTTGAATACCTGACGGGCTACTTCCACGCCGGCCAGAATGCCTTCAGCTTTTGCAACAATGAACGCAGTGCTGGTAATCGGCTCCAAATCGAGATATTTTGTGGTAATATCGCCAGTTCCGATGTCTTCTTCCAAACTTTTGCGGATTAATTCATCCAGAAACATGTCGCCTCCACTCTAAACAAAAAAAGCATCTGCTTGCGCAAATGCTTTTCATTTATCTCATTTCTGTTGTTTTCGCATAACTTCTTGGTTCGTATACACATATATGATTATTCCTTTATAAAAAGAACCATATATCCCAACTTTGGCTTGGTGTCAAGCCAAAAGTGAAAGAGAACTACCATTTTCCGCTTAGCGCTTGCTTGCCTTTAGTTTCAGCGAAAAGTTAATCTCAGCCAGTTCTGGTACTTTTTCCAAGCAGGTCCGGTATAGCTTTTCCTCTGCATCGGGATTATCGGTCAACAGCTGGGGAGGACAATAGACTGTCGTAGCCACGGTATTGGGGAAAACTGCAGAGCTGATAGTCCATTTTCCGACCTCTGGATACTGCTCGCTTAAAAGGGATGAGAGATCAAGCTTGTTCAGCAATTTCAGCATTTGCATGCCTTTTCTGGCTATAATAGCCGCCCCAATAAGGGCTGCTGCAGATCCTATACCGATCAGTAACTTCTTGGTAGCCTTTTTCATATACGTCTCCTCTAGATTGATCGTTTTCAGTTAATTTAGCACAGAAAAAGGTGTCAAGTTCTTTTTTTCTACTATTGTGGGTTCATTAAGGGTCAATTAAGCGTGCGACCCTTAATTCACCTTTATTACTCCCATAGTTTATTGAGGAGCTTATATGAACACTTCCCCCCTTGATTTTCCGCACGCAAACCGGGAAACAACTTTATTACCAGCACAATCTCCCCATTAAATGCCTTGATAACCTACCAATTCCTTACAAAAACCACCTTGATAGATTTGCATTCCAGAAGAAAAACAACATGAATCATCAAAGAAAAGGGTTTCAGACTATTAGATATGCCTTTGGCACTTAGTCCCTGGCTATTCGATTACCTCAGAAAAGAGTTTTTTGCTTGACTTCGCAACTGAGGTAATCGAAAATTGTTTTACTATGAAGTTTATTAAGAGTTTTGGGCTGGAATATGCCCTGTGGTTATATCTGATAGCCTGCGTAAGCTGGTTTTTCCTAAGGGTTTACGAGTTTTCCGTACCCACAGTAGTTATCTTGGGTTTCCCGGTAATGCCGGCTCTATTCTTGCAGCGATCCGCAAGTAACTTGGGGAGTAAGATTCTGGGATCATCCCGGCAAGGATACTTGTGGAAACTGGAGACCGGACTGCTCGTGGCTGTGAGTTTCGTGATGGCCTGGGTTATCGTGGAAGTAAAACCAGTAGCTTTTTTTACGCAAGCCGCCAATACCCAAAGCATTCTCAGCGGTATCTTCAATCCCGATCCTGAGCAGCTTGTTCCGATGCTGGCAGCCCTGATGGAAACCATCTATCTGGCTCTTCTGGCTACCATGTTTGCCATTCCCTTTGCCTTTGTTCTTTCCTTCTTTGCTGCCAAGAATCTGATGTTTGGCAGTTTTGGAGGAAAACTGGTTTATCTCCTGATCAGAACTGTTTCCACGGTTTTTCGCAGCATCGAGGCGATTGTTTGGGCGATCATTTTTTGCGTGTGGGTGGGCATCGGTCCTTTTGCCGGTATGCTTGCCCTCTGGATCCATTCAATTGCTTCGCTGATCAAGCTATACAGTGAACAGATCGAAAACATTGATCCCGGCCCCGTGGAAGCCATAAAAGCAACCGGCGCTTCAACCTTGCAGGTATGGCGTTATGCAGTAGCTCCCCAAATCCTTGCACCCTACCTGGCTTTTACGATTTACCGCTGGGACATCAATGTGCGTATGGCCACCATTGTAGGTTTCGTTGGGGGTGGCGGAATAGGCCTGGCCCTGTATCAACAACAGCAAATGCTGGCCTGGCGAAATGTAGGCTTGATCATGTGGCTGATCGCCTTGGTGGTCTGGGTCATGGATATGTTCAGCGGTTATATCCGCACCAAACTTATAACAAATTAGAGGTTTATTGAATGACTAAATACAATCCAGTGGAACTTCTGCTCAAAAAAAGGGATGGCAGAGAACTGAGCGTTGCAGAGATAGAGTTTTTTATTAGTGCTTATCTGAATGGAGAAATCGAAGAATACCAAATGAGCGCTTTCTTGATGGCCTGCTATTTCCAGGGTTTGGAAAAAAGCGAGATTGCAGCACTTACCAAAAGCTACATTGAATCTGGTAAAACCATTACCTTCCAAGCAGGCCTGCCCATAGCTGACAAACACTCCACAGGAGGAGTGGGAGATAAAATCAGCCTGATGCTGGCTCCCATAGCAGCTTCTTTGGGGCTGTTGGTTCCTATGATTTCAGGACGAGGGCTTGGACATACGGGCGGAACATTGGATAAATTGGAATCTATTCCGGGTTTTAAAACTGGTTTCACTATGCATGATTTCAAAGCTCTTGTGGAAAAGCACGGTTATGCCTTGGTCGGCCAGTCCGCAGAGCTTGTTCCGGCTGATAAACAGATTTATGCCCTCAGGGACGTGACAGCTACAGTTGAAAGCCCCGGACTGATAACCGCCAGTATAATGAGTAAAAAAATTGCCGAAGGGGCAAAACATCTGGTTATAGACCTCAAAATCGGGAGTGGGGCATTCATGCCCAATCTGCGGCGCGCCAAAGAACTGGCCGAGCTCTTAATGCATACTGGAAAAAGCTTTGGACAAAAAGTGGCCGTGGTTTTTTCCAATATGAATTCCCCTCTGGGGCATGCAGTTGGAAACGCTCTGGAAATGATCGAAGCCATCGAGTATCTAAAAGGCAATTACCTGCCTGATACATATGAGCTTACCACGGTGTTAACGGCTCAAATGCTGATCAGTGCAGGCCTTGCGGATAACGATACGGTGGCAGCAAAAATGATTGAAAGTGCTGTCAGTAGCGGAAAAGCCTTGGAAAAGTTCCGTGAGATCATTATTGCCCAAGGCGGAAATCCCCATGTTTTGGATGACTATAATCTGTTTGCCAAAGCTCAGGCTGTTGTTCCAATTCTGGCTGAAGCTGAAGGCTACGTGCATGAGATTGATTCACGCGCCATTGGCTATGCCCTGGTGCGCATCAAGGCTGGCCGGATGGTGGTCAGTGATACTATTGACTATGGAGCCGGAGCTCTGCTTTTTCCCAAAATCGGGGATCAGATTGTCAAAGGCGCTAAACTCGGTGAGGTCCATGCAGCCAACTTTGAGGTGGCCCAAGAGGTAGCTGAATTGATCAGACAAGCTTATCGGATCAGCCCTCTGCCCATAGAAAAGGAAGTGCTGATCTATGAGATCGCCTACTCGGAAGAATGAAATGGCAAAATGCCAGATGGAGAAGTAGCGAAGTGGCGAAGTTGAGATGATAACCAAAAGCGAAGGCTGCACTTGTAGGTCTGCCAATTTCCGAATTGACAGAGACTGTAGAAGCTGCATCCTGCAGCTTGTCTTCCAAGCGTCCAGAGGATGCCTCCACCAGTGGCAAATCAGAGTTTTCCACACCTTGTTCAACACTTCAGCACTCCAGCATTCCAGCACGTCAACACCCCAATCTACGTTATGAACGTGATATCCGAACACCATCTCCTCATCTTTTTGCTTCAGTTTGCCATCCTGCTGGGAGCATGCAAGGCAGTTGGCTACCTTCTGGAAAAGCTGAGGCAACCTACTATAACGGGTGATATCCTGGTAGGCCTTTTCCTGGGGCCAGCGATCTTTGGACGTTACATGCCGGGTCTGCAAGCCTGGTTTTTCCCCCAGGATGAGGTTCAATGGGCGATGCTGGGAACGGTAGCCTGGTTTGGAAATCTCTTTCTTTTGATGGAGACAGGTCTGGAGATAAATTTTTCCAAGGTTTGGAAGCAGCGGGGTGAAGCTCTTAAGCTTTGTTTTGCTGATTTGATCATTCCGGTTCTACTCAGCTTTTTGCCGTTTTATTTCCTGCCTGAACGGCTTTTGGTTGACTCTTCTCAACGCTTTATATTCGCTCTGTTTATCGCCTCAATTATGACTATCAGTGCTTTGCCGGTTGCCATTCGCGGCCTAAAAGACCTGGGTGTCCTAAAAACGGACATGGGTTTTTTGATCGTAAGCGCTCTAACATTGAATGACATTGTAGGCTGGGTGATGTTTACGATCATCCTGGGTGTTTTTGCTCATGGTGCAGTGGAGCTTGCTTATGTGTTCCGTTTAATATTGCTAACTCTGGCTTTTACCTTGCTGAGTTTGACCCTGTTAAAACGTTTGGTCGATAAGGCTATCACCCTGATCCATACCAGGATTGGCAAGGAAACCGGCTACAAGACTACATTCATTGTGATCTTTGGGATGCTGATGGGCGCCATAACTCTGAAGATCGGCATTCACTCGCTTTTTGGCTTTTTCATAGCCGGAATTGTAGCCGGTGAGGCAAAGCACATCAGTGAAGCGGATCGGCATACCATTCATCGTATGGTATATTCCATCTTTGTTCCTGTCTTTTTCGCCAAGATCGGCTTACAGATAGATATACTGGCTTCTCTGGACTGGGCCTTGGTAGCACTGATAACGGTTCTGGGGGTATTTTCCAGATATGTGGGTGCCTACATCGGTGCCATTTGGGCAAAGCAGGATAAGGTAAACTTAAAAAGCATCGCCATCTCTCATACGGCCGGAGGTGAAATGCATATCGTGGTGTCTATGCTGGCCTTTTCAGCCAAACTGATCACCGAAACTGTATTTGTGAGTGTGGTAACCGCTTCAATCCTTTCCACGGTGATATTTGGTCCTTGGCTTTCCTTCGCATTAAAACATGTTCGCAAGAATCTGGTGAGTTTTATCTTTGGTAAGGAAGATGTCCTGATTGATGCCGTTTCCCGAACCCGGGAAGATTTATTGAAGCAATTGGTTAAGAAGGTGGCTGGCCGCACAGGTTTGCCTGAGCCATATCTACAAGAGGAGATTCTTGCCCGGGAAGAGCAGATGAGCACCGCCATGGGCAGAGGGATCGCTTTTCCTCACGCCCATTTGAAGGGACTGAAAAGCAGCAAGATCTTCGTGGTGAAACCAAAATATGGGATTGCGTGGGATAGTCCGGATGGAGAAGCGGTAGACTTGGTGTTTCTAACCCTTAGTCCACAGGAAAAACCTGAAGCCCAGCTTAAACTGATGCAAAGCCTTGCCACTGTTTTGCGCAATGAGAAAACTCTGGAAAAACTGAAAGCCGGAAATGATCCCGCCAAAATCTACAACCTCTTGAAAAATCAAATTGCTGAGTGCGATAACTGCCTGATTGCCGAACCTGCTTGAAAAATCTGACTTGACAGTTTTTAGGGCTAAAAAGAATTTGCTCTCTACAAAGTGTTCCGAAATAGCTCAGCGGTAGAGCGGGTGGCTGTTAACCACTAGGTCGGGGGTTCGAATCCCTCTTTCGGAGCCACTTTTTTTTACCCTGATTTTTGGGATGAATCTCCGAGAAAGACCGTTGAATAAACTGGAACACCAGATTTATCTGGTTGGACATGCCAGATTTATCTGGTATATTTAGCTACAATTCAGTGAAAAACGCATCAATCTCTGTCAAATTCCGGATAAATCCAG
>CAZNGW010000095.1:6129-7223 GCA_964572925.1 uncultured Candidatus Cloacimonas sp. | reverse complement strand
TTGGATGCCATTACACCATTATCATACCGCTATCATACCACATGATCATGTGGTATGATAGCGGTATGACAGGCATCAGAAAAAGTGGAGAATTGGGGGCTGGCAGTGCCAACCCCCTGCAGGATAATTAGTTTGGGTGAGTGGATCAGTTAACTTTGTAGGTTTTGTCGCCTTTCTCGAAGAAAGCGATGATCTGACGGGCAGATGCCACGCCTGCATTGGTATTGGCTTCCTCGGTTTGTGCGCCCATTTTCTTGGGAGTCCAGTAAACGCGATCGGCAAATTGTTCGGTTAACTGAGCGGCATTTCCGGGTTCCACGTCGCTGACGTAGCGGAACTTTTTGATTTCGGCAAGGGCTTTGACCAGATCATCCTCGTTGATAACTTCCTTGCGGGCAGTATTAACCAGGATGGCACCGGGTTTCATCAGGGACAGCAGGCTCCAGTTGATGGATTTCTTGGTCTGCTCGTTTGCCGGAATGTGCAGGGAGATATAATCACCTTTCTTGAAGATATCTTCCACGCTGGCAAGAGGTTTCACGCCGTCTTTTGTCATGATCTCGTTGGTGAGGTAGGGATCATAGGCAAAGACCTCCATGCCGATCCCCTTGGCGATCTTGGCCACGTAACGTGCTACAAAGCCATAACCATAGAGCACCAGGGCTTTCCCGGCCAGTTCGCTGCCGGATTTGCCGTTGAATTTGCCTCTCGCCATGTAGATCATCATACCGATTGCCAGTTCAGCCACGGCGTTGGAATTCTGGCCCGGGGTGTTCATAGCGACCACATTGTGCGCTGTGGCGGCTTTGAGGTCGATATTGTCATAGCCGGCACCGGCGCGAACCACGATTTTCAGCTTGGGAGCAGCATTTAGCGCTGCTTCATCGATGATGTCGCTGCGGATGATCACTGCCTCCGCATCCGCCAAAGCGGCATGCAGGTCTTTAACGTCGGTGTAGTTTTCCAAAAAGGAATACTCATACTTGGCGGCATCAAGCTCCGCCTTGATCTTTTGCACGGCTTCCGCGGCAAAAGGTTTTTCTGTGGCAATCAGGACTTTTGGCATTTTAAGCCTCCTCGTTTTTTATTTAGTG
>CAZNGW010000095.1:0-6029 GCA_964572925.1 uncultured Candidatus Cloacimonas sp. | reverse complement strand
AATTCCCCAAAATCCCCAGCAGCACTCCTGCCGCCACTGCTGAACCCACCACTCCGGCTACATTTGGAGCCATGGCATGCATCAGCAGATAGTTGGTGCGGTCATACTGCTGCCCGATCATCTGAGAAACTCTGGCGGAAGCCGGAACTGCCGAAACTCCGGCATTTCCGATAAGGGGATTGATCTTGTTTTTGGTAAAGAGATTCATGATTTTGGCAAAGAGCACCCCTGCTGCTGTGGCAACTGCAAAAGAAGCCGCACCCAACAGAAATATCTTGATCGTGGCAGGGGTAAGAAACACTGCGGCAGTAGTTTTGGCTCCCACAGTAAGGCCGATCAACACGGTTACCACATCGATCAAGACACTGCGTGCAGATTGGGCCAGGCGTTCCGTAACCCCGCTTTCTTTAAGCAGGTTACCTAAAAACAGCATCGCCAAAAGCACCACGCTGCCGGGAGAAATAAAGGTCGTTACCACAAAGGCAACCAGCGGAAAAATGATCTTTTCCTTCTTGGATACCACTCTCAGCGCTTTCATGCGAATCAGGCGTTCTTTTTTGGTTGTGAGCAGCCTCATGATAGGCGGTTGGATCACCGGCACCAAAGCCATGTAAGAATATGCAGCCAACGCAATTGAGCCCAGAAGATGTGGGGCCAGCTTGGATGCCAGAAAGATCGAGGTAGGGCCATCCGCTCCACCGATTATTCCGATCGAAGCGGCTTCCATGATGTTGAATCCCAAAAGGATGGAACCCATGAAGGTGGCAAAGATGCCAAACTGGGCAGCCGCACCCAAAAGAATCAAGCGCGGATTAGCAATCAGCGTCGAAAAATCCGTCATTGCCCCTATCCCAAGGAATATCAAAGAGGGATAAACACCTTTGTTCACACCAAAATAGAGGTAGTTCAGCACCGAACCGGAATCGGTAACTCCCAAGCCTTGTTCCGAAACGCCGGGGATGTTTCCCACCACGATGCCAAAGCCGATGGGAACCAGAAGCAAAGGCTCAAACTCTTTGCTGATACCCAGATAGATAAATACCAGCCCGGAAACGATCATCAACAGGTTGCCCCAGGTTATGTTTAGAAAGCCTGTGGTTTGAATGAATTGAGCTAATTCCTGCATGCCATTAGTCCTCAAACTCGATCAGGGCATCGCCTTCCTGCACGATGTCGCCTTTATTTACCAGGACTTTCGACACTCTGCCGCTGCAGTTGCTATGAATTTCCGATTCCATCTTCATCGCTTCCAGGATCAGGGCAACCTCACCTTCCTGCACATAGCTTCCCTGGCTGATTTTAACTTCTATTATCGTGCCGGGAATTGGAGCTCTGAGTATCTTTTCCTGGGTTGCGGCACTCTTTTCCGCCAAGGCTGCTGCGCTGGGACGGGGAGTTTTGGGTTGGGAGGTAGCTTTTACTTCCACTCCTTCCAGGGTCATCATCAGATCGCCTTCCTGGATCGGAGAACGCTCTTTCACGAATATCTTGCCGATTCTGGCATCGAAGGGCGAAGCGATCTCACTCTGCATCTTCATGGCTTCCAGGATGATAATGGTTTGGCCTTTTTTAATTTCCTGGCCTTCGGAAACCGGAATGGACACTATCACTCCGGGAATTGGGGCTCGCACTTCCCCGCTGCCAAGTTCGCTGCCGGCACTGAAACTGGGAGCCAGAGGCACCGCCTTTTCCTGATTTGCCAGTTTGGGGATGCTTTGCACTTTATCATCTTCTATTTGCACCAGATAGTCTGTGCCATTGATATTTATCTTGGCATGGGTAGGGCTGTATTCCACGATGCGGGCATCGTATTTTTCGTTATTTATCATTAGTTTATAGGTTTTCATCTTATCTCCGTTTGGTGGTTATTTCCCGATTTGGCATGCTGAGCACGGCACTGGCGCGCCACTGATTGGTAGGCGTTCTACGGAAGGTCAAAGCCATCTTGCGCCTTTCCTCAAGGGATTGTTGATGGATGTGCAGGGCTGTGATGATAGCCGCGATCATATTGCGGTTCAGGGTTACCGAAGCAGCCACCACTTTTCCTCCCGGACTAAGTTTAAGATCGGGTTTGGCAGTTTTGGGAGGGCGGTTCAAATGCACTAATTGTCCGATCACCAGGCTGGTAATCAGCAGCGCTGAAAACACGGTGAGCATGCCGACCAGGGTAACGCTGATGCCATAGGCCAAGCTGTTTTCCACAAAGGCGTCATGAATGGCTTTGATCTTTTCAGGATTCTGATCCAGAGATTGCAGAGAATAGCTATCCCAGGTGCGGGAATTTGCATTACTAAGGCCCAACTGCTGTTTCAGTTTCTTGATCGGCATACTGAGGCTGGAGGCCACTTCATTCAAAGTGGAAAGCTCCGTGTAGCCGTAAACGCTGAATTGCTGAGCCAGCAAAGCGCGATAAGGAGTTATTCCCAGCTTTCTGAGGCTCATCGCATCCAGTTTTTTGTTTTCGGGTTCCAGGCCAAGATAGCGTTTCCAGCGATCCTGATTCCTAATCTCCAGCCTGGTTGCCACTTCGGAGAGTTTATCGCTGTCATCAAATCCATATTCAGACAGGATCTCTTTCTCACGCGCCTGGGCAAGACTGTCCATGGCAGTTGGATGAACCAGGACAGACGCAGTTGGTGCAAGACCAAATAACGGCAGTAACCCGCAAAGCAGCAGGACTAAAAGGTGTATCTTCCTCATACCTGCACCTTTATAGCGGGATATTGCCATGCTTGCGAGGTGGGATGCTGTCTTTTTTATTGGCCAGCATCTCCAGGGCACGGACAAGCCGGAAACGGGTTTGGGCAGGTTCGATCACATCGTCTATATAGCCACGTTCAGCAGCGTTATAGGGATTGGCAAATTTATCGCGGTATTCCGCTTCTCGCTTTAGTAGAGCGGCCTTGGGGTCTTCCGAAGCCATGGCTTCCTTGCGGAAAATCACCTCCACTGCACCCTTGGGACCCATCACGGCAATTTCGGCACTAGGCCAGGCATAAACCAGGTCAGCACGCATATGTCGACTGTTCATCACACAGTAGGCACCGCCATAGGCTTTGCGGATGATCACCGTGATCTTGGGAACAGTGGCTTCGGCAAAGGCATAGAGAAGCTTTGCGCCATTCCGGATAATCCCGTTATGTTCCTGCATGGTTCCAGGCAGAAAGCCAGGAACGTCTTCCAGCACCACCAAGGGGATATTGAAACTATCGCAGAAACGCACAAAACGGGCAGCCTTGATGCTGGCATCGATGTCTAAAACGCCGGCCAGAACTTTGGGCTGATTTGCCACGATTCCGATGGAATGACCATTCAGGCGGGCAAAACCAACCACGATGTTCTGTGCGAAATTGCTCATCACCTGCAGAAATTCACCATCATCCACGATGGGATGGATCACATCCAGAATGTCGTAGGGTTTATTGGCATTATCCGGAATCAGCTCGTTCAGAACGTCGCAATATCTGTTTATGGGATCAGCACTTGGAATGCAGGGCGGATCTTCCATATTGTTGGAAGGCAGATAGCTGAGCAGCAGCTTGATCAGCAGCAGGGTTTCTTCTTCGCTGCCAGTGATGAAATGCGCCACACCGCTTTTACTGGCATGCACTTTTGCCCCACCCAGGTCCTCGGTGCTCACAGTTTCATTAAGTACGGTTTTCACAACCTTGGGACCGGTTACAAACATGTAGCTATTGGTTTTTTCCATCACTACAAAGTCTGTAATGGCAGGAGAATAGACCGCACCACCGGCACAGGGACCCAGAATGGCAGAAATTTGGGGAATTACGCCACTGCTCATCACATTGCGCCAAAAGATTTCTGCATAGCCGGCCAGGGCATCCACCCCTTCCTGGATTCGAGCTCCGCCAGAATCATTGAGTCCGATCAGCGGACAGCCGTTTTTGATGGCCATATCCATCACTTTACAGATCTTTTCCGCATAGGTGATGGACAGTGAGCCGCCAAAAACCGTGAAATCCTGCGCAAAAACATATACAGGACGTTCGTTGATCGTAGCGCTACCTGTAACTACTCCATCGCCGGGATGAATGTATTGTTCCATCCCGAAATTGGTGTTGCGGTGCACCACAAACATGTCGAATTCTTCAAAGCTATCGGGGTCAACGAGCAGGGCAATGCGTTCGCGGGCAGTAAGTTTGCCTTTGGCATGTTGCTCTTCGATTCGCTTTTCACCACCGCCCAAAAGGGCTTCTTCCCTTTTTGCCTTCAGCTTTTCCAAGGGTTTGAGGTTCTCCATTGTTTTTCCTTCTATTTTCATTTTTGATTTAAATCAATCTTAGCCATTGTCAAGATTAGGGGCTGGGTTTTTTAGTAAAGGGAAATCTTGGGAGGTCGAGGGGTGAAGTAGTAACGAGGTGATGAAGTAATGAAGTAGCACAGTATTCACTAAAGACCTGATCCCGGATCTCCCAAAGCAATATGAGGTTCCTGCTTTCGCAGGAACGAGGGAAATCAACTACAGACTTCGCCTCTTTACATATCTGTCCCTTATCACTAAATCACTACCCCTTGAAACCTGATACCTGTTAGCTTGCACCTATTGCATATACTTAGACACTTCTCCTTTCAAGGTTGTTTCAAAAGCCGGCATCAACGAGTTTACCATTTCCATCAAGGCTGCATCAAAAGCTGTGGGATCCAGATATTTCTGCGAGCCCAGCACGTCTTTCTGATAATTCAGAGTCTGTCCGGCCTTCAAGCTTACAAATCCACTTTTCGTGGTTTGATGAACAAATTCCTTATTTCCATCTTTGTCTTTTTTGCCGGTGGCATAGCTCTTTATCCCGGTGTCGAACTCAATGGAGAATCCCTGCAGAATGGGCTTTGAGCTGGAGGATGAATCAACTCCGTAACCGATACGCACAAAGGCCTGGGCATTGTTGTCCACCAGGATTTTGCCTTTGTTCATCACGATCGGCTGGATTTTCAGCATACTCATAATGTTGTCGGGATAAAGCCGCAAACCATAAGCAGGGACTTTCAGGGTTCGGGAAGACTGCGATTGCATAAGATAGCTGTTTTTCCGCTGCGTATCCTCATCCGAAGATTCCATGAATTTTGACATCTGCTGATAGATCTCATGCGAAGTATAGGCTTCCATGGGCAGAACTTCAAAGCCTGCTTTTTCCAGCATGGCTTTTACCGCTTCATAAACCCTGGTGCTTTCGTAGGCAATGAACTCCTGATTGAAAGGCGTTGAGGTGGTAAGCGTTTTCTCCTGTTTCTTGTAAACCGAAAGATCTGCCGATTCCCAAGCCCCGGGAGAGGTGGTTTTCGAGATCGTAAATGCTCCGGCACAATCGGTGATAATCACCCTTTTAACGTTGTTTTTGGAAAGCTCTCCCAGCTTGGACTGCACATATTTCTGGGCAACCTTGGCGGGATCGGAGAACTCGGCAGAGTCGAACTTAACGGCAAGTAAATTCGACACACACAGAACAAAGACGCAAACTAAGGCGACATACCTGCTAACTGAATACATGATAACTCCTTTATGCGATGTTTTGTAACTGGATTCAGTCAACTTATAAGCTAATTCTGCTATCCGGAAAAACAAGGGGAAAGCCCTCAGTTGATTGGTAAATAACCTGTGGAAATATATCAACCTGCCTGATATATCTTCCCCACTTGCATTAAGGGTGCATTAAGGGTGAAATAAGGGTCACACCCATAATGCAGGCTTAATGATCATTCAGTAGATGCCGGGATCATAGCTTGCAGATGCGCTTGCTTTGCCTGATTTTTCCTTCGCTGGTAAGCCTGAGGAAATAGATTCCGCTGGCAGTGGACTTGCCCTGCTGATCCAATCCATCCCAGGTAAGCTCCGCGTTATCTGCATTCAGGCCATCGTAAGACCTTATCTTCTGCCCTTTCAGGTTATATACAGCCAGTTCAGCTTTCGTTTGAGCGGGTAGGCTAAGCTTGACATTCAAGTTGCCCCGCATCGGATTCGGATAGCAGCTAAAGCTTGCCGGAACAGGCTGGGGGAGAATGTCATCACTGCT
>CAZNGW010000094.1:0-7241 GCA_964572925.1 uncultured Candidatus Cloacimonas sp. | reverse complement strand
ACATCATTATGGGTGGGGATATCTATACCACAACCATTGTTGGCGAATGGGCTATTGGAGCCTATATCCAGACCGGTGACGCCACTGGCTTGGCAGCCCCTGTGATCACCATCGCCAATGTGGCAGGTTCACCTGTAGTATCTTGGGATGCCGTTGCCGGTGCGCATCACTATGATGTGTATGGTGCCATTGATCCTTATGCTCCGGATCCCTGGAACTTGTTGGACAGCCCAACTGCAACCACATACACCTATAGTGGACCCGCAGACAAACAATTCTTCAAAGTTGTCGCCGATAGCGTTCCTCATGCCAGAGGCATAGGAAGCATCAGCAGACTTAACGCAAGCAGCTTCTGGGCAAATCCTAACATCCTGAGATAAGCTGCAGACTACGGTTTAACCGAAAAAATAACCAGAACACCTCCCTTGTTTAGGGAGGTGTTTTTTATTGCAGTCAAACTACTACAGGAGTGTGGTGGGTTTAGGTCATGGGGTCTTGGAGTCCTGGGTCTGTGTGGCGATGGGGACGTCTCCACCCCAATGAAGGTACCGTCGCTTGCCAAAGCGACGTCCGGAAAGGCGAAGTGGCATTTACCTCTACAACAAAAGGAAACCCCGGAGCAAGTCCGGGGTTCTCTTTTATTGTTCCGCCTAATCCGAGTTTAACTCCGAATCTCCTTTAACTGCAGGAGATTCCTGCTTGCGCAGGAATGAGGGTCGCTTGTACACGAACTAGTGTTCACTAACCTGTAAGGATAATCAGCTCTCAGGAAAGAACCTGATTTCCAAGTTCTGGGCTGCACGACATTAACCATTAACCTGTTAACTCGCTAACCAGTTCATCTATTTCATCAGGATCATCTTGCGGGTGCTGCTGTATTTACCGGCATTCATCTTGAAGAAATACACTCCGCTGGCCACAGGCTGGTTATTGTCGTCCGTGCCTTTCCAAACAACACTGTGGTTTCCTGCTGCCTTGGCTTCATTCACCAGAGTCTTCACTTTCTGACCCTTAAGGTTGTATATCTCCAAGTTAACCGGAATATCTCCCTGCAAACTATAGTTGATGGTGGTTTCCGGATTGAAAGGATTGGGGTAATTACCCTTCAATTCTGTTACCAAAGGCGGAGCCAGAGGATCATCACCTTCAACGATCATACCACCGTCTGAATGCAAGGTAAAATCATCCACGTAAAATGCGAGACCATCGTCTGTTACGCAGCGGATGCCGATGAACACCGTTTGTCCATCGTAGGCGGAAAGGTCATAAACATATTCATGCCACTCAGCAGGAGCTTCCACATATTCACCGTCGCTAATATAGGTAAATCCCTGAACCACAATGGCGGGAAGGGTGCAAACCCCCACTCTGAATCTCTCCAGGCCATAGGCATCGGTATGCGATCTGGCAAAGAACTTCACAGCGCTGTTGGTGCCCAGGGTTACTCTAGGCGCAATCATCCAATCGCTGTTAGGAGGTGTTGTCGCCGACATGCAGGCCAGCATTTTTGAGCCCCCATGAGCAGCAATGGTGGTCATAGGAGGAGTGGTGGCAGATGGATTGAAAACAATATAGGACATCGCCGTTCCTGAGCCGGGGAATTCAATCCCAGTAAAGCCATAGGTGGTGGAATGATCAAGATCACGCAGGTTCCAGGGAGCGAAGGTGGTGGCAAAATCAGGATAGGATTCAAAGTCATCACCAAAGAATTGCTGTGCCAGTTGGAAATTCAACACTACTTGAATGGTGGCTGGTTCCGATTCTCCTGTAGAGGCAACCGAGGTTACCGTATACAGATAGGTGGCGTTGGGCAAACCATAATCGGTATAAGTATTTATTTCTTCGTCGTTAATCGTGGAAAGCAAAGTGCCATCCCGGTAAACCTTATAACCAGATATCACCCTGCAGTCAGGATTGGGATCATAGTGGTTAAGCACCAGCGGTTCCGTCGTCACAGGATAGTCATGAAGTTCAGGAATCGGTTGCAATTCTGACACCTCAGCAGGGGCAGAGAACTGCGCAAAAGCCCTGATCGCCCAGTTATAGGTAAGCGTTGGCGCTACTTGGGTAAGGGTTTGCCAGGCTCCCTGGAAATACATCATGTTACCTTTGCCTTCTATCTGGGGACCGCTATCGCAACCCGCAGGATAACCTCCCTGGGTATTCACTTCATAACCATAGTAAAGCTCGCCGGTGGCAGGGATGGGAATCCAGGCATTCAAGATCACCAGATTCCATTCGTTCATCACGGGATTGCTTACCACCTGTGAATGAACCAAAGTACCTGCATTGGTAGCCGAACCGCCTGTCCAGATTTTGATGGTATAGGTGCAGTTGCTAAATACAGGCACAAACTCGATTCTGGATATGGACCGTCCGGCATAAGGAATGAGGTCTTCCTGAGCCCAACGGTGCGCCACGTCAAAGGTTATTGCCGAGCCGGTTCCCACGGAATTTCCCAAGGTCATGTTACTCCAGGTAATCCAGTTCCCTTCAGGATTTGTCCAGTTCAAGGTGATATCGCGATCTACCACGTTGGCGGTTAGATTCGCAGGCGGTAAGATCACTGGAGCCACATCAGCCAGGATGGGACCTATCAGAACCGATTCACCTGATGTATAGAGCGCAGACAGGCTATAGCTATACATGCCTGAAGTAAGCCCCGCGTCAGTATAGGTTAGCACTGCAGGATCATTTAAAGTAGCTATGGGAACATTGTCCCGATAAACTTTGTAGCCCAGAAGCGCTCTACTGGGCAAAGGTGCATCCCAGCTAAGGGTAACGTCAAATCCATTGATCGCCGCAGCAAGGTTACGCGGAGGATTAAGCACCTCTACCCAAACGTCGACAGTTACGTTGTCCAGATAGATGTAGAACATATCCATATCACTGTAACCCTTGAAACCAAAATAATAAATCCCGGTTGACGGGGCTTGCATTATGGCTTCCACAGCCGTATAGGTGATATTGGTGATGTTCTCGTTCACAAAGATCTGATTGGTAAGAGCCGCTTCAGTAGGCTGGTTTCCCCAATATAGAGCCAGCTTTTCCGGATTCTCAGTAGTAGTACCACGATAATAGAACCTAACCTTGTAATAAGTTCCTTGAGCAAGCTGCATAGGGGGCATTAACAGCCAGTCGTTCATGGCCAGGGAAGCATTGAAGCGCATCCTCGCACTATTGGGGGCAGATTGATAGTTACCGGCATAGGTTTCCCAAGTGTAGCTGTCATTATTGGCATTGATGGTCGTCCAGCCCAAAGGCAGAGTGGGAGCGGTTACTGCATCAAAATTCTGATTATAGGGATAAGTGGTAACCGTAGGATCCGCCAGAGTTGTAAAGCTCCATACCGGGCAGTTCAGCGCATCGCCGAAGCTATTGTAGGGGACTATCTTCCAGTAATATGTAGTAATGTAGCTGAAGTCGGCAGGATTGTAGCTCGTGCCGGTTTGCGTCGTGCCATTTACAATATTGGTGGGCGGGTTGTCGGTTCCCAGATAAACCTTGTAACCCTCCACATTTCCACCTCCCGAAATCCAACTCAGATTGGCGGCTATAGGCACATTGACAGCATTATTGACCGGAACAGGATTTTGGGCTGCTAAAGGTGGCTCGCCTGCAGCAGGGGGTTGAAAAGTAAAGGTCAGACCGCTGGCAGGAAAAACCGTGGCACTCAGGGTGCAGAAGTTATTGTTGGCGGTTCCTGCTGCGGTGGCACTCCAGTCAGTTGTGGTGGTTCGATTGCTGAAATCAGTATTGGAATCACCTCTCAACCCAACCTGGATTGCTGCTGCGGTGGAGGCTGTAACTGTGGTAAAAGTTCCATATACAAAGGAAACTTTATTCCCGTTTTCCAATAGTTGAATTTGGAAGCTAAAATCATCATTTGCCGTGGTAGTGGGCGCACGGCGATAATGTTTCCATTGAACGGTGAAAATCCGGTTGGGAGCGGTTCCGCTTGCCAGATACATCAATTCGCCGGTATCGCGGCTTTTAATATCGCGATTTAGTGCGGCAACGATATTATTGGTTCCTGTGGCTGCACTGATGGCGGTATTGCTGGTGGCAACCGTAGCGCCCATTGCCAGGAAACCATTGGTCTGAACACTAATCTCGGTATAATCCGCTCCATTGTAAGTGAAGGTAAAGCCCAGCGGTATGGCATTGAAACTTTCGTTGTCGTTCGTAGCAGTTCCCAGAACGGTTCCTCCGCTAATTTCCGTGAACACATTCTGGGTAGATGAAAATGAATATTCACTAACTGTGGCCCATACTCCCTGGACTAAGCCAAAGACGAGTATCAGGATAAAGATGAATGTGGTCTTTCGCATGGTAACTCCTTATTTGTCTTCTAATATCTAAACTCCTGTTTTGTAGTTTTATCTCCCGTTTTACGGGTAACAAAAACATCCTATTTTCAATATGCAATAATGCATAATTATGTCAAGTAAAAATCATGCCCTGAAGGAAATATTGAGATATCAGTCGTTGAAGGTTAAGTCGAGGCTGGCGATCAATCAGCAATTTATCTATCTGAGCTGATCTATCCGGGAGCAACCTTAATAAGCTTAGCTTCGTCTAATGCATTATTCTGCAATGTGTAAGAGCGCCAGTAGGGTAATGGGAATAAACGATTACATGCCTAAAAAGCTCCTTGTATATTTTTCTATCCCTGATTCCATCAATCCTAATGCAGGAAAGACTTGACAAAAAACACAGGAAAAGCTATTATAAATAACTTATGAGTCTATTCTGGAGTATCAAAATGAAAGTTACTAAAACATATATCCTACGATACCTTGGCTTGGTTTGGCTGCTGATGCTAAGCACTACGCTTGGCGCAGCCTTGGTGGTGAACGAAAATATCCAGAACTGGAATGCCACCACTTCTTATGGGAATTATACCCAACAGATTCCGGCTGGAACGGTGAACCTTACAAGTTGTCTGGTATCTCCCAACGCAGCGGCTTCAGGGGTGGGCAGCGCTGGTCGGATCCAGTGTCAGGCTGCCAATGGCATTGTTCAATTGCCGGAACTCAGTAATGTGGGTGACGTGCAATTTGTGTTTGCCGCCGGTTCTGCTGGACGCAGTGTGCGCTTGCAGAAGTTGGTTAATGACACTTGGACGGACATCACAACTTTCAACGGGATTGGTGCTGCCGGAACTGCTTTTTACCAGCGGGTGGGGCTAAACGAACCAACCACTCTCAGACTTGCCTTTCCGAGCCATGCCATTTACATCCATGATATCTTTGTAACCAGCTACCTTGCCGATCCTTTGCCGGAGCTTTCACTTCCTGTGGCAACGGCCATCACCTATCAAACCGCCACTTTGAGTACCACTGTTGAATCGGCGGGAAATAGCGCAATCACTGAAAGGGGCTTTTGCTGGAGCACAGAACCTCTGCCTGAGCTTTCGGATAGCTTTCAAGCCTTTGGCAGTGGGATCAGTCCCTTTTCCGGAACGATAACCGGATTGCAGGATAACACGCTATACTATGTGCGAGCCTTTGCCACAAATTCATCCGGGACGGGCTTCAGTCCACAGCTTGAGATCACAACTGCAGACATAGCAACCCCCACAGTGCAAACCAGTGAAATCGTCCTGTATCCTGGAAATACTTCGGTTCAAGCCAGTTGGACTCCGGGTAATGGTTCACGCAGAATGGTGGTGATCAATACTGCCAATACATTCTCTGAGCCGGCAGATGGAACCGAATATCCTGCCAGTTCACTTTACGAGGGAGTTGGAGAACAGGTTATCTATAATGGCTCCACTCAGATTGTGGAGGGGGAAGAGCTCAATACGGTGGCTGTTACAGGTTTGCAAAGGAATACCTTGTATTGGTTCAGAGCTTATGAGATAAACGGGACGGGAACCGACACCCACTATCTTGTCCGAACCTCGATAGACAATCCCAATTCCTGCACCACGTTGAATACCGGCCTGGCCGGTTATTATGATGATATATCCGGCAGCGGAGAAATACTCAAGGCAAATCTACACAATCTTATCCGCAACACACATCTTACCCAGTTTTCCTATGATGCCCTCTGGCAACAACTGCAATATACCGACGAAGACAGCCTGCAAACAAATAACATCATTGAAACCTACACCGGTTGGAGCATTCCCAAAAGCAATTATGGTACAGGTGCAGACCAATGGAACCGCGAACATACCTGGAGTGTAAGCCATGGCAGCTTTGGAACATCCCGACCGGCAGGAACCGATCTGCATCATCTCAGACCTTGCGACGTAACCGTAAATTCCGCCAAGGGCAACAAGGATTTTGACAATGGTGGAACGCCTTATGTGGATAGCACTCCCTATCAGGGTTATGGCAATACGACGGGATGCAACACAGCCACAAATAGCTGGGAACCACGTCCCGTCGAAAAGGGTGATGTGGCCAGAATGCTGTTTTATATGGCTGTCCGCTATGAGGGAGTGGATACGAGCTATGACCTTGAACTGCAAGACACCACACCCACCAACGGACCTTTCTACGGCAAGCTCTCCACTTTATTGCAATGGCATTACCAAGATCCACCAGATGCTTGGGAACGCCGGCGCAATGATCGCATCCAGGAGCGCCAGGGAAACCGTAATCCCTTCATCGACCATCCAGAATATGTAACCAGACTGTGGGTACCCCAGGCACGGGGAGGGGTTAGCTATGCCAGTGACGAATTTACAGCTTTTTGGACACAGTCTCTGGATGCTGTTTCCTATAGGGTGGACGTAAGTGCCGATTCCTTATTCAGTAGTTTCATCGTTCAGGATCAGGACGTGGGCAATGTTAGTCAGGCAGAACTGATAACCGGGGGACAGCAGATTGTGTTCTTCAGGGTGCGCGCTTTTCTGGGTAGCGGATATAGCCCCTATTCCAATACCTGCCGTTTAGATATAACCGAGCCGCAAATAGTGTTCAGCTATTTCAACGCCACTTTGGTTGGCCTTA
Source organism: uncultured Candidatus Cloacimonas sp. (assembly GCA_964572925.1). Classification (GTDB taxonomy): domain Bacteria; phylum Cloacimonadota; class Cloacimonadia; order Cloacimonadales; family Cloacimonadaceae; genus Cloacimonas. Next base: position 276 of record CAZNGW010000094.1, on the reverse strand, counting down.
CGGATGTCCTGTTGGAGTGGAGTACCGATTATGAAAGTGGGATTTTGGGATTTAGCGTTATGCGTTCGGAAACCCCAATACTCAGTGATGCCATTCAGGTTTCGGCCCTCATCGCAGCTACTAACACAAGCACTTTGCACAATTACGATTTTGAGGACAGCGACATAATCCAGAATGACGAGGGGAGATACCTTTATTATTGGATCAAGGTAGTTGCCATGAACGGAGCAACAAGCTACAGCCATCCAGACTCCATGTGGATAAAACCCAGCAGCA
>CAZNGW010000093.1:0-7313 GCA_964572925.1 uncultured Candidatus Cloacimonas sp. | reverse complement strand
CTGTTTGAGGTCAAATGATTTTGTATAAGTCAGTGAAAAGGTGGAAAGGTGGAAAAGTGAAAAAGTGAAACAAGATTAAAAGATTGAGGTAGAAGGTAAATTATACGAGTTCTTTGCACCCGAAAATCTGGATGTCTATAATCACTTTACGTTGGCGCAAATGACTCCTACTCGGCTAAACTCCAATTCGAGCCCAGATGGCGATATTCATATAGCGATGGGTTCGAAGAGCCGTAGGCTCGCAGACCATCGTCCACTCCCTTGAAAACCGCAAAAGCTCTCTATTTCAGCAGAACTGTCCTCTGGGTAAAGATACCTTCTCGGGTTTGCAAGCGCAATACATAGATACCATTCGCCAATATTCTGCCGTTCCTATCCTTACCATCCCAGGTAATTACATATTCTCCCTTGGTCAGGTGAGTGTTTTGGATGTCGGTCACTATCTGACCTCTCAGGTTGAAGACGCTTAACTTCATTTCGCCAGATTCTTTCATCGTTACTGGAATCCTGCACAGCTCCCGGAAAGGATTGGGATATGGCAAGCCCAAGCAACTAATAGCCGGAACTTGATGTTCATCCTCATTACCCACAATTACCGGATGTTCCATGATGCAAAAATGGATATTGTTGTAAGTAACAAAACGATTCTCACCCACATACCAGGGCAAATGCGCATAAAACGATGTAACAAGATCGCCCTGCGTGTTTATGACCTGTGATTTTGCCATGGTTTGTATGCCAGTATACAAGAAAAGGCCATCTCCATTGTAACTGATGTTCTTCCAGGGGTGACCGCCAAGAGTAAAAGTGGATACGAGAAAGGGCATGTCAGGATTACTGATGTCGATCAGATTGTTATCAGTCCCACTGGTAGCTATAAAGCTCCCACCCTGGTATACTCTGTATGTTTCACTAACTGGGATAGACGCTAGCTCTGTGATGCTGTAATCCGGATTTATCCTGTAAAAATGTATGTGCTCGTTATTTAATTCACGCTGCAACATATAGAAATGATTTGGGCCATAGAACTCTGCATTCGGAGCATAGAAATCAACGGCCCAGGTGTTGAGCGGCGTAACAAGTCCATTATCATATTCAAACAGCCTGACCACGCAGGTAGGGTCCCAGGAAATCAAACTCAAGATCCGGTTTCCCCACTTACTCTCAACACTGGAATAGTATATGGATTCCAAATTTAGACTGAAGCTAGTGCTGGATGCAATTCCATTATCGTCAAAGCTGATCAGATGGCAGCTACGACCGTTCCCCAGGATAATCTCTGTTTTGTTCCAGCGGTCGTAGTACTGGTTTAGATGGAATGAAGATATCATGTCCAACCAGTTTCCAGTCTGCAGATCGAAGAATCTTGTCATCCCTTCTTCATAGGCATCAAGCACCACATAGCGATTCATGATAATCCCCGCAATCTGCATAACCGGGGAACTGTATAGAATCTGAGCATCTGTGAAAGTACTATTGCAACGGGTTACTGACGTGGTATGAAACCCCAAGTATCCACTACTAATCGGGAAAAAAAAGGAGATGATAGGAATAGTCTGGCAAGCGGTTTGTTGCCATGTCTCTCCATTTACCTCATAGATCATCGCATAACTGGTATCAGATATGTTTGTAGTCAGCATCACTACTCTGTCTGGCTCAAATCGGATGCCACCAAACCAATACCCCGGCATAGTCTGCACCCAATCAAGGCTTAGGCTGTGATCAGCATTCACAGTGTAGCGCCGTAGATTAGACTGATTCTGATCAATAGTCTTAAAGTATAGCTTACCCTCATGAACGAATGATGTTTCGATGCCCTCGTTTCCCGGAATTGTACCTGGAAGCTGGAAGGGTGGTTCCATACTTATCAAGTCTGAACTGTAATAAACAAATCCATAGAAAGTGCCCAGGTAGTAGCCACTCGGAACTTGGACAGCTCCATATAGCAAATCGCTATTGGGAAGCCAAAACCTACTCAGATGTACGGGCTGAAGTTCATTTACTATGTCGTAAGTATCAAGGGAGTAACTGATGCCTGAGTTTACATAGTCTGAATTGTGGACGCTTTGCACCAGCATCTTCGTACCCAAAATGTACAATGAAATATGATGCGCATCATTCACAGGGATCAAAGGAACAATGTGCTCCAGCACAATCTGATAGTCCTGTGTAATTTGATACACATAGACCCCATCCCCTTCAGCCAGAGCATAGACCCGGTTGTTGTTCATAACTGAAGCTGGAATCAAACAATCTTTCACCACTGTTTCAGTTACCACGTTGATCTGGTCATTAACTATCTGATAGATTCTCAGCGAATTACTCCAAAATGACAGGTAGTGAGTTTCATCCAGTTGGAAGATACGGTCAAATTTCCTTTCTCCAGAATCAAAGGTTTGAACCAGACTAATATCGTTCTGGGCAACCAGCGGAATAATGCTTGCTAACAAAACGCAAGCTAATAGAAGGAATCTAATCACGTTTTTCATGTTATACCTCTCTTCTGTGTAGATATTGAAATGCGGAAGCACATAACATTATCATACACAAACAACAACATGATCCATTATCAGATTAATGTCAAGCTAAATTTTTGCTCTTTTCTATCTTTTTGTAACAGCAACGGAATGCTATGGTACAGATATGCGTTCTCACTTATTATTTCAAATCGTATCACATTGGCTGCAAATCGCCTTCAATCAAGTCCACGATTTCTGCAAATGAGTATCACGATTTTTGCAAATCATCTTATCACTTCCAAAGCAGAAGGTAATCCATATTATCTAACCCGTAACCAGAGATTTGCAAAAAAACCATTAGCGGCCTGTTAGTAGGCTTATGCAGCATTCCACCCTTCCACTTTTCCACCCTTCCACCTTTCCACCCTTCCACTTAAAAACCAGTTGACACAAAGCCCATGTCAGATAGTTTGTTATGAAAGTAAGAAGAGGAATAAGAAAATGAAGATCAAGATGACAAGAGAATTCATCGAGAAACTGCCAAAAACGGATTTGCATGTGCATTTGGATGGCAGTGTGCGGATTGACACGATCATCGATCTTGCCAAGCAAAACAACATAAAACTCCCCACTCTGGACAAGAAAAAACTACGTGACCTGATCGTTTGCGGGGACAAAACCGAAAGCCTGGAAGATTACCTGCGCGGTTTTCACATCGTGAATCTGGTTCTGCAGGACAAGGAAGGCCTCAAACGCGCTGCCTACGAACTGGCAGAAGATGCCGCCAAAGAAAACGTTCGCTATATGGAAGTGCGATATTCCCCAATTTTACATACCCTTAACGGGCTGAAACTGACTGAGATTTCCCAGGCTGTGATAGATGGGCTTAAACACGGGGAACGTGATTTTGGGATCAAAACCGGGGTGATCATCTGCGGAATCCGCAATATGGACCCCACAACCTCTTTGAAGCTGGCAGAGCTTGCTATTGCCTTCAAAAACAAAGGGGTGATCGGCTTTGACCTGGCCGGGGGTGAATACAATCACCCAGCCAAAGACCATAAAGACGCCTTTGACCTGGCCTTGAAAAATAACCTCAATATCACCATCCATGCCGGGGAAGCATACGGACCCGAAAGCATCCATCAGGCTTTGCACTATTGCGGAACGCATCGCATCGGGCATGGCACCAGGCTGGTGGAAGACGGTGACTTGCTGAACTATGTGAATGATCATCGCATCCCGGTTGAGATTTGCATCAAGAGCAATTTCCACACCAAGGCAGTCTCTGATATCCGCAGTCATCCGATTGATTTTTATATCGATTACGGCCTACGGGTTACCATCAATACCGACAATCGCATCATCAGCGATACAACCGTGACCGACGAATATATGCTGGCCATCAACGAACTCGGCTTGGATTATCCCACCGTGAAATACGTAATCCTGAACGGCTTTAAAAGCGCATTTATCCCCTACAAAGAAAGGGTTCGCCTGATCAACCAGACCTTGAAGGAATTCGAGGAGATCGAGGAAGCCGAACTGAAAACCAAGGTTAAAGTAAAAGAAAACCTGTAAGGAAGCCGCTTTGAACACCCTTATCCATGATTCTCTCAAAGAGACAGCTGTCCTTATCGACACCCTGCTTGGCGACCCTGAAACCCTTGGCAGCCTGGAAAACCTGGCCAGACAGCTTGCCGAAACCTTCCAACGAAAAGGAAAACTGATCGTTTTTGGAAACGGTGGCAGCATGTGCGACGCAATGCATCTGGCCGAAGAACTTACCGGACGCTTTCATTATGACCGACCTGCCCTTCCGGCCATCCCAATCAGCGATCCCGGGCACCTTAGCTGCGTGGCCAATGACTACGGCTACGAGCAGGTTTTTGCCAGAGGAGTGGAGGCCTATGCCAAAGCAGGTGACCTTGTGCTCGGCATTTCCACCAGCGGTAACTCCGCAAACGTGATCAAAGGCCTGGAAGCTGCAAATGCCAAAGAATGCTTTACTGCTGCGCTTTTGGGCAGGGATGGCGGAAAACTGAAAGAGCTTTGCGACTTTCCGCTTGTTGTCCCCTCCCAAAGCACTGCCAGGATTCAGGAAGTGCACGGTGTTTTCATCCACATCCTGATTGAACTGGTGGAAAAAGAGCTGTTTGGCGAAGTGGCGAAGTGGCGAAATGGCGAAGTGGTAACAAGCTTTACCTCATTCCGGGCTTGACCCGGAATCTCAATAAGACGCTGGAGATTCCTGCTTTCGCAGGAATGAGGAAAAAAAGGTGCAGGAATGAGGAAAAAAAGGTGCAGGAATGAGGAAACGAGACGCAGGAATGAGGAAAAAAGTGGCAGATAAACTGATAAAACTCAATAACCATAGAAACAAAATGAACCAGGAAAGATAATGCAACACAGACACCTAAAAACATACTTCATGCTGATCCTCATCATCGTGGTCAGCGCTTTGAATGCGGACTATTACGACGGCGTGATCAACCTCACAGGCCAGCAGCTGTTCAACGGCCTGAGAACCCTGATCTCCACCAATACCAACAGCAGCTACGACACCTCCAAGGAAGTGCTGTTCCAAACCCTGGACAACACAGGCGGAAACGTTACCTGTGTATATACCGGGCAGGTTTACAACGTTGGCTACAACTATACCGGCAGCGACAATCCAAATACCGAACACACCTATGCCCAAAGCTGGTTCAATGGAACCGACACCTCAAAAAAGAAATCCGACCTGCATCACCTCTTTGTCACAAACTCAGTGGTGAACAGTTCAAGGGGAAACTACCCGCTGTATACAGTGGCAAGCCATAGTGCGGCAACCGTTTACTATGCCAATACACCCTGGCAGAGCTATCGGGGCTACAGCATCGGCGGGCAGATGGTTTTCGAACCGGCAGACCAGTTTAAAGGCAATATCGCCAGAGCCTTGCTCTATTTTTATACCCGCTATGCCAATGAAAGCCTGGTGCAGCAAAATGTGGACATGCTTCCGGTTCTGGTGCAATGGAACAGCTTCGATCCACCCGATGCAGCAGAAAGAACAAGAAACACAGGCGTTTACAACTATCAAAACAATCGCAATCCCTATGTGGATCATCCGGAATTTGTAGGACGCATCTGGGGTGGAAGCGATGCCGAAGATGAAGTAGTGATCTCCATTCCTGAGCTTAACATCAGCGCTTGCTATCCCAATCCCTTTGCTGATAAGCTTAGTTACACGGTGGAAAGCAAAAACTCAGCTACAGCATCGGTAACGATCTACAACCTGAAAGGCCAGGCAGTTTACAGGGAAGATTTGGTTCTTCAGCCCGGAGAAAGCACGTTTAGCTGGAATGGCCGGGATGAACAGGATAAATCGAGCCCGGCCGGAATCTATTTCATCAGAATCTCTGGAAAAGACAGCAGCACTACGGTTAAAGCTATAAAAACCTGAAATAGAAAAGAATAGAACGCTGATTACACTGATCCTTATGATTTTCCTGATAAAGAATAAGTAGAAAACAAGTTAAATGAGTTTAGTGCCGGTTTGTTAATCAGTGAATAGCAAACCGGCACTTCTGCTGTTATCTTTAAATCCCAAGATAAATCAGATCATGATGATCATAGGGATCAGCGTTCCATTCTCGTAGTCTCAGCCCTTCATTTTAGCCAGCAATCCGGCCACATGCCTTCCCTGATATCTGGCTCCTTCCAGTTCGTTCTCACTGGGCATCCGGCTTCCATCTCCACCGGTAATGGTGGAAGCCCCATAAGGTGAGCCACCGGTAATTTCGTTCATAATGGTCTGTCCCACAAAGCTGTAGGGCAGTCCTGCGATCAGCATGCCGTGATGTAGCAAAACAGTGTGGAAGCTCAGGATCGTGGCTTCCTGGCCGCCATGCTGGGTAGCTGTGCTGGTAAAAACACTGCCGAGCTTGCCAATCAGTGCGCCCTTTGCCCAAAGACTGCCGGTGGCATCCAGGTAAGCTTTCATTTGTGCGGCAATCATACCGTAACGGGTAGGCGCTCCGAAAATTATGGCATCGTAGTTGGCCAATTCTTCCGGGCTGGCCACCGGGATATGGGCAAAGGCCTTTTTGGCTTCGGTTGCCCCCATCTTGGCAATTATTTCCTCGCTTAAGATCTCGGGAACCTGCTTCAGTTCCACTTGTATTCCATCTATCTCTTTGGCACCTTCCACCACGGCTTTCGCCATCTGGAAGATATGCCCGTAGGTTGAGTAAAACAGGACGAGTAGTTTCATTTTATCTCCTCTGGTTTGTCTGGTTTTAGTGTAAAAGATAGTCTAAATGTCCTACTTGTCAAGTGGGAATATAGTGGGAAAGAGTGAGCAGGAATGAGGGTAAAGGGAAGCAGGAATGAGGAATAAAGATCACCTCATCCCGGGCTTGTCCCGGGATCTCATATATTTGCAGGAGATTCCTGCTTTCGCAGGAATGAGGGTAAAGGGAAGCAGGAATGAGGGCAAAGGGAAGCAGGAATGAGGGTAAAGGGAGCAGGAATGAGGGTAAAGGGAAGCAGGAATGAGGATAAAAGATCACCTCATCCCGGGCTTGACCCGGGATCTCATATATTTGCAGGAGATACCTGCTTTCGCAGGAATGAGGGTAAAGGGAGCAGGAATGAGGGCAAAGGGAAGCAGGAATGAGGATAAAAGATCACCTCATCCCGGGCTTGACCCGGGATCTCATATATTTGCAGGAGATTCCTGCTTTCACAGGAATGAGGGCAAAGGGAAGCAGGAATGAGGGCATTGCAGAAACAGCCAGACAATCCCTTGTGATTGCAATACTTATAGCAAGCTCTTTAAGGTGCCGATGAAATCCTCGATTTGCTCTTCCG
>CAZNGW010000092.1:0-7515 GCA_964572925.1 uncultured Candidatus Cloacimonas sp. | reverse complement strand
TCAATAACGGCACTGCCAGCCAGAGCACCTATACCGTAAAGCTCTATAATGCTGCCAACAATACCGAACTGGGAACTTCTCCCGGGCTTACCGTTGCTCCTGGTGAACAGGTAGGCATTGCCATCACCTGGACACCTGCCATAGAAGGCCCGATGGGCATCTATGGCAAAGTGATCCTGGCCGGAGACGTGAATCCCGCCAATGACCAATCCCCGAACCTGAATATCAGCGTAATGCCTACTGGTTCCACGGTGATCACAATTGGCGATGGCAATTTAGCAGAAGGGGTTCCCTGGGAATTCTACTATAAGAACAGCATCTTTGAAACCCTTTACTACCAAAATGAAATCGGAGTTATTGGTAATATCACGGTCGTATCTTTCTACAATAATTTCGTTTCAAATCTCACTGCCATGCCGGTAAAACTCTGGCTCGGAACCACTCAGTTGGAAGATCTTTCTGCAGGCTGGATCCTGCCTTCTGATGGTCTTACTCTGGTTTACGACGGCACCCTGGACTTTCCCAGCGGATTAAACACGATCGTCGTGCCTCTGCAAACTCCCTATTTTTATACTGGCGGAAATCTGGTTCTCTATGCCAATCGCCCCATGGATACGCAATACTATAATACCAACGATAATTTTGCGGCTCAGACAATTGGCACCAACCGAGCCAGAAAACTCTATTCAGATAGCGTTACTTATGATCCTATGGCTCCTTCCGCAGCCGGAACCCTTTCCGGAACCTTCCCCAAAACCTCACTATTTATCTCAGTTACAGGCATGGGCTCGCTATCCGGAACCGTAACCAGCGGTGGAAATCCTTTGGATGGAGTTACCATTCAAGTAGTGGATCAAACCTACCATCAAACCACCTCCCCCACCGGGCAATACAATTTCCCCTTCCTGCCTGTGGGAAACTATAATATCACGGCCACCAAGGTCGGATATGAAACCCAAACCCTGCCGGCAGTTATCACCAATGGCAATAACACCGTGCTGAACTTCAACCTTGTCGCTTCTTCAACCGTAAGCGTCAGTGGGCATGTGGTTGGCAGCGATCAACCCACTGTTGGCCTTGCCGGTGTGCAGGTGCATCTGGATGGCCCCATTGACTACGATGGAACCACCAATGCCAGTGGAGATTTTACGATCACAGGCGTGCTCTCAGGCAATAGCTATAACTATACCCTCACCAAGGTTGGCTATTCCGATCTTACCGGCACTGCCGTAGTTGGCGCCACCAGCCTGAACATGGGAACCCTTACCATGATCGAGGTTACCAATCCGCCCCGGGTTGTGGTAGCCACCGAAAACCTCGCTCAAACCCAGGTTGCCCTTACCTGGCGGCCTCCGGGTTCAACTGGTGGTGGCGGTGTGGATGATTTTGAAACCGATAATGGCGGTTGGGTACCCAGCTCGAACTGGTCTAATCCGCTTGGCGACTGGGAATGGACAAACACCTATACCACTACAGGTTACACAGATATAGACACTTATGTGGACGTTCCTCCAACTGCAGCCCATTCCGGTACCGGCTTGTGGGGAACCAAAGTTCTGGCAGGATATTCCAATTGTACTGGCTGGTCTTATCTGCGCAAAACCTATGACCTGAGCGGAATTACAAATCCCGTCCTGTCCTTATGGCACTACATGGATGGCTACAATACCTGGGATTACGGTTTGATAGTAGTAAACGGAACCACCGTTTGGGGAAGCTCAGCCCTGGCAGAATTCATGCCCTGGCAGGAGCTTACCGTAGATCTGTCTGCATTCCAGGGACAGAGCAATGTGGTGATTAGTTTCGAATGGTATGCCACAAGCGTGGTAAGTTATGCAGGATGGTATATCGACGATCTGTACGTAGGTCCTGCTCTTGCCTATGCCCGTACCAACCCACCTGCTATCATACCCTCTGCATTCAGGGGCTCGGATGAAGAAGGCGCAGCCAGAGTGAAAGATACTTTGGCCAGGACTCAGCCAAAAGCAAGCTATTATATAGCTGATGCCAGCCAAACCGATCAAAGAACCTTAAACGGCTACAAGGTGTGGCGGCTCTTGCAAGGCAATGAAACCAATGAAACCTCCTGGACCCAGCTTACCGCCACTGCCATCACCGACACCAACTATGTGGATACCGCCTGGGGAGCTCAGCCCGACGGTAATTACAGATGGGCAGTCAAAGGCGTATATACCAATGGTGTGCTGAGCGCTCCTGCCTTCTCCAACATGATCCGTATTCTCCGTAACGACCTTTCCGCTTTGTCCATCACGGGTAGCACAACTCCCACTTCCGGAATGGCTACAACCTACACGGTTGCGATAAAAAATACCGGAACCCAGGCCAAAGCTGCAGGCAGCTACACGGTTAAAATCATGAGCGGAACAACCGAGCTGGCTTCAGTTCCTGGTCCTGCCATTGCTGCAAACGAACAGCTCAACGTTCCAATTACCTGGACTCCTTCCACACAGGGCCCCATGGCCTTGAACGGTAAAGTGGTTCTTCCCGGCGACACTGTTCCCACCAACGATCTTAGCCCTGCATTGAATATCACTGTGATGCCTGCAGGAGTGGTGGCAGTTACCATCGGCGATGGAAGCCAAACTGAAGGCCGTCCTCTTGATTTCTATTACAACAACAGCCTCTACCAGTGTTTGTATTATGCCAGCGAAATGAACATGTTCGGCACGATAACCGCACTGAGCTTCTACAATACCTTTGTAAGCGATCTGCAGAACAAACCGATCAAGATCTGGCTCGGTTCTACTCAGTTGGAAAACCTTTCCGGCGGCTGGATTTTGCCTCCAGAGCTTACGTTGGTCTATGATGGAACCATGAGTTTTCCTGCTGGGGACAACACAATAACCATTCCGCTACAAACGCCTTTCCAATACGTGAGCGGAAATTTGGTTCTCTATGCCAATCGCCCCATGGACACCCAGATTTACAACACAAACGATAATTTCTATGTGCAGACCGTGGGTTCGAACCGCGCCAGGAAACTCACTTCCAATACCACTGCTTACGATCCTGCCGCACCTTCAGCAGCCGGAACGCTTTCTGCGCAGTTCCCCAAGGCTACCTTCCATTTCACACCCGGTGTCAACCCTGTCTTCAGCATCAATCCCAATGCCAAAAACTGGGGTACCGTGCTGATCAATACCGTGAATGACCAGAGCTTCAGTATCGCCAATGCCGGAGGTGGAATCCTTACCATCAGTAGTATTTCGATCAGCGGTAGTCCGATGTTCAGTCTGCAAAACCTGCCCACCCTGCCAGCCAATGTCAGTTTCGGACAGGCCATCAGCTTTGGAACTCGTTACAATCCTACCGCGGTGGGAGCACATACCGCCACGATTACGATTACCGACAATCTGGCCAGAAGCTACACCCTCACACTTGATCAAAGCAATAATCGCACTCCGCACACTGTGGCTCTTTCCGGAAACTGCATCGATACCACTCTGAATACCTTGCCCTATGCTCAAAACTTCGATGCTGTTACTCCGCCAGACCTGCCTCCAGACTGGACAAGCATTGTGCAATCCACTTCCACTTCGGCTGTAGTGGCAACCTACGCCTCCACGACCTATGCCCACAGCCAACCCAATTGCGCCAGACTATATAATCCTTCCGATGCATCTGCAACCCTGATGCTGATTGCACCACCTTTGGGAACGGCTATTCAGACCAATACTACCAGGGTTAAGTTCTGGGCACGCAGTTCCGGAGCAGGATATCCGCTATCTGTGGGTGTGATGGTTAACCCCACCGATCCGGCCACCTATCTGGAAACCCAGTCCCTAAGCCTGACCACTACCCTCACCGAATATGTGGTTACCTTCAATGGTTATACGGGAACAGGAAAACACATCGTATTCAAACACGGACTGGGCGGAACTTCCCGCACACTGTATGTAGACGACGTGATGATCGAGGTGATTCCCACCAACGATCTGGCTGCCACTACGCTTTCCGGCAATGCTACTCCCAGTGTTGGGCAGCCCAGTATCTATAACGTAAGCATCTTCAATTGGGGAACCGCAGCCCAAAACAACTACACTGTCAAACTATACAACTCAGCCAATGTAGAACTCGCTACGGCAACTGGTGTTACCTGTGCTCCAGGAGCTACAGTCTCCGTACCGGTTACCTGGACTCCTGCCGCAGAAGGATCCGTAACGCTGTATGCCAAGGTGATCCTGACCGGAGATCAAAACAACCTGAACGATCAGAGTAATAATCTCACCGTTCTGGTGCTCCCTTCAGGGGTTTTTGCAGTCACTATTGGTGATGGCAGCCAGAATGCCCGCACTCCCATCGACATGTATTACAAGAACAGTCTCTTTGAGGGACTGTATTATCCTGCAGAAATGGGTAACTTTATGGGCACCATTACTGGCTTGCAGTTCTATAACAACTTCGTTACAAATCTATCCAACATGCCTATCAAGGTTTGGATTGGCACCACTACCCAGCCAGATCTGACTGCAGGCTGGATCCCCTCTACTTCGCTTACGCTGGTCTTCGACGGCACCTTGAATTTCCCCAACGGCGAAAACATTATCACCATTCCTTTTAATGCGCCATACCTTTATCTTAACGGCGAAAATCTGGTGATCATGATCAATCGGCCCATGGACACGCAATACTACAGCTCGTCCGATTACTTCAAAGCGCAGACCGATGCCACAAACTCTGCCCGTGCCAGAAAACTGCAGAGCGACAGCACCACTTATGATCCTACCGCGCCGGCAACCGCCACTCCCACAGGACAATTCCCCAAAACCACAATCATTGGAATACCTGGAGGAGTCGGCCATCTGCAAGGAACAGTGCTGGGAGCCGGCAATACTCCCTTGGAAGGCGTGGCGGTTCAGATAACCGATACTACCTACAACACCACAACCAATGCCCAGGGTCAGTATCAAATCCAGAATATCCTGCCCAACACCTATAGCGTTGTCTTCAGCAAATATGGCTATATTACCCAGACCATAAATATCACTATCGAAGAAGACGAAACTGAGATTCAAAATATAACTCTGTTGCCCATGCCCGTGGTTGGCGTAACCGGGACCATCCTGGCAAGCGATACCGGAAACGGAATATCAGGAGCCATCATCAATCTGACCGGCTACCAGAACTATAATGCAACCACTTCAGCAACCGGAACCTTCAGCCTTCCCAGTGTTTATGCAAATCAAACCTATGCCTACACCATCAATGCCCCCGGCTATACTACAGCCAGCGGTAACATCAATGTAGGCGCCACTGCATATAGCATGGGAAATATCACCCTGAACGAGATAGCCTATGCACCCTTTGGTGTACAAGCCACTCTGAACGATGGTTCAACTGCCGTGAATCTTGTTTGGCAGGCACCCGATCCAACTGCAGTGGAAGTAACCGAAGGCTTTGAGAGCGCTACCTTCCCGCCCACCAACTGGACTCAGGTGATCACCAATACAGGCCCGCAGGTCATTCCCGGCGTATTGCCAACCTGGTGTAGATTTGGAGCCGTAAATGCTGGAGGAAGTCCGGTTACACCTCCAGAAGGAGATTTCCAAGCCGGATTATGGTGGGATTACAGCCATCAGGATGAATGGTTGATCACACCTGCTTTCAATTGCCCTCCCATGGCACATCTCAGTGTGGATGCCTACATCTATCGCGGTTCGGTTTACGACGACCACTACTATGTAAAAGTCTCCACCGACAATGGCAACACCTGGACTGTCCTTTACGACGCTACAGCCCAAACCGGCGGTTGGAACTACTATGCCTTCCCGCTTGTAGTTGATCTGGAAGTATATGGCGGTCAGCAGATCAAGCTTGCCTTCCAGGCCGATGATCCTCCTTCGGATGATGGCTTGTGGTATGCCTGGTTCATCGATAACTTCTACGTGGGCAATGCCACGGAAACCGTCAGATTTTCTGGTTCTGAACTGGTCTCCGCCAAGTCAGGAAATCTGCTAACTGAGCGTGAACCCGAGCCCACACTGATTGCCCCAAGTCCTTCACGGGCTATCATCGACGGAATCAGAAACAGCTCGGTTCTGCAAGCTGCTCAAAGCAATTCCCGGCGCAATAACAGAAGCCTGCAAGGTTACAAACTCTGGCGTTTCCAGGCCGGCAACGAAAATAATCCTGCCAACTGGACTTCGCTGACGGATGCAACCACCTCCAACCTTAACTTCACTGACAACAGCTGGAACAGCCTTCCCAACGGCAGTTATCGCTGGGCAGTGCGAGCCATTTACACAAATAACGTCAGCTCGGTTCCCTCTTTCTCCAACGTCCTGGTGAAAGAAACTCAAACGGGAAATATCGTTGGATTCGTCCGCAAATCCAATAATCAGCCTATCGCAGGTGCTACCGTTACCGCCAATGGCATAAACGCCACCACCAATTCTGCCGGGGCTTACAGTTTGCCTCTGCAAGTGGGAACCTACAGCGTTACTGCCAGCGCAACGGATTATCTGCCCAGAACCATTGACGGCGTGGTGGTTTCACCCAACCAGAATACCACCCTGAATTTCGTTCTGGCCGGAGTTGATAACGAAGACGAATACTTGCCGGTGAGTGCAACCGCTCTAAGTGGCAACTACCCCAATCCCTTCAATCCAGAAACGGTGATTTCCTATGCCGTCAAAGATGCCTGTGACGTTCGCCTTGAGGTGTATAACCTCAAAGGCCAGATGGTTCGCAGTTTGGTGCAGGGAATTCAGCAATCCGGACATTACAGGATAGTCTTCGACGCCAAAGATGACAGCGGAAAAAGCCTGTCCTCAGGGATTTATCTGTATCGTTTGAAAGCCGGCAGCTATACCGCTACCCGCAAAATGATGCTGATGGAATAGACGTCTCTGGACCTCATTCCGGACTTGATCCGGAATCTCATGGGGATTTACTTCAAGGAGATTCCTGCTTACCCAGGAATGAGGACAGGCAGAACAGTATGAACAAGGTTAACGGGTAAACTCGTTAACAAGTTAAATGTAAAAAGCCCCGGTCTCCGGGGTTTTTTTTGTTGAAGACTGTTGCACAGATAAGTGGATTCATCTGATGCAGTAAAAAATATCTACCTATATTGCTGCGCCTTACAGCCCAATTGGTAGACACTTGTGAAAAACCGCTACTACTATATAGAGATACATTAATTAATAAACCCTCATTGAGAGAAAGGCAAGATAGAGGAGAAACCTGATGAACAAGCTAATTTACCGCTCGGTCCTGGACAGCGACCAGGAAACAAAGCTGAACAAACAGCCTCTCCTTATGGATAAACGACATATTTTCTGAGAATGTAGCTGATTACATTCGCTGCATGGCATGAATCAGGGTTTATGCTAAGATGATAAATAAAGAGTGCAACGACATGGTAACTATTTAACAATTTATTGATTACCCTGGAATAAATATTGCTTTAATTTGTATTTATCCTGTTCAACCTGATAGGATATAATGGGAGGAAAAATGCGGACTTATATATTATGGTTATGGCTCGCTATG
>CAZNGW010000091.1:0-7597 GCA_964572925.1 uncultured Candidatus Cloacimonas sp. | reverse complement strand
TTCTTGTGCAAAAGGCGGACTTGCATCCGCCTGTTTAATTATATTCAAGTTAATGCGTTACGCTTACAGGTAGCGTTTAACCACTACAGGTAGCGTTTAACCACTACAGGTAGCGTTTAACCACTTCCAGCACTTCCGGCAGGTCCATGCCGATGGACTTCAGATGCTCCACAGTGGGAACGCCTTCCTTTGTCCAGCCTTTGCGCTCGTAAACGGCATCAACCAATTGCTGATACTGATCTTCGCGGTAGGCTCTCAACTTTGCCATCTTCTCGGCAGTGCTCATCCCTTCCGGATTGAGTCCCAGCTTTTCGGTGAGATGCTTGTCATAGCGTTCCTGGCGGGAAAGATATTCCTCTTCGGTAACGGGTCCCACTGCCCGGTAAGGTGGAATATCGTCGATCCGGCGTCCTTTTCCCGAACGCATGCAAAACACCTTTTGGAAGTTATAGACCCGCTCGGACTGACGGATCAGTTCTTTTTTGTCCATCGGTTTACCGGTGATTGCTTTGTAGATATCCACGTAGTTTTGCACGTGTTCAGGCACCTTTGCCGGTTCATCGGTTTGGGCGTTATCTGCGGGTTCGATGTCGTTCCACGGCAGTTTACACAAACCTTGCAAGCCAAACCAGGTTCTGAACATCGGAAAATAGTGCAAAGCCTCAGCCTTGTCCTTGAAAGTGGGGATGTGATTATTCACCATATCCATAAAGATCAGCCAGGCTTCATCGTGCTGGGGACCTTTCAGGGCAAGGGTATAGCCACCCTGCTGGGCCAGAGATTCCTTGCTCATATACTGCGAATATTCCAGTCCCTTGGCTTCCATTCCGATATCGTGCAGGAAGTTCGGATCGGCTCCATATTCTTTGGCAAAGATGGCTTTCATGGCGCGCACGCCCTTCCCCACGATCAGGCCAAAACCTTCACCCCTTGCCATTTGATGCAGCAATTCCAGAGCCGCATCCCCATTGCCCCAGGTAAGCTCCAGGCCGCCGGTGCGTTCCTTGTTCAAAATGCCGTTCTCGTAGCACTCCATGGCAAAGGCTGTGCTGGTTCCAAAGGAAATGGTGTCCACCCCATAGGTGTCGCAATAGAAATTTATCTCCACAATGTCCTTGGGATCAAAAATGCCGATGTTGCTGCCACAACCGGCTGCCGTTTCGTATTCCGGTCCGTCCACGCAAACCGGCTGACCTTTGTAGGGGCCGGTGCGGGGTTTGAAATTATCCACAGCTTTACAGCAGGAAAGCGAGCAGCCATACCAACAGCCGTCTGCCATGCCCTGAGTGAATAAAGCCGTAAACTCACGGGAATGGATATTGATGGCTTCCGGCATCTGACCATACTTGAAATTACGGATCGGAAGCAAGTCATAATCGTTCATAACTTCCATCAGGTGCGCGGTTCCAACTTCGTGCATGCGGCATTGGGTGGCGTCTCCGGCTTCGATTTCACGATGTAGTTTCAAACCGGTTTGCTGCAGAGTCGGCAGATCGACGGGATTGTTGGTATCGGCTTTCAAGCTGCTGTATTTTACCACCAAAGCCTTTATCCGCTTATCCCGGAAGACGGTTCCCGTTCCACCTCTCCCAGCCTGTTTCAGCCTGGCAACCTGACGTCGTTTGTCCCAAAAAGAGAAGTTCAGACAGGTGATATTCACATGATTGGCTGCTTCACCGGTGGAAACCACAGACACATATTGCAATTTATCGGGACTATCGGCAAATTCCTTAACCAGTTCTTCCGCCAGAATGTGGCTATTGATGCGTTCATCCGGTGCGCTGAGAATCTGGACAATACCTTTATCACCGTCAATAAATACGATTACCTCTTCCTCGGCTCTGCCCTGAATTTCCAAAGCGTCCCAACCGGAAAACTTGGTATAGGGTCCGAAATGCCCACCCACATTGCAATCCACCGGAATGCCGGTTAAGGGAGAAATGGTGGTAACAATGGACTTGCCGCTCCCAGGGTAATTGGTGTTGCCGCAAAGAGGTCCGAAGGAAATGCAAATCTCGTTTTCAGGATCGTTCCACCTGGTGTCGTCCTTCACGCCGTGCCACATCAGATAGAGGTCAAAGCCCTTGCCACCCACGAATTTATCTATCATCATGTCGGTAACCGGCCTGGCTTTGATTTCCCTGGTGCCAAGGTTCAAATAGAGGGTGCGTTTATTATACCCACGCACCACAGGAGCCAGATCGTATTTAAATTCTGCTAAAATCTTGCGTTCCATTTTCATCTTCCCCTTATTCCGTTTCGATTCTGATAGCTTCTGTCGGGCAGCTTCTGGTGCAAACCCCGCAGGCAATGCATTTGAAGGGATTAGTTAATCCCTGAAAGGTGCGCATGGAATTGGTGGGGCAAACCGCTACACACATCAGACAGCCTATGCAGAGTTTTTTGTTCAGCATGATCACCCCCTGGCTGTTTATGGAGAGAGCAAGGGTTGGGCACGCCGCAACGCAGGTTCCGCATTGATTGCAGACATTCATCAGCACCGGCTGGTTTTCGTCTGAGATCACAATGCAGGATTTGGCAGGATTGTCTTCCTTGAAGTAAAGCTTCGAACAAGCGCTTTCGCAGGCATGGCAAGCGATGCACTTATCGGGATAGGTTTTCAGCAATTTCATCTGGCCTGTTCTCCATGGTTTTTTCTTTAGGCCAAGAATAAAAGTCTAAGGCAATAAGTCAACTATAATCTTACTGCCAAGGTGCTACTAAAGGTGAATCCCTCAGGATCAATCTCAAGCAGACCCTTATCTCTCAGCCAGATGCTGGTGTGCCTGAAACTCGCCAGGGCAGCAAAATGATGAGTAAGTTTCAAAATGGCATGAGCACCAAACACCCAGGTTTCAGTTTTGTTGCCAGTTTTCACGCTGTTGTATTCAGCACTGCCAATCACCCTGAAATTCTCCAGGGGAAGGAAGGTAATTCTGGTTCCGGCATTGAGGGTGGAAGCGGAACTTTCGTTATCGGTATCCAGATTCTCATGGCGCTGCCAGCGATAGCCAATGTCCAAACCGACCACCTTGCCGAAATTAAGCGGTAGCATGAAATCTGCAACTATGTCCCTTGTATCAAGCGAATCGGTTGTAACATCGGTTTCATGTTGCTCGATATTCAGTTTGATTATGAAAGCATTGGCCGATTGATTGGCAAGCAGCAAAGGACTATTGGCCGGACCCAAGCCACGGAAGTTATTGGGCTCCAAATACCTGTTGTTCAAACTGGATGCCAGTAGATAGGCGTTAAAACGGACGTTGGGCGTCCAGTCCAGCATGTTGGCTTCGAAATAGGAACTAATAGGGTAGAACTCTGAAGCATTAAAATGATCCGGAATTTGATTGTATTCAAAGCTGCATCCCAATTCCGAGAACTGCTTTGCACTCCTGACCCGTTTGGCAAATTCACCTTTGAATCCCAGGTAGCTTTCATAAGGGACGAAAGCACTCAGGTCATTCTGCACGATATAGCCAAACAGCCTGATCAAATCAGGGTCTGGCATCCCTGCCCCAGCACCCAGTTGCGAGAGCTTAACCCCGCTTCCAAAATCCGAATTCTGCCAGGTTTTAAGAGTGTTGTAGAAGGCTTCCACTCCCACAAAGGGAATCTTCATACCAAAAGTATTACGAGAGGCAAATTGCCCGCTGGTATATGGATTATCGTCCATATCTTCAAGCAGAATTTCGTTAGCTGATTGAACCGTCAGATACTTGCTTAGCTTGGGATTATAAACATCAGAACCTTTCTTGGCAGGCCGCAACCTTTCTTCCACCGTGCTGGAAATCCTTCCCCTGGAATTCTCCTGATAAGGCGGGAAACGCGAAGCATTGTGGTCTGTGGGTTCAATAAAGAAATACTTGAAACTGAGCGATCCGCCCCGCCAGGGTCTTTGAGCGTTATCAGTGGTTTCTCTAACCTCTGCAGTTACGTTGGTGGAGATATCGTCCAGGCTCAATCCCGGCTTTTTCATCTGAGTGCTAAGGCTCTTGGTGAAATCGCTGTTTGTCCCCTTTCCGTCATTCGCTACCGAACCTGCTTCAGTGGAGAACATCATGAACATGTTTGCCCCAGTAGCCCCGGCCATGGCCAGACCCTTAACGTTTGAACGGTATTGCGAATAGGGATTGTCTCTACAGGCATCCAAAAAGATCATGGTAATGGCAGTGGAACTAAGCTTTGTGGTAATCCAATTCAGGCTGATGGCTTTGTCTGCCACGTCGGATTCATCCTCAATGTTCTCTCCCACAGGTAGCAAAAAGTTCTCACCATTCACCTGAACTCCATGCCCGCTGTAATAGAAGACAACCTCGTCCACAATCTCCAGTTTTGCAGCGAAATCCCGGACAGCTTTATCGAAGGACTGACGGTTTATATCGGTGAGCTTAACCACTGAAAAATTTAGTTCTTCAAGGGTTTCTCGCATTAGCTCTGCATCATTGACTGGATTTTTCAAGGGTTTTTCAGGATAGCGTGAATTCCCAATTACCAGTGCCCTTCTGGCTCCGTAGGCCACACCTAACATTAGCAAAATCAACGAAAAGACAAACAGCTTTTTCATCTCATCCTCCCATGGGAAAAGTAAGAACTGGGCTATTTAAAAGCACAGCTTTGATTCTGTCAATCTTTTTTTTATTTGGACTAAGTTTGGGCTTCGTTCAACCCTTTTCTTTAATAAAAGTGCCCTGCTCCAATTCCTGAAATGCAATCCTGATCTCCTCCCGGGTATTCATAACGATCGGACCGCGCCAGGAAACAGGTTCATTCAATGGCTTCCCGCAGAGAAAAAGGAATCGGCAGACATCGTCCTGAGTGGTGAGTTCTATCTCGTCGCCATCCTCAAATAGAACCAGATCGGTATTGCCAAGAGAACTTCCGTCGGTTTCCGCCTTGCCCTCATACAGATATATGATACAAGTAAATCCCAGGATAGCAGGCAAATGCAGCTTGGTGTGTTCCGGCATGAAAACATCCCAATACTGCGGTTGCACAAAGATCTCTTCCACAGGACCCTTCACACCCCTGAATTCCCCACTGATGATTTTAACCTTTGCTCCTTCAGGAGATTGAACTATTGGCATGTCACCTGCTCTGAGGTCTCGGTAGCGCGGTTTACACATCTTGTCTCTGGACGGAAGATTCGTCCACAGCTGAAAGCCTTCCATCCTTCCCTGTGAATCGGGCTTGGGCATTTCCTGATGGATTATTCCGCTGCCGGCTGTCATCCACTGCACCTCGCCCTCATGGATAACCCCGCTATTACCCAAACTGTCTCCATGCTCTGCCCTGCCAGCCAACATGTAGGTGATGGTCTCGATACCCCGATGCGGATGCCAGGGAAAACCTGGCAGGTACTTATTCGGATCATCGTTGCGAAAATCATCCAGCATCAAAAAGGGGTCATAATCAGGTTGCTGGTAATATCCGAAAGCCCTTTTCAGATGAACCCCAGCCCCTTCCAGGGTTGCTTCAGCTTTACGAATGCTCTTGATCTTCCTGATCATTTTGCTCCTTCGGCTTTAAGCCAGGATTGTGTATCAGCCCAAGTGCTTCTTTACCTTTTTAGCGATTGAGACCGTATCCAATTCTGCCCATTTGTAGAGGTCTGAGGATGTTCCAGACATAGGGTAACAGCGAACTCCAAGCTTCACTAATCTGGCATGTAATTCCTGCTTCACAAGGCATTCTGCGATTGTGGTTCCCAAGCCACCATTCACCGAATGATCTTCCACACTGAAAATCAGCTTTTTGGAGGCTGCACGTCTGATGAGCTCCGGATCTATCTGTAGAGGAGAAGATACATAGATCAGTTCGATAAAAATCCCTTCTTCACGTAGGGTCTCGACGGCTTTCAGGGCACGGCCGATCGGGGTTCCGCATACCAGCATGCTGCCATGGTTTCCATCACGCAGGATGTCAGCCCGACCATAGTCGTAGCTGTAATCTGTGCCATAAAAAGGCTTACCCTCGAAGCTGCGAATTATGGGAAGTTTGGAACGGCCCATAGCCACAAGATAGTTTCCGGGTTTATTTACCAACCAACGAATGATTCTGTCAGTATGGTTGGCATCAGCCGGACAGATAACCTTGAACCCAAACAGATTTCGTGCCAGAGAGATATAATCGATGCTTTGATGTGTTTTGCCGTCTTCTCCGACATCAATCCCCACATGGGTTACCACTGTTTTCAAATGGGTGTGGTTGATATCATTCAAGCGCTGTGCATTATAAACTTCGGCAATGCCAAACATGCCAAAATCGCTCCAGAAGGTTTGAATACCGCAGGTGGAAAGGGCTCCGCTCATCACAGCCGCATGTTGTTCCATGATTCCGACTTGAATGAAGTTCTCAGGCTTCACCTCTGCAAATTCTCCTGTCTTCACACTGGCTGCCAGATCACAATCCACCACTACCAATTGTGTCCTGGCGTTTCCGTTGATTTTACCCAGATCGGCAATAGCTTTCCCCCAGGCGCTCCGGCAATCGTTTTCAGCTTCATACAAAACTGGTTTTCCACAGGTAAAATCAGGAGTGAAACCAAAGTCTGGTTCAGGTTCGCTTGCTTTTTTGAACTCGGAACGTAGTTTGCGGTATTTTTTTAGCTCATTTGGCAAGCCAAGCTGTTTCAACGCTTCCTCAAGTTGGGATTCATCAAGGGTGGAACCGTGGAACTTAGCTTTATTCTCCATGAAGTCCACCCCCTTGCCCATCACAGTATGAGCCAGGATCATGGTTGGCTGGTCGAAACTTTGCGCACTATGAAAGGCGGATAGAATAAGGGGAACGTCATGTCCGTTCACTTCTATCACCTGCCATCCGTCGGCTTCCCAGCTTTTTCGAATGTTCTGAGGCATTACTTCGTGGATGGAACCGCTAATCTGCAATTGATTATAGTCCACTATTGCAGTAAGGTTCGCAAGGCGGTATTTCACGGCAAAACGTCTGGCTTCGCTTATCTGTCCTTTCTGTTGTTCGCCATCTCCCATTAGAACATAGACATTATATGGCACTTTATTGATTCTGGAGGCCAAAGCCAAACCTGTAGCAGCAGATAAACCCTGACCCAGATTTCCGGTACTCCATTCCACTCCAGGAACATCCCGCTCGATATGCCCTTCGAAAATTGAACCTGCCAGCCTGAACTGGGAAACTGCCTCATCGAGATCAAAATAGCCCATTAATCCCAGAGTTGAATATACTGCCGGTGAGATATGGCCGTTACTGACTACAATCCGGTCACGCTCCGGAAGTTGCGGATTCTTCGGATCCTGGCGGATCAGATGGTAAAGGCTGAGCAGAAGATCGATGGACGACATTGAACCGCCTGGATGCCCAGAACCGGAAAGCGTGGTCATGGTTAAAATGGCTCTGCGGGCTTGCCTGGCCTGTTCAATGATCTGATTAATCAGTCCCTGGGTAGCTGGTTTCATGGTAATCACCTCAAAATTTCTCTGCCAAAATGATTATCCCCTTCACCGGAGAGCCCGGTGAAGGGGTTTATAATGGTGGAGCATAGCGGGATCGAACCGCTGACCTCATGACTGCCAGTCATGCGCTCTCCCAGCTGAGCTAATGCCCCAAATGGTTCGCATTG
>CAZNGW010000090.1:0-7614 GCA_964572925.1 uncultured Candidatus Cloacimonas sp. | reverse complement strand
TGTAGGGGCGATCGGCTGGTCGGCCTTTCAAAAAAACAAGAGAACTGCTTTTAAGCTTCATTTTTTAAACCACAGAGAAAAGCAGAGAAAAGCAGAGGGATTTATGAAACACAGAGGAACACAGTAACAAAGAAATCTTGTGCAATCCTATATTACTTCGGTGCTTTCGGTGTTCTCGGTGGTTCATATTTCAGTGTTTTCAGTGGTTAAGTATTAAATCCGTGTGAATCTTTGTTCCAGTTCATTTTCACCCTCAACCCTGTCCACTCTCCCCTAAAGGGCGAGGGGTAGTAAAGATTGCTACTTTTACCACAAGCTTCTGGCTCTGTTTCACCTTTTCACCTTTTCACCTTTTCACCTTTTCACTTTTCCACCGACTCCAACACTCCATCACTCAATAACTCCAGCACTCACTGTCCCTCATACGCCTTCTGAAACTCCTGCAAGTCTTTCCAGGCTTCGCCTTTCCAGTTGGGATTGCGCAACAGGGCTGCAGGGTGATAGGTTACAAAAGCGGGAATACCCATGAATTCATGTGCTTTACCCCGGTGCCAACCAAGGGTATTGCTGTTGCCAAGTAAGCTTTGTGCGGCCACCAGGCCCATCAGTAGTAATAGTTTGGGCTGAACTATCTCTATCTGTTCCACCAGATAGGGCAGGCAGGCCAGGCGTTCCGCTTGTTCAGGATTTCGGTTTCCGGGAGGACGGCATTTCACGATATTGGCGATGTAAACTTCTTCCCTGTGGATCTTTATCGCGATCAGCATTTTATCCAGAAGGTTGCCTGCTGCTCCCACAAAGGGTCTGCCACTCAGGTTTTCCTGTTCTCCAGGGCCTTCACCGATAACCATAACTTTGGCGTCGGGATTGCCTTCACCGTAAACGAATTTAATGCGACCTGTATGCAGTGGGCACAAGGTGCAGGTGGCATATTTTTGGCTTAGAGAGGCCAGTTGGGCGGCTTTCTGGTTTTCGGGACAGTAAAGATGGTTTATCCCACTGTTTTTCAACAACTCCAGATACTGGCGCAGAGCGCGGGAGGACATTCAGCTACAGGTCGTCGTCTTCGTCGTTGTCTTCGGCTTCGGAGAAGAAATCTTCGTCCTCGTCCTCTTCCTCATCTTCAAAGGGATCCAGGCCTTCTTCGCCAAGGTCTTCGATGAATCTTTCGGAATCGTCTATGGTTTCTTCGCCTTCTTCGGGGTCTTCATCATCCTGGAAGGGCGAGGCTTCCTGTTGAGCAGCCAGTTCAGCTTCAGCCAGTTCGGTGATATAATCAGGAACATCATTGTCGGCTACGTGTTCCATAGACAGCACGGAGATCTTTTTCGCAAATTTATGCTTCACGTAGGTGGGAAACTGGTTCAGCCTTTGGGCTTCCAGCTTGGAAAGCAGGCAGAACAGATAGTTCATGTCCACTTTTTCGAGAAAGTTCTCGATCTTTTCATTGATCATAGGGTTGTCTCCTGTGTTAAAAAGCCGTTTACCGGATTCTCATAACGTGAAACCCGGTTTTCTTCGGCTCGGATAATGGCCAGTACGTCTTCCACAGCCAAGCTAAGGTCATCGTTTATCACCAGATAATCGTAATGTGGAATGAAGTTTAATTCGTCCCTGGCGATCTTGAGGCGTTTGGCGATTTCCTCATCGCTATCAGTTGCCCGGGTGACGAGCCTGTCCTTCAGAACCTCCATGGATGGAGGAATTATGAAGATCTTCACGAGAGGAATATCAGTGGCGCTGATCAGAGTGGCACCCTGCACATCGATATCCATGATCACGTGGTGGCGAGCCGCCAAGCGTGTTTTAATGTAGCTGATCGAGGTGCCATACCAGTTCCCAAATACCCGGGCGTGTTCCAGAAAATCTCCTGCATCGATGCGCCGCAAAAATTCCTGTTCATCCACAAAGTGATAATGAACGCCATTTTGCTCAACTCCACGTGGTTTACGAGTCGTGAATGATACCGAATAGTCGATGTTATCCGTAATCTTCAGGATTTCATTCAGAATCGTGCTTTTCCCTCCTCCCGAAGGAGCGGAAAGAATGATCAGGAAATTGCTGCTTTTTGCTATCACTCTGGCGTGTAATTCTTGAGGGGTGCTTTACTCGGGAATTATTTTCTGGTATTCCACGGGGGAAAGCAGGTTTTCCAACTCTTCAGGATTGGAAAGACGAACCTTAACCAGCCAGCCTTCTTCAAAAGCCGATTTGTTGATCAGGTCGGGACTGTCTTCCAGATCACCGTTTTTTTCTTCCACAATGCCGCTGACCGGGCTGATCAGGTCTTCCACAGCCTTCACAGCTTCGATTGAACCACAGGGTTCGCCAGCCGAAACCTTGGCGCCAACTTCAGGAAGCTCCACAAACACAATGTCGCCCAATTCATGCTGGGCAAAATCACTGATTCCGATGGTGGCAATATCACCTTCCACCCGAATCCATTCATGGCTTTCGGTATAGAGCAGATCGTCTTGGATAATCATCTTTTCCTCCATAAAATATGGGTTTTTATATTTTTTCCCCAAGTCTTGCAAGGGCAGTTTTGTGTCAAGAACTATGTCTGCTTATGCCGCTCATACCCTTGAGACAAGGGATCATATCCTATACCCATCCTTTACCCATCCAATAAATATTGGGTATGATATGGATAAGTAAGGGATTAGAGTGATGGAGTGTTGGAGTGTTGGAGTGATGGAGTCTTGGAGTATGTGAAAAGGTGGAAAGGTGTAAAAGTGAAACCCAGCCCGAAGCTTGCGGTCAAACTCGCAATCTTTGGTTCCCCCTCGCCCTTGAGGGGAGAGGGGTCAGGGGTGAGGGTGACAAAGAATAGGAACACGGATTTTCACAGATAGATAACTAGTCTGGAGTCGATGTTGCCAATCTCAGCTACAAGCTATTCTCTATCAATGAAGGCAACATGGACTACAGCGACCGTCTTGATTAAGAACACGGATTTTCACGGATTACACGGATTCACACGGATTTAATGTTTAACCACTGAAAACACTGGAATATGAACCACCGAGAACACCGAAAGCACCTTAGTAATGTAGGATTGCACAATATTTCTCTGTTTCTCTGTTCCTCTGTGTTTCAAATATCCCTCTGCTTCTCTCTGTGTTGAATAAATAAGTAGTATAGCATGCCAATGCTGTTGTGTTAGCAGGATGCTGATCCTGCTACATAGCTAACGAAGATCCAAACCTGGATGGAGGTTCGGCAACCTCCAGACACAACAGGATTGGCATCCTATACTACTAGTTTCTCCACGTGTTTCCTGTTCTACTTAACCTTTTTCTTCTTCGGTAATGGCACTTCCGGTGTCGTGATTTTGATCAGTTCGCTCAGCCAAACCTCATCATCCCAGTTATCCTCAGGAATCAGAAACCAGTTTTTGGCTCCCGGATAGGGTGGCGCTTCCTCCACTTCACCCAAAAAGTTGCGTCCCGCCTGGGTCGGCTTTACGAACAGCATATCGTCGCACACCAACGCCACCATCTTTTCATCGCAATAGATGCCATACTCTCCGAACATCTTCAGTGAACGCAGCTCTCCTGCATCACTTAGCTGTCCCAGCAGATACTCCACAGTTTCTTGTTTTGAAGCCATTGATACTCCTGTGCTTTTCAATATATTATAATGCAGATCGAACTGGAGCAAACCAATCGATAGATTGGGAGAGGATACAAAAAACTTCAATTTGGCAGATTGGCAAATATGTTAATTCTGTTGATAAACTTCCACAGCCTCAGGATGTCAACAACAGCTTGGAGGCTTTTCTATAAAGCTTTTAGTGATCTACGAGCTTTTTTGTATGGAAGTTGCAATGCGTTTTGTTTTGATGATAACCCAAAACTGAAGATTTTCTGCTTGACTTGATTTGTTTACTGCTTATCTTGGAAATATGGATGTAGTGTCCATGTTTAAAATGTGTAAGAAATAAGAAAGATAAGTGTTTTAGGAGGAAATCATGAAACACAGCTTAATAGTAATAGCAGCAGCGCTACTATTCGTTTCCTTTGTGCACGCTCAATCACCTGCACTGGCATTGGACGGCTCAACAGCTTATGTCGGTGGTTATGGTGACATTCTGGATATGGGTCTCAGCGATTGGTCTTTCCAGATATGGTTTAAAACAACAGACCCTACCGGTGGCATTATGGGAAAAACTGCATACGGCTCGGTGCCTGGCAGATGGGGTGTCTTTTTCTCTGAGGGTAGCCCCAATATTTTAAGGGTTCTTGTTCAAGGAACATCCATAATTCAACTCGATGCACTGCCCCAACAACCAGGTAATGTAAACTGGAATGATGGTATCTGGCACAACGTTACTGTTACTTGTGTCCGAAATGGTAACCTGACTATATACATGGATGGTGTATATAACAATTCTACAAGTATGGCTGCATTGTCTGCAAACAATTTGAATAGCACAGGGCAATTCTTTATCGGTGCGTATGGTAATTCAACAGGGTCAGGTCCTCAAGCAAACTTTTACTTGAACGGTACCTTGGATGAAGCGAGAGTTTGGAACAAAGCTCTAAATGCAACTGAAGTAGCAGCAAACTACAACGTGGAAATTCCTTATCCTCAAGCGAATTTAGTCGGTTACTGGAGGATGAATGAAGACTCAGGTACAAGTCTCCTCGATCTTTCCGGGAATAATTATACTGGCACTATCTATGGAACAGCTACGTGGACTGATGGGCCACAAACGCTGCCGGTGGAACTTTCTTCCTTCACTGCAGTGTTGACAGCAGATTTCTTTGTTAAGCTACA
This sequence comes from uncultured Candidatus Cloacimonas sp., assembly GCA_964572925.1. Classification (GTDB taxonomy): domain Bacteria; phylum Cloacimonadota; class Cloacimonadia; order Cloacimonadales; family Cloacimonadaceae; genus Cloacimonas. Next base: position 2,832 of record CAZNGW010000090.1, on the reverse strand, counting down.
TTGGGTAACCCAATCCGAAACCGGAGTTAGCGGTTTCTACGTTTATCGTGGCACTTCCGCATCTCTTGATGATGCAATTCTGATCAGCCCTATGATTGACGCTACCAACACCACTTCTCTGCAGGAGTATGAATATACAGATAGCGAGCTTTTTGAGCCGGGAACTTATTACTATTGGCTCATGGTTCAAGATATGGATGGCGGAGTTGCCTATCATGGCCCCACCACGGCATATTTTGATAACAGCGGAAACAGCGGAATTCCCGGAATCCCTGTCAGGACTGGATTCACCTCCGTTTATCCCAATCCCTTCAACCCCAGAACCACCATCAGCTATGGGATCACCAAAGCCGGAGACGTCAGTTTCAAGATCTATAACCAAAAAGGTCAGCTGGTGAAGAGCTTCAACGAAGCCCAGAAAGCCATTGGTTACTGGAAACTGGATTGGGATGGAACCGATACAAACGGCAGAACCTGCCCTACCGGAGTTTACTACGTAAAAATGCACACCGGTAATCAGGATTACCTGACTAAAGCTGTGCTGCTTAAATAAGCCATAAACCAAACAACAAGATAAAACAATTAACCCCGGTTACAATGACCGGGGTTTTTTTGCGAGACACCTTGTCCTTTACATCAATGTATTGTGATCATGCACTCAGTCAAAATGGTTGTATCAACGAGAAGTCAGATGAATTGCTAAACCCTTAAAAACAAGTATTGATACCAAGCAGTGATATTGGAAAACCGAGGAAACTGAACTTTCTTATCCACAGAAAATAAATCTCTTGACACAGAAAGCTAAGTTAAAAAGAGTGTAAGTGTGTACAAGATTATTGTTGCTGATAACAGCAAACCAATATTAGATAACATGTATTCACTCAAGGAGGTGAACATGAGAAAGAGAAGGATTATTTTGCTCCTGATTCTATCAGGGCTATGTTCAGTTTTTTTTGCACAGGCAACCGGTGATTACCGCAGCAAAGCTACAGGAAACTGGAATGCGTTAACCACTTGGGAAAGATATGATGGCTCAAGCTGGCAAGAACCAACAGCTCTGCAAGGAACGCCAACCAATTCCAGTGGAGTAATCACCATAATCAGTCCCAATGTAGTAACCGTTACCGCTGGTGTAATGATTGACCAGGCAACCGTTAATAGCGGAGCTCAAATTACCATCAATACAGGAGTCACACTTACCGTGGCAAATGGAAGCGGTACCGACCTTACCGTAAATGGCTTGATTAAAAACGCAGGCACTGTAACAGCTACCGGAACAATTGTGTTTTCCAGCACAGGAAAATATCAGCATAACTGGCCCGCCAGCGTTGTAGGAACCATCCCTACCGCTACCTGGAGTGATGGCTCTGTTTGTGAGATAATCAACATGTCAGGAACAGGAGGCACTACTAAACTGCAGGGCACCAGCCAAAGTTTTTATGATTTCATCTGGAATTGCACTGGGCAGTCCCAATCGGTCTATATAAGAGGTGATAGCTTCCGTCCGGTTAGGCATGATTTTAAAATGCAGAGTACAGGAACTTCAAACCTTGAAGTGTCCGGTGTGGAAGGCGGTCCGCCCTGGAGACTGGACTTTACGAACTATATCCAGACTGGTGGCACTTTCACGATTACGCGTAATATGTCTGGTGCACCAAACTACACAATGAATGTAGCGGGTAACTTTTCCATGAATGGTGGAACTCTGACTACCTCTGCTGCCTATGCTACTCTCAACTTTAATGGAACAACTGGAACGCAAACTTTTAGTAAGACATCCGGAACCCTTTCAGGAACTATTAATTTCGTTGTTGCAAACGGTTCTACCCTCGATGTCGGATCCAGCATTATAACAGGTTCCGGATCATTTAATCTGGGTTCAGGTGCAAGCTTGATTACCGCAAACACCAATGGGATTACCTCAAGTGGTGCAAGCGGTAGTATCCAGGTTACCGGAACCAGGACCTTCAATACTGGAGCAAACTATACTTATAATGGTTCTTCGTCACAGAATACCGGTAATGGTTTAACCGGAGCAAATAATCTAACTGTGAATAATGCGGCAGGGGTAAATTTTACCAGTTCCGTGACAGTTAGCGGAGTCTATACTCAATCCAACGGTTCTGTAAGCGGAACCACACCTTCAGTGGACGGTTATGCTTCTCAGAACCTGGTTCGTCTGGTGATATTGGAAGATGGAACCCAAATGACAGGTTACTCCGCATCGACATCAATTAACAGCAATCTCCCTGCCAAGATAGACCGTCAGTGGTCTATTACTGGCAGTTTTGCCGGGAATAAAACTGCTACCTTCTATTGGGATGCCGCTGACGATGGCAATTTTAACTGGGGCGCAGTGGTTCCGTCAGTATACAAAGGTGCCACCGAATACACCCAAACTGCCTATGACGTAGTTTCGGATCCGCGCTGGGTAACGGTAAGCCTTCCCTCGTTCGATGCCAAGGCCACCTACACCATTGGCGCAGCAAATGACGAAACCCTGCCTGTGGAGTTATCCTCCTTTACCGCAGTGCTCACGGCCGACTTCTTTGTGAAGCTGCATTGGGTAACCCAATCCGAAACGGGAGTTAGCGGTTTCTACGTGTATCGCGGCAGCAGCAGCGACTTGAGCGTTGCCTCCAGAATTAGCCCCATGATCAATGCCACCAATACCACTGCTTTGCAGGAATATGAATATACCGACTTCGAGCTTTACGAACCGGGCACCTATTACTACTGGCTGCAGGTTCAGGACATGGATGGCGGACTGATTTATCATGGCCCCACCACAGTGTATTTTGACAACAGCAACAATAGTGGAATTCCCGGAAT
>CAZNGW010000089.1:0-7987 GCA_964572925.1 uncultured Candidatus Cloacimonas sp. | reverse complement strand
GAGACGAAGGCATAGCCTTGCCTGCGGGACACAGGCATTCCGAAAGCGGAGACGAAGGCATAGCCTTGCCTGCGGGACACAGGCATTCCGAAAGCGGAGACGAAGGCACTGCCTTGCCTGTGGGACACAGGCATTCCGAAGCATAGATCACCAGGCCCTGTCCGGGGGTGATGGAAAGCTGGGGCTCAGTGAACTTCACCTGTAAGCGGTTGCCATCCAAAGGGATAACCAGGCATTCCGCCGCCTCGTGTTGCAATCTTATCTTAGCGCTGGCTTGGAAGGGTTCGGTTTGGGGTGGCAGGGACAGCCAGTTAACGGCAGTGGCAAGGCATTCGTCCTTGGACAAAAGGCTTTTGGGGCCAAGCACCACCTTGTTTGCAACGGCATCCAATTCGATCACGAAATAGGGTTCCGGCAAACCGCTGACCCCCAGGTTACGGCGTTGGCCGATGGTGTAGTTGATCAGACCTTTGTGGGTGCCAAGCCTTTTCCCATGATGATCCACGATCTCACCGGGGCTGTATGAGCCTTCCGGAAAGAGCACCCTGATGTCGTCGGATTCCAGAAAGTCCTGGCTTTCCTTTTTGTGCGCCAGTTCCGCAAAGCCGATCTCTTTGGCCAGTTGTTTGATCTCGCTTTTGGTTTTGTCGCCCAGAGGGAAGACCAGGTTTTTAAGCTGGCTCTGCGCCAGGAAGGACAGGAAATAGGACTGATCCTTGCTTTTGTCCAATGCCCTGAGCAGCTGATAACGCTCCCAAGCAGCGTCGTAGCGCACCCGGACATAGTGCCCGGTGGCAAAAAGGTCGAAGTTAATCCCCTGTTCCTTGGCTTTCAGGGGCAGAAGGCCGAACTTCATGCGGGCATTGCACATCAGACAGGGATTGGGGGTTTTGCCTTCCCTATAGGTGGCGCAGAAATAGGACAGCACGTTCTCTTTATATTCGCCCTGCAAGCGGACAATATGGTGCTTGATGCCAAGTTTGGCGCAAAGCTGTTCTGCTGCCAGCAGGTCGTCCTTTTCGCCGGGACCGAAACAACCGCTTTTTGTGGATTCGGTGAGGGGGATGCTTTCGTCCCAGATGGACATGGTTAGCCCGATAACTTCATAGCCCTGCTGCATAAGCAGCCAGGCCGCCATGGCGGAATCAACGCCGCCGCTGATCCCTACTGCTACTATTCTTGTTTTGTTCTTCATATTTTTAATATTCACACGGATTTAACGGATTTGGACGGATTTACACGGATTTTTTCTTAACCACAGAGGACACGGAGGACACAGAGGGATGGGAACACGGATTAAACGGATGATGGATTGTCCATTGAGTCCAATATGTCTATTTAGTCCATTAGAGGTTTCAGGGATGGACATCATGGACGGAATGGACTTCACCCACACCCCTAACCCCTCTCCCCTGAAGGGCGAGGGGAATCGCACGCTGCAACTGAGACAGTTATCTTGAAAACCGGGTTTCACTTTTCCACTTTTCCACTTCACCTGTTAACTCTCTGGATTCCAGCCTTCGCTGGAATGACGAGGCGGCTAACCCGTTAACCCGTTAACCTGTTAACCTGTTAACCTACTTCATCAGAACCATTTTGATGGTCTGGCGATATGACTTACCGCGCACCATGGCAAAGTAGATACCGCTGCTAACCTGTCGTCCGTGGTCGTCTTTGCCATCCCAAACCAGCCGGTGGTTTCCGCTTTCCAGGATGCCATCCAGCAGGCAACGGACTTTCTGACCTTTGAGGTTGTAGAGTTCCACGCTAAGGGGCTGGGCAACCGGTGTCTGGAAAGCGATGGTGGTGCTGGGATTGAAGGGATTGGGGTAAACGCTGAGTTTTGAGATGGGGCTTTGCACCAGGTCATCATTAGCCACGGGGTGGTTGTTCACTATGATGGAGCCATTGAAGGAACCAGGCGCGGCGGGATGGAACACGAAGCTATCGGTTTCGCCAAAGGTGTAGCCATGGCCGTCCAGGTAGATGCGCACTGTGTAGTTTTCGGGCAGGTTCAGGGAACTTAGATTGAAGACAACGGAGTCAGCGGTGCCCAGCGCCAAACGGAACAGCCAGGTTTTCTCATATTCGCCGATATAGGCAAAGGGTTCGCGGATGTCGCTGTAGAGCCTGTGATCCCAGAAATCGGCATCTTCAGGCGTTTCCCTGGTAAGGTAGCAACGCAAAGAAGGGAAGGGCTTGGGAGGGGCGGAAGGCAGATCGAAACTGAAATCATAGCCATCGGTAGCCAGGGCATTGGCACCGAGAACAATCTCATCCCTGTCCTTTCCGGTAACCTGAACCTTGAACAGCCAGTCCGCAGCAGGAGGTGTGATCTCAGGGGCTGCGAAATAGGGGTAGAAATTGATTTCGGTAGTCAGCGCATCCTCGCCGTAATACTTGATGTAGAAAGCTTCATTGGGCTGAATCAGGTCGGTGGCCTCAAACCCGCCATTGCGATAAACGAAAACCGATCTGGAGATCAGCTTCTGGTTGATCATTTCGCTGTAGCGGAACATGGTTCCATTCACCGTGAAACGCAGACTCTTCAAGGGATATTCGCAAAGGTGCGGATTAGGGATCAGGTTCCAGCCGGTAGCCAGGGGAAAGGATAATTCACCGGTATTCACGGGGACTGTTGAGGTATAAAAGTTTATCTGTTGGGCATTTACCCAATAGGGGGTGGCAGGCAGAAAATCATCTTCCTCGATCCATGCACCACCTGTTCCTGGAATCAAGCCCGTACTGCCTTCGCCAAAAACAGTGGTCAGGGGGAAGGAATCCGTAGCCCAGAAGGATGATCTGGTTTGCCAGCCGGGTTCGCAATAGTGCATATTCATAAAGGGAACTATGCCAAACAGGTAGGAAGAAGAGGAGGTGCTGATCAAGCCATCCACGGCATAACAATCTATCATTAGTCTGGCATTCTGCATATCTGTTTGGGGTGGAAATACATAGCTGATGCTGCTCTGGGTGTTTGGCAATCCCGAAGCCAGGAGCAGGCTGTCGGTTGCGGTTTTGACATAGACGTCCAGATGATCTATCAGGAAGGCGTTTTGATTGCTCCAATAGAAGGTTGCCTGGCTTCCACCCTGGTAAAGGCGGTTGTTTTGGCTGCCATGCACAACTTTGGGCTGCAGGTTTCCCCAATACAAGGTCATATTGCGGATATTGGTGTTGGGAGCGGTAAACTGGTAAGGCCCGCTGAACAGGTTGTGCCATACTCCCGCTCCACTGTCGTAAAGATAGAGCTTTTCAGCCCTGTTGAAGTTATCTGAAGCACTGACATAGAGGGGGACATTAAGCTCAGTGGTTTGCACTCTCATGGTCCAGGACTTTATATCCAGAGCGGGATCATAGCCACCTTTGACTTCACGTTGGAGTTGGGTTCCCTGGTTTCCCCAGTAGGGCTGCCAGAAGGAAGTCCACACATAGTTCGAGCCGGATGGATTGTTCTTGGCAACGTCGTAATAGCCATCCTGACCGTCTGAGGCATAGGGATTCTGGGCAAAACTGATCGAATCAGCGTAAGTGGAATTCGTATCACGCAGATAGATCGTGTGGATGGGCAGGGGACGCGCAGAAGCGGGGTAGTTATACATAAACTCCATGCCGCCGGTGTTTGTGGAGCTTACCATGTAGGTATAGCTCTGTCCGTTGCTAACGTTAAGGTCCCAGTATTCGAAGTTTCCGGCAGTTGGGTTTACCAGGCTGGGATTGGTGGCGTAGGAATCGAGCAGGCTGAATTCTCCGTCGCCCAGCTTGCGGTAAAGCGAAAAGCCCTGATTATTGGTTTGCCCGGAAACCGCCCAGGCAAGACGAACCGAATTGTCCATGCTGAAAGCGGCAAAGGAATAGATATTGGCAGGAGCGGGGATGGTGTTTATCTCATTGGAAAGGGGGGAGAGGTTGCCGTTCTTATCTTTGGCGCGAATGGCAAAGTAGTAGGTATTGGCATTGTTCAGCCCGGTTACGGTAACCGCTTCGCAATTGGGAGACGCCAGAACGGCAGCATTGGCACGGTCAAAGATGGTGTAATTATCCAGGCCGATGGGTTCGGTTCCATAGAGAATCTCATAGGTGTTGAAGTCGTAGGAATCGGTTTTGTTCCAGGCCAGGGTGATGGAATTCAAAGAATGGTTCTGAACCCTCAACGAGGTGGGGGCGGGGGGAGTCAATTGGTCGTTCATCACGAACATCTCGTCCAGAACCTCATCCAGGTCATAAACCCAACGCAAGTAATAGCTGTTGAAATTTGTGTAAAGGTTATTGAAGTTCCAGCGTTGCAGATGTTCATCCCAGCCGTAGAACCATTTATAGGTGTTTTCGGTCTGCTCGTAGCAATTGGGCAGTTCATCCATTTCCATGTGGAAGAAGGGATCCACGGTGTCGTAATCGTTCCAGTTATTCAGGGTGTAAAGCATCTGATAGTTTTGCGAATAGGCCGGCAGATCGATGTAGTCATTAACGGCATAGCTGTTTTCCCCGTCGTCGAAGGTGAAGGGGTAGATGCCATAATTAACCCCGTAGAAATCATTCAGATACACATCCCGGTGGATTCCGATTGTATTGGCCGGGATCATCAGGTGATTGCCTTTGTTGATCAAATCGTGCTTCAGGCTGGAGAGGTCGCGGATTGGCAGATTGGGACAAAGCTTGTTGTATCCGGCTGAGATCTGGGTGTTGGGATAGGTGGTGTGATAGTTCCAATCAAAGGTGTGGGTCTGCACGGAGAATTCCCGGGTGTTGAATTCAGTCCTGATCAGATCGGCGAATTTCTTGTAGCAGGTATTGAAGGGGTGATTGGTAACCCGGGTGGGGTCTGACAAGGACTTTGCATTGGAATAGGGAGCCACATTAGTCCAGCGGACTTCGCGTCCGGCTCCGGCGATCAAAAAGAACTTGGCATTCAGTATGTTGAAGGTTTCGAGGGCAAAGGCGGGAGAGGGAAAATCGTCGCAGGGATGGGGTGCGGTAACGATTATCGGCTGGTTGCTTTGGGGATTGTAGATGTAAAGTCCCCAGCCGTAGGCAAAGGCACCCAGTTCATCGTCGTAAGCATCCGTAGTGGCATTATCATCAATGTATTGGGCATTGGGCAGCTCCCGCAACATATAATAAACCCTGCCGGTTGCCGTGTCGGTGAATTCCACAGCTTCATAGGGGAATCCGGCGGTTGTGATGGCAGTTTGTGCCAGATCAAGCTGGCCAGCCAAAAACAGATCCACGATGTTTCCCCAGGCGTTAAGCTGATCGTTATTGGGGGTTACGTAATCACCAAATCCGGGTAGCTGACGGTCGTAAGGCGCATAGGTGTTGTAGCCGGCAGAGACTAACCCTTCGGCAATGTGCGAAACCCAACGGTCGTAGGCACAGTTTGGCTCGGTGCCCAAAAGGAAATTCTTCAGTGATGCAGTTTCCTGGATAACCGCTGAAAGTGATATACTTATCAGCAAGATAAGCAGTGTAGTTGCAATAGCTTTCATTTATTCTCCCAAGCATGGTAAAGATTTTTTCAAACGATAAAACCATTCTTGCTCTGCGCTGCAGGAAAGTCAAGAAGTTTCTACAGGGGATCGGAAATTAGCAAACAAACCAGCTGACTGCTAAAAACACTTGACAAAAAGCCCTGTCCACTTATTCTATCCTTTATAAACAAGATATCACGAAGGAGAATGCTAAAATGGCTGAAAAGAAAAAACATACCGGAAGCTTGAGCATCCATACCGAGAACATCTTCCCGATTATTAAGAAATGGCTGTATTCGCAGCACGATATATTTCTACGGGAACTGATCTCGAACGCCATGGATGCCATTTCCAAACGCAAATATGCGGACAGCGCTTTCAGCGAAGCGGACATGAAGGTGGAAGTGAAGCTGGATAAAGGCAAAAAGACCATTCAGGTGATCGATACCGGGATCGGCATGAGCGCTGAAGAGGTGGAAAAATACATCAATCAGATCGCCTTTTCGGGCGCTGAGGAATTCATCAACAAATATAAAGACGTGCAGAATAACATCATCGGGCATTTCGGACTGGGCTTCTATTCGTCCTTCATGGTGGCGGAAAAGGTTACGATCGACACCCTTTCCTTTGTGGAAGGCAGTGAACCGGCTTTCTGGGAATGCGACGGCAGTACCGAATACAGCATGGCAAAAGGCAAACGCAAAGAAGTGGGAACCACCATCACCATCCATTTGAATGAAGAAAACCATGAATACGCGGAAGGCACCAAGATTAAAGATATTCTGGAGCGCTACTGCAATTTCTTGCCTTATCCCATCATGTTTGAGGACAAGCAGATAAACCAGAAGGAAGCGCTCTGGAACCGCAAACCAGCCGACGTGAAGCCCGAAGAATACACTGAATTTTACAAACAGGTTTTTCACGACTATATGGATCCGGTGTTCTGGATTCACCTCAACGTGGATTTTCCCTTTAATCTGAAGGGAATTCTCTATTTCCCGAAGCTGCGCAACGAACCGGATTTCTTTAAGGGTGAAGTTAAGCTCTTCTGTAACAACGTATTTGTAGCTGACAATCTGGAAGACCTCATCCCCGAATTTCTGCTGCTGCTGAAAGGTGGGATCGACATTCCCGATATCCCGCTAAACGTATCAAGAAGCTTTCTGCAAAACGACAACCAGGTGAAGAAGATCAGCCAGTATATCGTGAAAAAAGTTGCCGATCACTTCAATGCCACTTTCAAGGAAGACCGCAAGAAGTATGAAGGCTATTGGGAAGACATCAATGCCTTCATCAAATTTGGCCTGCTTAAAGAGGACGATTTCTTCGAAGCGATGAAGGACATCGTGATCTTCAAAACTGCTTCCGGCGACTACGTAACCATCGAGGAATATAAAGCCCGCAACCACAGCGAGGACGAAAAAACCAAGATCTGGTATGCTGCCAGCGAGGATACGCAGGTAAGCTATCTGAACCTGATGAAGGAACAGGGCATCGAAGTTGTGTTCCAAAACAGTCCCCTGGACACCCATCTCTTCCAAAGGTTGGAAGGAAAGCTGGAAAAGATCGAATTCCTGCGCATCGACAGTGAAGTGAACGACCTCTTGGTGAACAAAGACGGGGTGGTTTTCGAAGCGGAAGACAAACTGAAAGGCATCTTCTACAAGGCTTTGGATCAAAGCGTGGAAGCCAGTTTCAGCAAGGAAAGCTATGCGGAATTTTTGAAGAAACATCCCAATGCCGCAACCATCCTAAGCCCCTATCTGATCCAGAAAGATGAACAGAGCATCATTAAGCCCTATGAATTGCCCGCCAAGGTGCGTGAAGAGCTTGGTGCCGAAACCTTAAAAGCCATCGAGGAACAGGTGTTTACCGAACTGAAAGTGGAAGTGAAAAGCCTGAAAAGCACGGAGATACCTTCCATGATCGTGTTCAGCGAATACATGCGCCGCTGGCATGACATGGATATGCTGAACCGCAATAATAATTCTGCCGATATGCTGAAATACCATACCCTGGTGATCAACCGCGAAAGCCCTGTGATCCAGAAGCTGCTTAGCCTGGAAGAAGCCGGCAAACAAGACGAAGTTAAGACACTATGTAGCTATATCCACGATCTGTCGCTGCTGGAGCAGAAACCCTTCAGCGGGAAGGAACTGAAGGACTTTATCGGCAAGGCCAATAAAGTGCTGGGGTATATTGAGTAAAGCTGTAGTATAGGTTGCCAAACCTGTTGTGTCCGGGGGTTGCCGAACCCCCGGTTTATTTCGAACTTCGCAGGTAATGAGGCAGGATCGGCATCCTGCCTACACAACAGCATTGGCATGCTATACTACAAGCCTAAGGCAGCAGGATCGGCATCCTATTGGACTAAGCAGATCTTTTTGCTGAAGTGCTTGCCATTGGCTTCGGTAATAAGAAAATAAATTCCGCTAGCTACCTTATTACCGTTTTTATCGAGGGTGTTCCAGGTGGATTTTGCTTCGGGCAAACCGATAGATTCGTTCACCAACTGGCCT
>CAZNGW010000088.1:0-8472 GCA_964572925.1 uncultured Candidatus Cloacimonas sp. | reverse complement strand
CAAGCTTAGCTCAATCTGCTTGATGCTTTTCTCATCGGCATCCAGGATAGTGAACCTGATGTTTTCTTCCAAGTTAAGAATCTCTCCCACTTGGGGAACATGATTGAAGTTGGAGAGCAGGAACTCTGCCAGATTGTCATATTCTTCTACCGGGATCTCGGTATTGAATTCTTGATTGAACTGACGAACGCTATAATTCCCACTTAGAATATAGGTTTCTTCGTCTTTTTTGATCAATTCCGGGATTTCATCTTTGTCGTATTCGTCTCTGATTTCGCCGACAATTTCTTCCAGAATATCTTCCAAAGAGATAATTCCGCTGGTTCCGCCATACTCATCCACAACCACTGCTACCTGCAGTTTCTTTTGTTTAAACTGATTCAACAGGCTTTGCACCTTCATGTTTTCGGTTACAAACCAAACCGGACGCATAAGCTGCTTAACGGTTTTTTTCTCAGGATAAAGCAACAAGTCTTTTACATAGATAATGCCCACTATGTCGTCTATGCTTTCTTTGAAAACTGGGATGCGGGAATAACCACTGGCCACGATTATCTCTTTCAGTTCATCCAGGGTTTGCGTTTCTTCCACAGCTGTAATCTTAACCCGGGGAACGTAAATCTCTTTGATTTCTGCGTCTTTGAAGCGGAATAGACCAACCAGCATGCGTTTCTCATGTTCTTCCAGACTGCGACTGCTGCTTTCCGATTGGATCAGGTTGTGAAATTCCTCATGGGTGAATTGTGCCCCGAGGTGTTTGTCTTGGGTTTGTTTACTTGAAATTAGATTACTGAATTTCTCCAAAATCCAGACGATCGGGTACAATACAATCCGGAAAATCAGCAGAGGTAAACTGATCATTCTGCTGAAAACATCTGCAGCAGATAAAGCTGTCAGTTTTGGAATGATCTCCCCAAAAAACAGAATTATTAAAGTGGTGATCACCACTTGTGCAGTTATGGCTGCTGAGGTGCTGATGCCGTAAGTTCTGCTGAGTCGGATTGCGATCAAAGCTCCAAATGAAGAGATCGCCATATTCACGAAAGTATTGCCCAAAAGCAGGGTTATCAGTAATTGTCTGGGTTTTTTTAGTAAGTTCAAAATCCTTTTTGCACTGCTTCCTTCGGCATTTTCCAGTTTCTTCAGGTATATTCTGGAAAGCGAGAAAAGGGCGGTTTCCGAGCCCGAAAAAAAGGCTGACAGCGCAAGCAGGACGAGAATTATAAACGCTTTGCCATCGTCCACTTAAATATCACCTTGTAGTCGTTTTATGTAATACTCTTCTTTTTCTTTCATCAGAATCGCATCTGTTTTCCTGATATGGTCATAGCCCGCCAGATGGAGCAGTCCATGCACATACACAGTGATAAATTCAGATACGAGATTGTTATAACCCTTTTGCCTGTCAAGCTGTTTTATGTCAATAACAATATCACATAGCAGCGTGTTTCCGGTTGCCACATTATCCGGGGATAAATTGCCAAGCTCTTTCCCCGCAGGCACTTGGGCTGTAACAAAGCTCAGCACATCTGTCGGTTCGTCTAAACCCCGGTAGAGTTTATTATAACGCCGCATTTCTGTATCACCCACCAGGCTGAGGCTTAGCTCGAAGTCCATTGAGGGTTGCTCACTGCCCAGCACAAGATCGCTAATCTCTTTCAGCTTTATCTCTGGGAGGATAGGATCGCCGTTGAGATATAGATTATTCATCTTTTTTAGGTTCGGGATAATCCAGCCGTTTTCTGTAGATGCTTTCCAGGACTGGGATGAATGATTCTTTTACGGTAAGTAGGTCTTTCAGGGTGATGGGTGCTTCATCCAACTGGCCTTCTTTGATCAGCCGGTTAATGGCATTGTCGATAATGCGGGCTATATCATCTTCATTTTCGATGGTTTTAGCTTTGGTGGTTGATTCCACGATGTCGGCCAGCATCACCAGAACCGCTTCTTTGCTTTGTGGTCTGGGACCGGGATATTGAAAGGTCAGTTTGTCGGTCTCACTGTTTTCCCTGCTGGCTTTTTCGTAGAAATAGCGGATCAGCGAATCACCATGGTGCTGCATGATAATGTCGATTACGGGTTGGGGGATGCGATATTTTCTGGCCAATGCGATCCCTTCAGCCACATGATTGCGAATAAGCTTGGCACTTTCTTCAGGAGCCAGGTTAGCATGGATCTCTGAAGAATCTTCGTTGTTTTCTGTATAAATGTCCGTATTGATTACTTTCCCGATATCGTGATAGTAGCTGCCAACTCTGGCCAGAAGGGGATTGGCACCGATCGCTTCGGCAGCCCGTTCTGTCAGGTTACCAACGATCAGGCTGTGATGATAGGTTCCCACTGCTTCAGTAGCCAGTTTTTTTAAAAGCGGATGGTTGAAGTCCAGCAGCTCCAGAAGGGTTTGTTTGGTTGCCCTGTTCCATTTGCGTTCATAATACGGCACAATCACGATAATTCCGCTTATGCTGAGGGATGCGGATATCACGCTGAATCCCAGAGAGCGGATTATATTGGTTATGTGCTCATTTTTGTAGATTCCGATCCCCAGAACAACCATAGCTGTGGAAAGCACCAGATATAACCAGATCATCAGATATTCATGCCAGGCATTCTGGCGGCGCAGAATGATCAGGCACATCAGTGTTGACAGGATCAAAATCACCGGTGTGAAGGTTTCCCACGACAGGAATGGGCTCATGATCAGCATTGAGCAGACACCATAAACAACGCCAAATTCGAAATTCACCAGAATCGCTGCGGAAACAGTGAACATGGCAAAGGGAATAACCAGGTTGTTATAGCCCAGAGCCAAATTGCTGAGTGTAGTCAGCAAAGCCAAAATTATGAATCCCAGGTTCAGGGGCAGGAAATCGGCCACCTTGATTTTTTCCTCTTTGCTCTGCACTCCAAAATAGTGGTTCGCCAGACTGACCACGATGAATATAAATAGCAGCAGTCCCAGTGTGAGCAGGGTTTCCTGAAGGGGAGAGCGAGTCATATTGCGGCTGCGCATCGCTTCTCGTAAGGATTCCAACTTACGCAACTCTTCACTGCTGACCCTTGAGTTCTTGCGCACGATCACTTCATTTTGCAGAACCATCCCTTCACTTTGGGGAATGGCTCCCAACCTGCGTTGGCTTAATTCATTCAGCTTGTCTTCACTTACCGTAAGATTTGGTTTGATCAATTGGGGAGCAAGGGCTTCGGAAAAACTCTTTGCTTCAGGGACCGCAGTGCTGAATTCCGCTTTGGCTGCCTCCAGTGAGAGAAGATCGGCGATGCCTTTCATTTTGGTTTCATCATCCTGCACGGTCAACACACTGTCTCCACTCAGATTTTCATAAATGCCTTTGCGATATAGAGTCGCAAGCTTGTTGCGCAAAGCCTCATATACCTTGTCGCGTTGAACGCTGCGTTGGGCAAATTGCAGGGCTTCCGGACTCACCTCAAATCCGTTGCGTTTCAGTTCCGCAGAAAGGCTGTTCAGATCCTGGGGAGGTTCAAATCCGCTGAGCACCCCATAAACCGTATCCAATCCGCTGAGTGCTTCAAACATCGTTTCTTCGGATACATAATAGGGCTTGGACAGGGTGGAAAGAGCTTTGTCCTGTTCTGCCGCCAGCTCCGTTGCGGGTTTCATCACAGGAAAATCAAAGGGGGCGATGATCTCAGTATCGGAAACCTGTCCGATTTTGAGATTATATTCGGGATAACTGAATTTACCCACGGCAAAGATCTGATAGATCGCCACGATGATCAGTGCCGTACTTATGCTGAAAAGTATATACTTTGAATTCATGATGTTATCTTTTTTCATAGGCACTCTGCCTGTCAAGCACAACCTTTGGCCGATCATCCGCTCATCCATCTTCCTGCCTGGTCAGCCATTTTCCCCGCACTTCCCACCCTCAACCCTCCCTCATTTGATGAGGGTGGGATAAGGGTGGATCACCTGTGGTATCCGGGTGGGGAGGAAGGAAGAATTAAGATAATTTAAGAAATCCGCCAGAAAATCTTAAAAATCTTAAAAAATGACTTGACAAGAACTCAATATAATTTATCTTGTCCTTGAGAATATTAAGGGAGGTGAGAATGAACCTTTCAGCTTGCCCGATCTGTAAACATGAACTTAAGATCAAAGAACTGCACTGCGAGAAGTGCAATGTGAGTTTCAAGGGAAGCTTCGAGAATAGTTGGCTGGCTTCCTTTAGTGATAGCCAACTGGAATTCATCAAGCTTTTTCTGCTGGTTCAGGGAAACCTGAAGGAACTGCAGGCCAAGCTTGGTATTTCCTATCCAACCGTAAAAAATCGTCTGGCGGAGATAATCGCCGTAATCACCAGTAACAAACCCAATCCCGACAAAGTCCACGATATCCTGTCTGACCTGGAGGAGGGATTTATCAATGTGGACGAAGCGATCAACATGATCAACAAAAGGAGAGAAAAATGACCAAGCAGCTACTGCAAAAAACCTGGAGCCCGGAAAACCTGACCAAGGTTATTGTGGAGAACCACATGGCTCCGATTATCGTATCGTCCTCTGCGGACAATCAGGTAAGCCTGGAAGGCCTGCTTTATATTAATGAACCCGATGAGGATTTTGACAGCGAAGACTACATTAACTCCGAATTCAATGCCGGAGTTCTGCGCATCGAACTGGATGAAGTGGATGAAATGGATGGACGGGAAGCGCGTTCCTCCCAGCTAAAACTCACCATTCCTGAAGGCGTTTTCCTGGAAATCGAAACCGACAACTATCCCATGAACCTGAGCGGATTGAACAACAATCTCAAAATCGATAGTGAAAACGCTCCCGTCTCAGTTAGCAACTGTGATGGCGACAAGCACATCGAAAGCGAAAATGGCCCCGTCCGGCTGCATAACTCCCGGGGAAACCTCTTTGCCAAGCTGGAGAACGGCCCCCTTTCAGCCGAGGCTATTACTGGTGAGGGGCTAACGCTGGAAAGTGAAAACGGCAGCCTGAAAGTGCGCTTGGCACGTTTCCCCAAAGTGGATATGAGCACGGAAAATGGTGCCATATATTATGAAACCCAGCCTGTGGAAAACGGCGATTTCAAGTTTGCCACTGAAAATGGGATCGTCAGCCTTGTGTTGCCGGTGGACTTTGATTTTGAGCTGACTGCCAAAACCGAATATGGCCAGATCAAGTCCCGCTTGGATGCCCCTCTTAACTATGAAAACGAAACCTATAGCCTGGTTAACGGCAACGGCAGCAACAAAATCAGCATCGAAACCGAAAATGGCGTGATCAAGATCAGCAACGACGGTCATCTGAACCTCGGTTTTATCAAAGAAAAGCTGGAGCAGTTGAAAGATGCTCTCGCCAAAGCCAATACCAACGAAGAAAAAGAAAGGGTAATGGAACTGATGAACAAGGTGATCGAATACCTGAACCGAGCAGTCAGTTCCATAGCTGAGGATAAGGTTAAAGATAAGGTCGGCGCTGCTATCATCAAGCTGAAAACCTTTGGCGATAAATTTGACTTCGATGAAACCAGAGAGAAGGTGATGGTGAACCTGGAAGAAATCGGCACTCAGATCCAGGATGGATTGAAAGAAGGGATCAAAGGTGTCAAAACCGGATTTGAGGAAATGAAACAAAAACATCTGCATCCCGAACACGTTCACGAATACATTCGGAAAGTGATGGATTCCCCTCTGATCAAACCTTACCTGGGCGGAGAATTGAAAGCCCGGGAAAAAGAAGATATCGCCGACAAATCCAGACTGAAAATCCTTGAAATGCTGGAAAGCGGAAAAATCACTGCTGAAGAAGCGGAAAAACTGCTGAAAGCAATTGGAAAAGAATAGTTGCACGGATCATAGGTCTGCCAAACTCCGATTTGGCAGGAATGGTCACACGGTTTTAACGGATAAAAAGGATTATCATGGATAAGAAATGCTGGAGATCAATTGCCAGTAAACACATCCCAGGGGGAGTCGATTTGCCCACCACAAGATATGCAACAAAGTCCTTTTTGTAAGGGTAAATGGACTACACCGTTCATTATTAAGATCGCTGTAGTCCATTTCGCCCTTTGCCTTGAGATATCAAAAAAAAAGAAAAAAGGCGAAATCGACTCCAAGCTCAGCTCGAGAATCCAGTCCTGACTTTCTTACGCAAAACTTGACAACTTGTCCAGCCAACCACAAATGGCAATTAGAAAAAAAATGATTAGGGACCAGCATGAAAAAAGTGTTGCTACTATATTCTTTTATAACACTCAGCATCTGCCTTTCAGCAGTTTGCCACAAGCTCGGTGAGCTTCCTTTTTCCAACGCAGCATATTTACTTGCCCTGCAAGATAACACAGCATATCTTGCCAAGGGCTATGACGGCATTCAAATCATTGATGTCAGCGATCCAAGCTCTCCGGCATTATTGGGTTCCTGTGATACCCCAGGAGAAGCTAATTCCATTGTTGTGAACGGCAACTTTGCTTATGTTGCAGATGGCTTGATGGGCTTGCAGATTATTGATGTGTCAGATCCCAGTCAAGCTAACATTATTAGCGCTTTGGCCTTTTCCGGATTTACACAGTCGGTTACCCTTATCGGAAATCTTGTCTATCTGGCAAATGATCAGCTTGATATGCTAATTATAGACATATCAAATCCGCAGAATCCTGTTCAGATCGGAAGTTACGTCTCTTCTGGCAGGATAGAATCGATCCAGGTGGTGGGAGATTATGCCTATGCAACCGTAGGACACCTGGGTATGGACATTGTAAATATCTCCAATCCCCAGACTCCATATTTGGTAGGAAACAGCCCCACAAACGTTTATGCCAGCAGGATCGCTGTTGACGATGGATATGCCTATGTTGGATTAGGAAATAATGAGATTCAGATATTCGATATCTCAAATCTGAATAATCCAATATCAGTAAGCACATTAATGACCAGGAACACCATCGAGGAATTGGTAATTTTAGAGGGAGTTCTTTATGCGGCAGAACGTGAAAACGGCTTGTTAATAATTGATGTTTCTTACCCCCACAATCCTTCATTAATAGGTGCTTACGATACCCTTGGAGCGGTATGGTCAGTTGCTATTCGCGATCAAAAGGCTTATATTGCCGATTCTTATCGCAGTCTAAGCATTCTGGATGTTTCCAACCCTCATAATGATCAGTGCTATAGCAACACTGTTACTGGTTCCTTATGCAATTCTATAGATGTCTCTGGGAATATGGTGTATGTTGCTGATAGTATTTTTGGTTTGCAGGTTTACGATGTAACTGATCCAGTAAATCCCATCCTGACAGGACAATATGATCCGGGAAATGGAGAAGTTCGAGGTCTTACAGTTACTGGCACCAAGGCATATTTTATCGATAGTATGTGGGGTTTGAGGATTGTTGATATCAGCGATCCTGCAAATCCGTTTCTGCTAGGGTTGAATGAACAGCTATACATGGGCTGGGATATTAAGGTGATCGGGAATCTTGCCTTTGTAGCTGTATCTTACGAAGGTATGGCTATTGTGGATGTGTCCAATCCACAAAACCCGGTGATCATAGGTGGCAGTTACACAAATGGATATGCCATGTCATTGGTTGTGGTAGGTGGATTAGCCTATGTGGCAAGTTACACCTCAGGGCTCAAGATAATCGACATCTCCGATCACTATCATCCAGTTATTGTCGGAACATACGATCCTCAAGGCTTCATCTGGAAAGTTGCGGTAAAAGATGATGCCGTTTACCTGGTTAATGACAGAACCGGGCTGGAGATTATCGATGCCTCCAATCCCCAGAATCCTGTTTTGGTGGGTAGCATCTTGCCATATCCCAGTAGCAAGATCGAGAACTGCTTTGTGAATTCCGGAAAGCTGTATGTAACAGACACCAATTGGAACGAGATAAGGGTATATGATCTCAGCAATCCTTCATCGCCAAACCTGATAAGCATATACAAAGATAACCTTAGCACTTCTGATATGAGGATTGCAGACGATAAACTCTACGCTGTAAATGGCTATAATGGCTTTAGTATTCACTCTTTACAGGGTGTGGGTACCGAAGATGAGATTATGGTTCCAATGCCAGAACTGCATCTTTCCTGTTATCCCAATCCCTTTCGTTCTCAAATAGCTTTCCGTTTCATTATACCCAAAAGTGAAAACGTGGAACTGAGTATCTATAACCTAAAAGGGCAGTTGATAAGAAAGCTTTGCCAAGAGCAAAAATCCTCAGGAGAGCACTTTATTCAGTGGAATGGGTTAGATATAAATGGCAGACAAGTAGCAGCAGGAGTATATGTTGTAATTTACCATAAAGGAAAACAACTGATAAAGAAAAAGATAGTGAAATTGTAAGTCATCAATCCAAGATCATCTTCTCGAAGAAATCAGTTCTTGACAGAAACACAGGCTAACAAAACCTGACTTAATCACGGTCGGGATGTAGCGCAGACCGGTTAGCGCGTTCGGTTCGGGACCGAAAAG
>CAZNGW010000087.1:3354-8679 GCA_964572925.1 uncultured Candidatus Cloacimonas sp. | reverse complement strand
AGCTTATCCGGCAAGAACTCATATTCGTAGCTCAATGCCACCACTTTGTCATCACTCAGCCAGTTATTGTAATAATAGCCAGATTCCGGACCGGGGATTTCACCCGGTTCACTGGCTGCCAAGGGCACGAGTGAGATAAGAAAGCCAATCAGCAATAGCAGTTTGGCACAGTAAAACAAGTGTCGGTATCTGGTAGTGGCTGATATTACCGGAGAGCATGATGTTTCTTCCATTGTTACTCCAATCTTTACTTCCCTTATAGCTAATCTATCGAAGTAGCTCATTGGATGGTTGATATCTTAAAGATAAAATAGTCATCGCACTGCAATAAAGCAAATAATGTTCGCTTATTATCCATAGTGTTTTTCATCATGTTTCGCCCGACCCAATTTATCACTGCTTCATCCCCAGTAAGAAAGGAATCCACCTGATTAATTCGCCAAAACCGAGGCTAATGTATTTGTATCATTATACTAAAAAACTCTTCATGAGACAATGTCAAAGCAAGCAAAACCTTTTCTTGACCGTATGTGGCTATTTGGTATAATATCCCAAACATTCCCTTGAAACTCGAGGATAAAATGCTAAATGACAGCAAATATACACAACTAAGCACCATCATGAAAGCCATGGCATACCCTACCCGGCTCTTCATTCTGGACTATCTCAGCGCTGTGGAGCACTGCGTTCACGACATTCAAGCCCAGGTAGCTGTGGACATATCCACCGTTTCCAGGCATCTTGACGTGCTCAGGAAGGCAGGATTGATCGCCAGCCGCAAGGTTAACAACCAGGTTTTCTACCGTCTGATCTGCCCTTGCGTCCGGGATTTCTGTTCTGCATTATCAAGATAGGGAGTGGCCAAACATGTTAGAAATCGGGGTATTATTCTGTAATTGGCTGATATAGGAGCTATGAATGTCACAAAAACGCAAAGTCCTCATCCTCTGCACCGGCAATTCCTGTCGCAGCATTATGGCGGAAGCCCTGATAAACCATTATTTAAGCGATTCCTGGCAAGCCTTCTCTGCCGGCACCCACCCTTCCGTAGTGAACCCTTGGGCTCTAAGAGTGCTGCGAGAAGCCGGCATTGAGACCGCAAACCTATATTCCAAGGGCATCACCGAGTTTTTATATATGGACGATCTGGACTTGGTGATCACTCTTTGCCGCCATGCCGATGCGAACTGTCCGGTTTTTCCTTTGCCGGTTAAGCGGCTGCATATCGGTATCGACGATCCGGTAATTTACTACAATGCGACTGCCGAGACCGCTCTTGCTAAATTCCGGGAGAGCCTGCAAAGCATCAAGGAACTAATCGTTGACCGCCTCGCAATTGAAACAGATACAGACAGTTAGCATAGCCAGATTCCGTCCAGCTTTCTTCATGATCGGTCTCCCTCTATTGCCAAATGGGATAAACAAAGCCCCTTTTGGTGCGGTAACCCTTTAAAGTATACAGGGTTGCCTCTCAAGTGGCTCTCAAATAACCAATTAGCTTTACAAGTGGTCTGCTTCCTCTTTAGAAAGCGTTAATCAAGTCATAATCTACCCTTAATCAAGTCTTAATAATTAACGCTTGATTAAGGGTAGATAAATATGTGATTGACACTATCGAGAGAGGGCGAAAACAGGGAAAAACCAGAAGTATTAAAAATAATGATTACAAATATCGACATATATCGACAGAAATATCGAGCAATATGAATCAAAGGAGCAATATGACATTTGGCACACCAAGATTTGAATATTCGGGTCGTTATAATAGTCAGTTAAGGCGGGATGTGAGCCAGTCAAGCAGTCAGAGAACTGCGATCAGGCAAAACAAGCCGGCAAACAAAAGGAAAACTGCTGTTTCTCCGGCATGGGGAGTGCGTTGGTAAAGAAAGGTCCGTTTTCCTTTGCTGCGAAATCCTCTCAATTCCAAGGCTGTGGCAGAGATTTCGCTGGTGCGGATGATTTCTGCCAGGGATGCAACAGCCAGCATTTTAAAAACCTGAAGGCGTTTAGAGAAAGATAGCTTGCCGGGATCTATCCCCCGCAGTTTCAGCCCTGTAACAAAGCCCTTCAAGTCAAACAGGAACCGGGGAACCAGATGCACCGCATAGGAAAGCATGAAGCTAAGTTCCTCAGGTAGTTTGAGGGTTGCAAAGGCCAAGCTGAAATCCTGGAAACTTAAGGCAGCCAGGATCCTGGCAGCATAAATAACGGTTATCAACCTAAGGCACAGCAAGATGGCCAGGTTCAGCCCCACCGATCTGAACGTTAGAAAGCCAAAACTCCAGATCACTTCTCCCTGCCTACGGAAAAGCAGCTGAACAATTGCAATGCTTAGCAGGAGCGGAAAACTGCGTCGCAGGGTTTTAAACGCACCCCACAAACCGTTACTGATACGCAGAGAGGCATAGAAAAAGGCAACAAGGCTTAGCACAAGCAGATTGAGCGGTGAACTGACGGCAAAAACCAGGCTGCTAAGCAACAAGCAGAGCAAAATGTGAAAAACCGGATGCAGATCGACCCTTTGTGTCATCCGGCATTTCCCTGGTTTTGAAGGTTGACTTCTCTGGTGATCTTCCCCTCTGAGAGCGTCCAAATCTGGTCAAAAGGAAGCTGACCGGCAAGCTCTTCATGGGCTACGATCAGCAATCCGGGTTTTTTGTGGCATTTTTGCCGAAGCAGATCCAGAAGTTTTGCAGCTGCAGCATCATCCAGAGAGGAGAAAGGTTCGTCCAGAATCCAGAATTTGTCGGTTAAAAAAGGCAGAATGCTCTGGGCTGCTTGCTTTTGCTGGCCGGAAGAGAGCTCTGTAAACAGCGGATCGGCAGGATAAGGATAATCCGGCAGAGCAGGCAGTGAAAGCTTCCACAGCAGCCAGTTCTGGCTGGGACTGATTCCCAGAAGGTTTGCTGAGCTGTTTTGGTCCTGATAGAACAGACACCGGAAAGTAGCTGCTTTCAGCTCTTTTACCTGCTTTCCTCGCAGTAGGATATTTCCAGCAAGGGGATTGAGCAACCCGATCAGCAGCTTTAGCAAGGTACTTTTCCCACAGCCGTTTTCACCTCTTAAAAGGATATTCTCGCTTGCTCCAAGGCTGAAACTGAGGTTATGAAACATGGGACGATCTTTGGTAAATGCAAAGTGGAGGTCGTTGCAGTTGATGAGTGGAATCGGGTCTGGAGTAATCGGCTCGGAAAAACTGGCTGGCAAAGGACTGAAACTGAGTATGGGAGCGGGGTTGGCATCGTTGATCGGCCCTCCGGCTTTCAGTTCGATCTGGATGTCGGCAAGAGTCTGCACAGCGCTATCATGCTCAGCTACGATGACCGTTTTGCCTTGCTTTTTCAGTTCCTGCAGCCAGGTTAAAACCAGAGACCGGGATTGGGAGGACAAACCCGCAAGCGGTTCGTCCAGTAAAAGAAGCTTGGGATCAAGGGCTTGACCGATGGCGCAGAGCAGCAATTTTTGCTGGCCGTAGCTTAGCGTGTTGGGTGCCTGAAAGCGACAGCCATCCAAACCAAAAGCACTAAGGGCGTTTTCCACCCGCAAGTGCATTTCTGCGGAATCCAGACCCAGATTTTCCAAAGCAAAGGCAATTTCGGTTTCGCAAGTAGGGAAGAAGAACTGCAGTCCGGGTTCGCTCTGAGCATGCCAGAGTAAGCGATAAACTTCACAGAGGGGCAGGTTTTTCAGGTCAGTGCCGTCCAGATTGGCACTCCCCGAAAACTCTGCAGGAATCTGATGGGGAATAATACCGCTGAGATAATTCAGGAGCGTGGTTTTTCCGCTGCCGTTCGCTCCTTTTAGCCAGCATAGCTCACCCGGAGCCAGGGTTAGTGAAAAATCCTGAAATAGCTTTACAGATTCGAAAGCAAGGCTGAAACCACTGATCCTTAGCATCAGAAGAGCTCGAAGTAAAGCGCTCCTTCAAACATTTGCGGTTCCGCCAGCGCATCAGAAAAAGGCACTACCTCTTCACCCGCTGGATGCACGATCCGGAATGAAAGCTCAGGACTGGTCTCCCAGGAGAGTAGCCTGGCCAATTCGATAAGCCGGCTAAGGCTGTCCCTGGCGATCAGGGCTCCACTGTCGCATTGCAGATAGACAATGTCCTTTACCCACATACCTCCAGGAATCTGGGGGCTTTTCAGATTGTAACCCTCTGCGGCCTTTTCCAATACAGCTCCATCCAGATGATATGGATAGCGCAAACTTTGCTTCAAGCCATCCCGGCTAAATAAGATAACCTGCTTTTCCGGCAAATCGGAGAGGGGTGGCAACAGATCGGAAAAGAGCCAGCCGTCGATCTTTACAAACGGTTTGGGTTCGTGCATCAGAGCCTGCTTTGCCAAAAACGATTCCATCAGGTAAAAACGCTTGGGACGCGGCAAGGGCTTGAAATCTTCCAGCACAATGCGTTGCAGGTCTCTGATCCATTGCATTTCCCGTAAAGTGGGAAAGATCAGGCGCAAGGCATTATTTTCGAAAGGCACACCATCCTGGGCGATCACCAAATAACTTTCCAGGGATTCGAATTCGGATTTGCTCAGATTTACCTGGTAGCGGTCGGAAGATTCAAAGCGGATATTGTTGTAATTCCCGGGATTTTGCTCTTTCAGCCAGATATCGCAACGAAAGCCATCCCAATTGTTCAGGCGCACCACCCCATCCTTTTCCCGGCTGGTTTTGATTTCCTGGGTGGGGTGTTTGTGGAGCAAAGCATTATCGAATTCTCGCTGCAGTCCATTGCTGTCCACAAGTTGTAAGGCTGACAGGGGCAGAATTGTAAGAAAAATGATGATTGAGAGAGGTATGAAACGGGTCATTTGATTATCCTTGCGGTTTTCAAAGCTGAGAAGATGCCATAGGAAAGCCAGCCGCCCACGATTCCCGAAGCCAAAGCCAGGGAAGCATTTACGGCCATGATCAGAGGCGGATTTTTGAAGACAAAAAGGGCGGTAACCAGTGAGCCGGCTAGGTTGGCTAAGGCGCATAACAGCAGATGTGTCATTATCCGGTTCCGGCGTAAACCCAAAAACATCAACAGATCGGCCAGTAACCCTGGAACTGTATAGGCAATCAGCGAAAAAGCTCCCATTTTGCCAGCCATTCCGATTAGTAATACCAGGACAGCCTGCAGAAACCCAAACATGATACCCGTCCAGCGTTTATCCACCAGCGCAATCGCCAGCACCAGCCACAGCATATAGAAACCGCCAGAGAGCGAACCGCCAGGGATGCCCAAAGGAGTGGAGATCAGCTTGGTAAGCGGATTTACCAAGGGTTTTACGGCAATCCCCAATGCAGCCAAAGAGGTGATGAGGATTA
>CAZNGW010000087.1:0-3254 GCA_964572925.1 uncultured Candidatus Cloacimonas sp. | reverse complement strand
TGATGGGTGCAATAAAGCTCCGCTCCGCGAGTGGAGGCACCGTTGATGGCGGCCTGGATGATGGCATTCTGCTCGGCATGCACGCCCCGGCAAAGCTCGTGTTTTTCACCGGAAGGGACATTTTGCTGCTCTCGCAGGCAACCTACCTCAGCACAGTGGGCAATGCCTTTGGGACTGCCATTGTAGCCAGTGGAAAGAAGTTGATTGTCTCGCACCAGAGCTGCGCCTACAGCACGGCGTAAACAGGTGCTGCGTTTGGCGGCCAGATAGGCCATTTCCATGAAGTATTGCTGCCAGGAAGGGCGCTTGTCCATGTTTTCCCCTTAAATAATACTATGGGATCAGGTTTTGATACCACGGGAATTCTGTCAAGCAGGGCAGAAGGAACTCAA
Source organism: uncultured Candidatus Cloacimonas sp. (assembly GCA_964572925.1). GTDB lineage: Bacteria > Cloacimonadota > Cloacimonadia > Cloacimonadales > Cloacimonadaceae > Cloacimonas. The sequence continues at coordinate 2,862 of CAZNGW010000087.1, read as the reverse complement.
ATCGATCACCTGGTCTGCCAGGCTAAAGGAGAAATCATCGTCGGCACTGGCGATCAGCATAGGTTGGCTTGCCATTACGGAATTCAGGAAAGCGAAAAGCTGCTGGCGCTGCCTTTTATTAAACAGGTAATAGGGATCATCAAATAAAAGTAGTTTTGGCCTCAGCATAAAAGCCCGAACGATACCCATGAATTTCCTCTGGGCAGGGCTGGCCAGGGCAGGACGAATATTGGTGTCCAGTTGCAACCCCAGGGCATCCATCCAAAACTGCAGTTCAGTTTCAAAATTCAGGGCGGGATCGCTTTCAAAACGTTTGTGCCAGGGTAGGAGCAGGTTTTCCCTCAGAGTTAGATTGGAAAGCATGGTGCCTTCGTCGAACACATAGCCTAAAGTGGAGAGGAGATTTTTGGTGTTCAGGTATTCATCATGCGAAATACCGTCAATAAGAAGCTGGCCGGAGGTGATCTCATCCAGACCCACCAAAGTGGATAGAATAGCTGCCGAAAGAGTTTCACAAGGATCGAAAAGCACAGTACAGACACTGGTTTTAAACTCGAGATTAAAAGATTTTATGCCACCGTTTGTGCTAAGATTATCGAAAATCAGATGCATCAGCTAAACATCCAGAAGATCCAGGAAATGGTGATGTCGGCAATGATCACGGCAAAGATGGAGTTTACCACAGCTTTGATGGTGCGTTGGGGAACTTCCGTGGAGGCCTGACGAACGCTCATACCCTGAAAAGAAGCGGTTAAAGCTATTATCCAACCGAAAAGGACTGATTTCAGTAGGCTCATCAGCACTTGAGGCAGGGTAAGCACAGCCAGAAAATCATTCATAAATGCCCTGAACTCCAGATGATTGAAGAACTGGGAAAAAAGCCAGCCACCCAAAACAGCAATAATATTGAAATAAAGTGTTAAAACTAACATGGCCACCATCACACCCAGTATTCTGGACACTACCAGATACCCGACCGGGGAGATCCCATACGACCTTAACAGCTTTATCTCACGATTTACCACCATGTTACCGAGTTCGGTAGAGATTGCAGTTCCGCTGCGGGCAATAACCACAAGGGCAGTGATGATTCCACTTAATTCACTTACCACGACTCTGACCAGAATGATGTGAACCCAGATTCCCTGCCCGAAGTTGCTCAGGAAGGCATAGCCCTGCATGATGGTTAGTCCCCCAATGGCAAGGGCAATGAAGCCGATAAGGGGTAACGCTTCAACCCCTGTAAACAGAATTTGGCGCATCACCACCAGAATGCTGACGTGGCGGTTGCTGCGCAGATTGACAAGTTCGTTTACAGTTTCGGCTAAAAACAAGAAAAAGTCCGTAATGGACTTTTTCTTCTGTTCTTGTATCATGGTGTGTCCAGAGGCACGAGAACTATGTGGTTATTTCAGGATAAGTGTCTTCTTTGTGGATGTATAGCGAGTATCGAAGCTCAGCACCACCACATACTCCCCGTTGGGGACGTATTGGTTATTATAGTCAGTTCTGTCCCAAGTGAACAACATCTGCTTGTTTGCATATCCTCGATAAATCTCAGAGATCAGGGCACCCTGGGGATTTTGAATTTGAATAGTGATGTTCATGGGGTTCAGGAGGTCAAGGGAGATGGTGCAATCCTGTTGCATAGGATTGGGATTTATATCAAAGCGTTCGATGGGGTCGTCCTTAACGGCATACACAGCCACTGTAGCCAGAAGCAGCAGAGCTGTGAGCAGGGCACAAAGCATATTCTTTTTCATGGGTCTATCTCCTAATCTTCATGTTTTATATAGTATGCAAGATTCGTTCCCAAATCTTTAGTTTTCTCCATAAAACTGCATGATCGCGCCTATTACTCCGGCTTTGTTGCCATGCACAGCAGCATTTATCGCTGTTCTATCCCGGTTTGCCAACGGCAGACGTTTCATTATCTCCACAGCAAGTTCTGCAATAGAGTATAATCCCAAATCCATCGCCCCGCCACCGAAAATAACGGCTTCCGGATCGAAACAGGTAATAGCTCCGGCTACGCTTTTAGCAAGCATTTGCAACCCTTCAGTGATGTAATCCCGCACCAGGCTGTCAGAAGTTTTCAGGCTGAGCATTTGGGAAAGTGTGATATCTGAAAAGCGAGGGCTTTGGCTTACCAGCCGGTTGCGGATTCCGTCAACAGAGCAGTAGGCTTCCAGACAGCCATTCCTGCCGCAATTACAGAGAAGGCCATCCTCCACCATACACACGTGGCCGAGTTCTCCGGCAAAACCATGCGCTCCATGGTATACCTTGCCGTTTACCACGATTCCACTGCCAATTCCACTTCCGACGGTAATACCCAGCACGGTTTTCAGGCTGTTAGAATTTGCTTCCGCCAGTGCCATAAGATTGGCATCGTTATCGTAAAGAACCGGAATAGGGTTGTCTTCAGGGAGCAATTCAAGGGGTGAGCGTCCCACCCAGAAGGGAAGATTTGGGTTTACACCAGTGATCAGACCTGTAGTGGAGTCGAGCGTTCCGGGAGTGCCGATCCCGATTCCAGACAGATTATGCAATCCGAATTTGGCATCTGTTTCCCTAAGCACGGCTTCCGCTACGGCATAAAATCCGGCCAGGGACTTTTCTTTGAGTGGCAGCGAGCTAAAATGCTGCAAGCCGGACTGAAGATTCCCCCAGCCAAACTTAAAGCCCGAACCGCCAATGTCTATTCCTAAATATGTGTGCATTGAACGTCCAATTTGTTTTTTGAGGGTATATGCCATTTCCGTGCCAGATGCAAAAAAGAGTGATTCAGAAGGGAGGAGAAAAAAAGTGGGGTGGGTGATGGGAGTCGAACCCACAACGCCCGGAACCACAATCCGGTGC
>CAZNGW010000086.1:2180-8760 GCA_964572925.1 uncultured Candidatus Cloacimonas sp. | reverse complement strand
TTAGTCATTATATTATCGATGATTTTCCTCATTTATTTACTTTCCCACTTTCCCTTCTTTTCCTCTTTTACTCTTTGTTTATAAAGCATCTCTGTTTTTCTCTGACAAACTCTGCTTTTCTCTGTGTTTAAAAAGGAATATGGATTGTAGCATAGCATTCCAATGCTGTTGTTTATGGGGAATTCCGATTCCCCATATTTGCTGAGATCTTTGAAGGCAATACTGCGGGATTGGAATCCCACTTGAGCAACAGAATTGGAATCCTAAGCCCCAAATCAAGAGGCGACTCCTGCAGGGAACATGAACTGCCTTATCAATACGCATGCAATACGGGTCGCATTCGTATTTCACCCGTAATGATATCGTAATGCTACCGAGGAAAATGATCAGGCACTTTACTGACACAAAAAAACACCTGATCTGTGGCAAGCAGAAGATCAGGTGTTTACTATTGGTGATCTAATTTATTGGTGTATAAGCTGTTACCGCTCTCCCAAGCTGAGGTTTTTCAGCTCTGTCAGGCTGATCTCCTTGTCCGTGCTTTTCAGGAAGACAACCCTCACTCTGTCGCCCACACTTGTAACAGGCAAATAACTGCTCAGGTTGCTGGTGGCGATGTAAATTGTTCCGGGCTCTTCTTTCAGAACCAGATAGTAGAAGGTGCGTCCGTCTTTGATATCGCTGCCCAGCCTGGCTATGGTGCCTTCGTGGGTTTCTTTTTCCAGGCTTCCTTCTGACAGCATACCTATCCTGCTGCCTGCCAACGCCATCTGATAGTTGTCGCGTGCTCCTTTGATGGTTTCTCCCACGCCGACAGTGGAAAAATCACTAACCGATACGAAGCAGAACATCTTGACCAGTCCAGCGCTATCCTTGAGGGTCATAAAATAGGTTGGTTTACCGTTCATGTTCACCAAAATCGGAAAAGTAGCCCGATATTTATAATTTTGCACCTTGCCTTCAGCAGAGCGCATGGAAGCGTATTCTGTGGCTCCCGAAACGCGGTAGAGGCTGGTTTTTTTATTGCGGGTATCGATCAATGTGAAGCCCACCGTTCCTTCATCCGAACCAACACTGGACAAACCGGTATAAAAATAGCTGCGCTGATCGCGGCCAAAGATCACGTTGTAACCCTCGGTAACCATCAGCATGTCTCGTTTACCAAAAAGAGTGTTCCAGAATCCGCGGACGTATTTGCCCCACCAGCCAAGCTGAGGCATTACAAAATATGAGGGTTGAACGCGATCCACCCAAGCCGGAATGGCAGAATCGTCAAAGCCGTCAGCCCCCTTTTTCAGTTTGTAATATCTAATCTCACCCGTTTCTGCATGGACAGTTGCAAGCCCGGTTGCTTCCGGGGCGAGAATTCCTATCTTGTGCGTATAAGTGGTTATCGTCCAATATGGTTCGCCTTCATTATCAATTTCGAAGGTGTCTCCCGCCAGGCCCATTCCGGCAAAACCATGCATATACAGATGGCGGTAAAGATCCTGGCCGAAATAGGCATTCTTCTGATACTTCAGCTTCATCTGTCTGCCATTGATCTCCCTCACAAAGGTGATATCCTGTGGGTTGGTGGCCGAAACCATTATATAGCCTGGAGTTCCGTTGTTGATATTGGCCAGCCACTTGAAGAAGCCGCTGTGCAACAAAGGAACCACCCAGAACAGGCGATTATTCACACGCTGGATGGTTGGAAAACCCAGCGTAACCCTGCTGCCCAGGGCAAAATCCTCTCCCAGCTTTTTCTCTGCCAGTGAAGCAGCAAAAGCCTGGTCAATAATTGGAACCTGATCCAGATTCACCGGCGAAACCAATTCGCTGAAATTGGTGGAATCCACCTTGCCCAGAAGGTTGCGATAGCTCCTGGCATTGAAGATCCCGCTGGAAAAGAAGGAACCCAAAATCAGCCAGGCAGCCATCAGCAAATATACAACATTGGCAGCATTACGTAGCTTCGGGAAAAGCCAGAGCGGAAAAATACAGATCGCCACTGGGATGATCCACGAGGTAAAACGGAAAGATAAAACCGGCAACACGAAATATAATACGAAAAGCAGGATAAGGATCGTGATGAGTATCGCCCAACCAAGCCTAAGGCTAAGCTTGTTCAGGTCGATTTTCACAGATTTGATCGGTTTGGTTTGGTTCATCGTCTCACTCCACACAAGTAATTTGAATAAATCGAATGAAAAGCAGGGGAAATGTAATCCGTCAAGGTTTTTCTTATTTTACTTCCACCAGGCGGTAATGGCGGTTTCCCATGCCAAGCTCCTGCGCATAGCTGATCTGGCGTTTACCGCTAAGGGAATTCTCCTTTAGAAAAGCATCGTCACAGTGATGCGCCCTGTCCACAAGGTCATGACTGGCTGCTTCTATGGCCACTATGTCCGTGGAAGCCAAAATCCCCAGATCCGGCAAGAAAGGCTTGGGAGCCCTGCTCATGCAATCACAACCGCTGCTGATATTGGCAAGAACGTTAATGTAGACCATCGGCTTTTGTTCGATAAACACTTTGGCATACTCCACCAACCGCTCCATAAAGGCATCCTGATTCTTTGCGGGAAGAGAATAGACTTTCTGGGGACATACCGCCACACACTTGCCACAGGCAATGCAGGAAAGATGATCGATATTGACAGGATTGATGGTTATCGCAGATTCCGGACAATTGGTAACGCAAAGGCCACACTTGATGCATTTGGTTTCATCATAAAGTGGGTAATTCCCGCTGTGCTGAAAACGCTTCCCCTCCTTGCTGGCCAATCCCATGGCGATGTTTTTGATCGCTCCTCCAAATCCTGCCATACCATGCCCCTTAAAATGCGAATAGATCAGATATGAGTCATAATTGGGGAAATGACTGCCAGTATATACTTTACTGAAATGCTTGCCCTTGGCCGGATAGGAAAGATTCCCCTCGCTATCCAGAATGTCAATCGGGGCAAAATCGAAGCCATGCCTTTTGGCCAGAGCGATGTGCGATTCTGTTTTGCCACGCTGGGCCCCATAGAGCACGTTAGTTTCCACCAAAGTTGCATTTAGCTGCTTACACAAAGGTTTGATCAAAGCCGGATCGAGCAGGTTTTTATTACCCTCTTCTCCAAAATGGAGCTTGATGGCTATCCTGCCTTTCATCTGGGGTTGGAACATGGCATAAAGCTTCTGCACAGCTTGGGGACTTATCTCCTTGGAATAATACACTATGGCAGCAGTGCTGTCTTCCGCTACCGTTTGCTTGGGTTCTTGTTTCACACAGGCAACTGGCAGACAAAAGGCACAACAACATAGGAGCATGAACGTTTTGTAACACAACATAATAACCTCTTGCCATAGGATTTGGAAATGCTATAGAAAGTCAAGGAGTTTGTCTGTATTGTGGTTTACAAGGAAGAAACACTTGATCTCTAATTAAGGAACTACGAGGTAAGCAAAGCCAGCCATGAGTCCTTTTCGTCGCTGAAGAATATTGTAATCATGAAGATTGCATGACGAAAACGACTCCTGGCTTGGCTTCTGGTTTCACCTTTTCACCCTTCCACTTTTACACCGATTCCAGCACTCCAGAACTTCAACACTCCAAGACTACTGTATTTTCACCAGCTTCCTTGTCTGCACCTTGTTTCCGCTCTGCAAACGCAGGAAATAGATTCCAGTCCCTACTTTCCTGCCATGTAAATCCGCTCCGTCCCAGGCAATACTTTGCTCGCCTGAGCCCTTAGTCCCTGAAAATATCTGTTTAACCAGCTGACCCTTCAGATTATACACGCTTAGCTGAACCGGCTCGGGGTTCTTTTGTTCCCATACGATCTGAACGCTACTATTGAAAGGATTGGGATAGCAGGATTTGAAGTTTAAGCTTGCGGCAGGCAATTCTGGCTGATCCGGACTATCAGCGATCTGGCCATTCAGCTTTTGGGCATAGACACCCCGGAAAGGATTCTGGTAGTCTGGTGCCTGATTGAAACTCATGTTTCTCCAAACCACGATAGCTTCATTGCCCAGGGAGCAAACATAGGCATAGCTTTTATCGCCATAGCTGGAACTGAGAAGCTGAGGGCTGCTCTCCACCGTCCAGCCTTGCGGGCTGATGGTTTGGTAGTATAGTTCCAGGTCTTCATAGACATTGGGATTTTGCCAGATTGCCGCAAAACCGCCATTATCATAGGCAGCCAGTCGCACCTGAGCTATTCCGCTATAAGGCAAAAGATCAGCCAATAACAAGCCTGGCGCTTCATGCAGCAATTCTCCAGATGTCGATACGAACTGATAACGAACAGTTCCCGACCCGGCAAAAGTAGTTCCGGTAATTATGCCAAAACCATTGTCCTGGACAGCACAATCGACGAACCAACTTCCTCCGTCATTTATAACTGTGTTCCAGGCTTGGCTGTGATCCGGTTCCCACCTTTGAGCAAAAAGCTGGCTGGGTGCATAACCCCCGTAGACCAGGATCAGGCTTTCGCCATAGCTCTTTGCCCAGAAGGGTCGTTGATCGTCGTCATTGGGATTGTCGTAAAACAGCTCACCCTGAGGATTCCAACCTGCTGCGGGATCGCCACTATCATCCACCAACAGACCATAAACCTTGTTGTATGTTTCACCCGGATTATGTCCCAGCCAGGTGTAATACCTGCCATCTGTAGCGGTTAACGAGCCAATACCGGTAAATAGATTATCCACCAGCACTTTACCACCTGCTCCCCAAGCCCAGGACCAATTACTGAACCGCTGTCCCCTCAAACTCATACTACCGTTTTGATTTTGCTGCATCCAGCCCAGGTAAAGGTCATTTTCATAAGCGCTTAGCTTGATTCCCGCAGCATAGACATCGGTGATCAGCATACCCGGACTGATGAGGCCATAATCACCCCAATAACTAATAAGCTGCATATAGCTGCTATTTCCCAAAGAAAAGACCACCATCACATTATCGATTTCCCAGGGACAGGAAGTGTGGTAGGTTGGGTTTTCATCATAATCGCCAATAACCACAGGCTGGGGCAAAACAGGATAACCGTCCGCGCTGATAATCTGGTAACAGAGAGCCTGCTCATGGTCTTCATTCTCGTCATAGTAGAACACAACGCTACGGTCACCCATGGGCTTAATGTCTATTGGATAAGCATAACCGGTTTTGGCAGTTGCCAGGATAGTCCCTTCCGGGCCAAGCTGCAGATTGCCCTGTTGGCTAATAACCTGCTGATTTAGCTTTTTGGATTCATTGGTAGCATACTGGCAGAACGCCATCAGCCCGGTTGAACTGCTTTGCATCCCATATTCCAGGGCTCCGACGTTGCTGCTGAGCAGACTGATTCCCTGTCCCCAGGCAGCTTCAAGATCGTTATTTACGCAGTTTACCTTAAAGCTTGATCCTGTTACGGTGGTTTCGAGCCAGCCACAATACACTTTGCCAGTGTTATCCAGGCTTAGCTGAGGACGTAAAAGCTCAGCGTTTGGAGCGCTCATGGCCAGGCCTCCTGCAGGATAGGCCTGGTGATTGTAGAAGTTGACGAAGTAATAGCGCAATTGGCTGTTGGGGCTTGTGGGTGCAGCTAATACACTTAAACTCAATCCGTTCAGTTCAACTGCATACTCTGTGGGCAACGCAACCTGGGACAGCAGCAAGGAAAAGGCATAATCGGGCATTGGGGTTCCACTGGAGCCATAGAGCCGTGTTTTGTAGTAAGTGCTATTGGTGCTTGCCTCAAAGGTCTTCACTCCCTCAATTAAACGTTGATCAGGAGTAACAAAGACATCATGAGGAAGGTTGGATTCATCGTTCTCAAAGGGGTAGGTCTGTTGCCAGGCCCGATAGCCGTAATCGGTATAACGTTCCACATAGTTGGTTTGGTTTGAGGTACATTTATAATGCAACCCCACGCCATAACCGTAAACAGAGGCGATCCCGCTGAAGACCAAGCCCGGCTCTGCATTGATCTGAGGTGCGTTGGTGCCCCAAAGCTCAGTTCCGTTTGCGTTGTAATGCCGTCCATAGATTATACTGCCATTATCCTGTTTGTAGAATATGTAAGCCCCACCCTGGTCATCAACCGCCAGGGAATACTCATAATAGGTCTGAATGCGCTCTGTGACCACGGTTATGCCAGCACCCCAAAGCGGTAAACCTGAAGAGCTCAGTTTTTGCAGCTTGATCTGGCTACCAGTCTGAATACCAATTTCGAACCAACTGAGGATAAAGCCGTTGTCGCTACTTGCATGCAGTTCCAAATTTTCCACAGGTTGAATGCCATCCTGAATCAACACCGGACTGTCCCAAAGCGCAGTCCCGTTTGGTTGATAAAGGTTTGCATATAGTTTGTGCCGTCCCTGGGTGCTTTTTATCCAGGCTGAAAGGACATTGCCAAACGAATCTCGGGCAGGACTGCCATAATAATGCAGATCCTGGCCATCGCGGACCACCACATCAGATTGCCACATCGGATCGGCGTAGGCCAGAACCGACAGCAGCAGCAACAGGACACAGAGAAAGGCGTGCTTCATGAAAAACTCCTTACCAAGGTTTCTTTGGGGTAAACAGATAAAAAACCGCACTGTAAGAGAAACTGATTGGTAAAAA
>CAZNGW010000086.1:0-2080 GCA_964572925.1 uncultured Candidatus Cloacimonas sp. | reverse complement strand
ATTTATCCACCTATAGATAAGTGTGAGTTTTTCAAAAAGGTATGGCACGAAACTGCGCAACAGATTATAGAATAGATAAATAAAGATAGTTCTAAGATTTTGTGGTTGACATTTATTTGCTCTTCTACCAAATGTATTTTATCAACATTTCAGGGGTTTCGATGTCTGATACGCAAACTGATGTAAACGGAAAAAACACTCTGGAAGATCTGCAACAGGAAATCCGCCAGAGAGCAGAACGGGAATTTACCCAAGGCGTGCTGAGCGCTGAATTGGTGAACCGGTTAAGCCTGAAATTCATCAGCAAGGGGATGGATAAGAGTGACCTGACCGATTGGCTGAATCAACAATATCCCCTGGAAGTGGAGCTCTGCTTTTCCGAACTTTATAACTATTGCTATCATTATGCCTTGAAGCTGCTTTCCAAACCCGAACAGGCTGAAGACATCGCCCAGGATACCATCAAGGAACTACTTAGCACCCGAAACAGCGTAGGCAACCTGAAAGCCTGGTTATGCAGAGTTACGCACAACCAAGCCATGGCAGCCCTGAAGAAACAAAATCATGACAACGATCTTAAGAACCTGGTTCAACAGCAACTGGTAGAGAAACCGCTGCATCCTGATGAAGACGATCTTTCGCGCAAACTAAGCCCCATTAGTATCAGAAAACTCCTAAGTAAAAGGGATTATAAAACCTTCTGCGATTTGAAGGACTCACCCAACCTGAAAGAATATGCGAAGCGAACTGGAATCAGCTACCAAACGGCCAAAGAACATAATCACCGCATCAAAGTGAACCTGCGCAGCGCTTATCTGAGAGAACAAGGTTGGAGGGACAGCCAGGCCATTCTCAGCTTCCAGCAGTTGCGCTCCCTGAAGCGTTTTATGGACAGACTCACTACCCTGGGAAATCCCGAAAATCAAAAGCTGTGCACAAAGAACTGCGATCTGCAGGAGACTTTTAAGGACTGCACCGGAATTATGACCTGGGACATTAGCCTGAAGGATGACAACAGCTTTAAGCTTATTGTAATGATCTCTACAACAGCTTTGCCCACAGCGGTTTCCATGACAATCAAACTGAACAGGTCAAACCGGATCAGAATCCTGAGCTGCAAAAGAGGAAACCTTGTAGCTACCATGCCTATGGGAGATTTTAACCCACTTTTGGAAGTAAAGGGAAAGACCAGACTGAACTACAACGATCTGCTTCAAATGATTCCCAGTGCGACGGTATATGATCAGGAGTATTTTACTAATATGGTGGAGAGGTGGAAAAATCGGGAGTGAGTGCTGGAGTGCTGAAGTCGGTGGAAAGGTGAAAAGGTGAAAAGGTGAAAAGGTGGAAAGGTGAAAAGGTGGAAAGGTGAAAAGGTGAAACTCAGTTCGATTAGCGAAGGCAATTGAGTAAAATGGTTATCAGCTAGTTCAAGAAGATCAGGTTATCGGAGTTCTGTAAATAAATCCGTGTTCCTGGTCTTTTTCCGTGTCCATCCGTTATAATCCGTTCAATCCGTGTAACTATTCCCAAAACAAAAACCCGGAACATGGCAACCACATTCCGGGAAAAATGGCTGGGCAGGAAGGATTCGAACCCTCGGATGGCAGGGCCAGAACCTGCTGCCTTACCGCTTGGCGACTGCCCAGCAAAAAGCTGGTTTTTTTTATGCGCTGGCTGGGCAGGGAGGATTCGAACCCCCGGATGGCGGGACCAAAACCCGCTGCCTTACCGCTTGGCGACTGCCCAGCGCATAAACAAACACGACTATAAACTTCTGGCGGAGAGGCAGGGATTCGAACCCTGGGTGGGCTTTTGACCCACACACGCTTAGCAGGCGTGCACCTTCAGCCAGCTCGGTCACCTCTCCGGCTGAATAAAACTTTGTGGCGGAGGATGAGGGATTCGAACCCCCATGGGCAGAACCCGGCGGTTTTCAAGACCGCTGCCTTACCAATTAGGACTAATCCTCCAGTCAGGTTATGTCCTTAAAATTTCCGGGCTCTTTTCTGTCAAGACCTTTCTTGCAGGCATTCCCCCATTTTTAATCCAGCCGTATTTTGGTCTGCCATCGATCACG
>CAZNGW010000085.1:0-8797 GCA_964572925.1 uncultured Candidatus Cloacimonas sp. | reverse complement strand
GATGGCAGTAAAAAGCAATATGACCAGCCGGTAAGCGCTTATGAGGTAGCCAAAGGGATCAGTCCGCGTTTGGCAGAGGCTTCCATCTGCGCTGAGCTGGATGGCAAACTGGTTGACCTGGATAGAATTATAGATCATGATGCCGCTTTGGTGCTACAAACTTTCAGCAGCGAAAAAGGTAAAGAGATATACTGGCACAGCACGGCTCACCTGATGGCACAAGCCGTTAAGCAGCTTTGGCCGGAGGTTAAAGTAACGATTGGCCCGGCTATCGAGCAAGGTTTTTACTACGATTTTGACCGAGATGCTCCCTTCACAGAAGAAGAACTGAAGCAGATCGAGCAGCGCATGCAGGACTTAAGTTCACAGGCTCTTCCCTATTCCCGCACAGAGCTAAGCAAGGCAGAAGCAATGAAGCTTTTCGGCGACATGGGCGAAAGCTATAAGCTGGAAATCTTGAGCGAAATCCCCGACGGCGAGGTCATCAGCAGCTACCGTCAGGGCGATTTTGTCGATCTTTGCCGCGGTCCCCATATCCAGCATACCGGCAAGATCAAAGCCATCAAGCTGCTAAAAAGTTCTGGTGCATACTGGCGCGGCGACGAAAAGAACAAGATGCTGAAGCGCATCTACGGTATCAGTTTCCCTACCAATAAAGAGCTGAACGAATATCTTGCCTTTCTGGAAGAAGCCGCCAAACGCGATCATCGTAAACTGGGCAAAGACCTCGACCTCTTTTCGATCAGCGACGAAGTTGGCCCCGGCTTGGTACTCTGGCATCCAAACGGAGCTATGATCCGACATCAGATCGAAGCATACTGGAAGGACGAGCACCTCAGACGCGGCTACAAACTGGTTTACAGTCCGCATGTGGGACGCAGCAACCTTTGGCAAACCAGCGGACACCTTGGTTTTTACAAAGAAAACATGTATAGCGCCATGGACGTGGAAGGCCAGGACTATTACATCAAACCGATGAACTGCCCCTTCCACATCAGCATCTATAATGCCAATCTGCACAGTTATCGTGAGCTTCCCATCCGCCTGGCCGAACTGGGAACGGTTTACCGTTATGAACGCAGCGGAGTTTTACACGGTCTGATGCGGGTACGTGGATTTACGCAGGACGATGCGCACATTATTTGTACGCATGAGCAGATGGACAGCGAAGTGGAGAAGCTAATCGTCTTCTCTCTGGATATGCTGAAACACTTTGGTTTCAAAGATTTCCTGATCTATCTGTCCACCCAGCCCGAAGGCAGTGTAGGCGAAAAAGCAGACTGGGACAAAGCCACCGAATCCCTGGCTGCTTCGTTACAGAAACTTGGCTTGGAATACAGCGTTGACCAGGGTGGCGGCGCTTTTTATGGTCCCAAGATCGACATCAAGATCAAGGACGCCATTGGCCGGGCCTGGCAGTGTACCACGATCCAGTTTGACTTCAACCTGCCAAAACGCTTTGATATGACCTACATTGGAGCAGATAACACCGCTCACAGACCGTATATGATCCATCGTGCGGTTTTGGGTTCGGTAGAGCGTTTCTTTGCCACGTTGCTGGAGTATCATGGAGGCAATCTGCCTTTGTGGCTGGCACCAGTGCAGGTTATGCTGATTCCGATCACCGACAGCCAGCTTGTCTATGCCAGGGAAGTGGAAGACAAACTTAACGCAGCCGGTTTTAGATGCGAACTTGATGCCCGCAGCGAAAAGATGGGCTACAAGATCAGGGAAGCAGAGATGAAGAAGATTCCCTTCATGTGCATAATCGGCAAGAACGAAGCTGCAGAAGGCAAGGTAACCCTGCGTCAGCATACGGTTGGCGACCTGGGAGCAATGAGTCTGGAAGCAGCCATGGAAGCCCTGCGGCAACACTCATGAACGTATATTCTACTATCATAGAAGAACTTAAGAAAGAATCCTCAGCCATCCTCAGGGTGGCTGAGCAGCTTTCTGAGCCAAGCGTTGAACATGCTTTCAAGCTGCTCTGCGACTGCAAAGGCAAGGTGGTGCTGACAGGTATGGGCAAAGCTGGAATCATAGCCCGAAAAATCAGCGCAACCCTGGCTTCCACAGGCACTACTTCCATCTTTTTGCATGCCGCGGAAGGCATCCACGGCGATCTGGGTATGATTGACAAGGGCGATGTAGTGATCGCGGTTTCCAATAGCGGTAACACCCAGGAACTGATCAGCATCATCCCCTACTTGAAGTTCAATCAGATTCCGATCATCGCTTTAACGGGTGAAGTTGATTCACAATTGGCGCAAAACTCCGAGGTGGTGCTAAACTGCAATGTGCCAAAGGAATATGAGCCACTTGGACTGGTGCCCACTTCTTCCACGACCGTTGCTTTGGCGGTGGGTGATGCCTTGGCGATCGCTCTTCTGAGGCATAAGAACTTCCAGCTAACGGATTTTGCCCGTTTTCATCCAGGGGGAACCATCGGCAAAAAGCTGCTATTAAGGGTAAGCGACCTTATGCATAGCGGCGAGGAATTGCCATGGGTGAAAGATGATGCCCCAATGTCAGTTGTGATCATGGAAATGACCGGCAAAAAACTTGGCTGCACAGCAGTTACCGATACAAATGGCGTACTGACCGGCATGATCACCGACGGGGATCTGCGCAGGCAGCTTCAAAGCAAAGGCGATGCCCTGCTAAGCTATCCCGCCGGACAGTGTATGACGGTGAACCCCAAGCACTTGCATCCTGAAGAGCTTGCTATCGATGCTTTGAATCTGATGGAAAGCCATAAGATAACCATGCTGCCCGTGGTTGATGCAAATCTGCATCCGGTTGGTATGCTGCATATGCATGATCTGATCAGAGCTGGAGTTATCTGAGAGCTCGTGATTAAATGACCCTGGAAGCAGTTCATTACTTTCTTGCTTTCCAGCACTAAGAGAACATTAAGGGTGAATTAAGGGTCAGACGCTTATTGCACGCTTAATGACCCCTTACTTACAAACGGAGAAGTGACTAAGCCTGAAGAACTATGGCATTCACAGAAGGTAGCATCCTGGCTTGAAGATTACCGAATATTGGCTCTCCATCCAAGTTGACCGTCTCTGCCTGGTCTGTGGGGTTTATTATGATAATCAGCCGATCAATATCTGTCCATCTCTCAAAACTGATCAGCGGAGCAGACAAATCCATAAAACTGAAACAGCCTTCTGTAAGGGCAGGATGTGCCTTCCGCAGGGCTATAAGCTGCTTATAGAAATCCCTTAGCTCGCAGGCCACGGGATCGGTAGGATAATTCCAATTGAAGGGTCTGCGGTTGTCTGGGTCTTTAGCTCCCCCCATGGCAATTTCGTCACCGTAGTAGATATGTGGAGTACCGATAAAGCACATCTGGAAAAGGATCGCCAGTTTCAACCGCGGTAGGTCGCCTTTGCAGACTTCCCAAATGCGCTGGGTGTCGTGGCTACCAAGCATATTCATCATAACCTGCACAGCTCTATAGGGATACAAGGCAAGGCCTGTTTCAATCCTTTCGATGAATTCAGCTTTGTCGATCAATCTGTGAATCAAGAAATCCAAAACCGGGTTCTTGAAACAAGAATAGTTCATCACCGAATCGAAGTAACGCGGTGAAACCCATTGCACGGCGTCATGCCAGATCTCACCAACGATCCAGGCATCGGACCTGGTGGACTTCACCTCTTTGCGGAACAACTCCCAGAACCAAAAGGGCACTTCATCGGGAACATCAAGCCGGAAGCCATCGATTCCGATCTCCAACAGCCACCAACGCACAGTCGTTAATAGATAATCCACCAAGGCTGCATTGGGTAAGGCTTCTTTGATGTTACGAATAGCGTTTTCCTCAGGGTGATGCCGTTTGAGGTCATAATTCAAATCCGGCATATCCTTGATACCCCACCAGCATTGATAGTAATCCTTTGGTTTAAAATCGGGTGGCAAGGGCTTTGGCAACGGCCATTTCTTCCAGTCATACCAATTCCAGTAAGGCGAGGCCGAACCCTTTTCCACACAGTCCCGAAACGCCCAAAAGGTTTCTCCGGTGTGATTGAAAGCCACGTCCAGAATAATCCTGATACCTTTAGTATGTGCTAGTTTCACGAAATCCATCATCTCCTGAGTTGTGGCGAAATGAGGATCGATGCTGTGATAATCGGCACTGTCATATTTATGGTTCGATTTTGCCTGCCACAGCGGATTGAAATAGATGATGTTTATTCCCAGATCACACAGGTAATCCAGTTTACTTTGCACCCCGGCGATGTCTCCTCCGTAAAAAGACCACCAGTCTGGCTTCCCTTCCGGCAGCCAGGGACTTTGCTTCAGGCCAGAGATGTCGTCCCAGTCCTCAACAAGGTGAAAATATTCTCTTTCCGGGGCCAGGAATTCTCCCTCAGCAGGAGGAGTTATGCAATCAGCATAATACCATTCGCTGAAATCAGGATCATTGCCTCTGTCCCCATTGCAAAAGCGGTCAGGAAAAATCTGGTATATAACACCTTTACCCACCCAGTCAGGAATCTGGAATTCTGGAAGAGAATCCTTGTTCAACATTATGGAAATTATCTGTTTGGCTGCAGTGCAAACCCCCTCTGAATGAATATAAAGGGTGTAATCTTGATAGTTAAGCTCAAGGTAGTAGGATGTTTCGCCTGACACAGGCTGAGTAAACAGGCAATGAAATACTTCCTGGATAGCTGTTTTACCGATTCTGTGCAGGACAAGCTGTTCGTTGCCCAGATGCATGACCACTTTATCTGCCAGCGATTTATACCAGGAAAAGCGCAGCTCGATGTCTCCGTCCCCATAGTGAAATAGCTTGATAAAGTCTTCGACTTTTTTATGCTGAACAAGCTGTAAAACCTCTGCCCAACCAAGCTCTGGCGCTTGGACAGGAATGTCCAGGACAGAATTCACTCCTCCAAAGGGATCAGGTTCCTGAAGCGGATTAGCCGGATCGGCAATCCACTCCCGATCCACCATCAGTTTGTATCGATAAAGGCCTGGCTGCAGATCCAGCGAGAGATGATACACTCCTCCGATCTCTTCCAGATCCAGCAACTCCCAAGCGGAAAAATCTCCGGCAATTCCTACCTCATGTTTGCCAGCGGTCAAAGGAGCGTAACTGAATCGGTGCGACGCCATCAGCCTGTCTTTCTGGTTCTTTGTTGTTTTGGTTTTGGCTCGTCAGCTTCGACCTCGGTAATCTGCCTTGTCAGGTGCTTTTTCAGATGGAAGCCAGTGGAGGAATCTGGACAGTCGATTAGCTCTTCCGGAGTGCCTTGGCAGATGATTCTACCACCCTCTTCCCCACCTTCGGGTCCAAGGTCTATCACCCAGTCTGCGCTTTTAATCACATCCAGATTATGTTCGATTACCACCACCGTGTTTCCCATCACCACCAGCTTTTTTAGCACAGTGAGAAGTTTGTTGATGTCGTCAAAGTGCAGTCCCGTGGTTGGTTCATCCAAGAGGTAAAGAGTATTGCCCGTAGAGGTCTTGCTCAATTCACGGGACAGCTTGATGCGTTGCGCTTCTCCACCGGAAAGGGTGGTGGAGCTTTGTCCCAGTTTGATGTAATCCAGGCCGACCTCATGCAGGGTTAGCAGTTTTTGCCGGATTGATGGAACGGCTTCAAAGAAATCAATGGCTTCCTGCACGTCCATGTCCAGCACTTCAGCTATGTTCTTGCCTTTATAGCGGATAGAAAGCGTTTCATGATTGTAGCGCATTCCCTTGCAAACTTCGCAGGTAACATAGATATCGGCCATGAAATGCATCTCAATCTGCTTGACTCCTGCACCTTCGCAAGCTTCACAGCGTCCACCTTTCACGTTGAAGGAGAAGCGACCGGGCTTGTAACCGCGCATCTTGGAAGCCGGCAACTGGGCAAAAAGATTGCGGATGGGATCAAAAAGCTTGATATAGGTGCAGGGATTGGAGCGCGGGGTTCTTCCAATCGGTTGCTGATCTATGCTGATGATCTTGTCGATATGCTCGATGCCGGTAATGGCATCCATTTTGCCCACTTTGTGCGAAGTGCGGAAAAACTGGTTATGCAGATAGGGATAGAGGGTTTGGTTGATCAAGCTGCTTTTTCCGCTGCCAGAAACGCCGGTAATACAGACAAACAAGCCAAGGGGTATCTCCACATCGAGGTTTTTAAGGTTGTTGTGCCTTGCTTTATAAATACGGATATAACGGTCGTCAGCTTTGATGCGCTTGGAGGGAACAGGGATTTCCAAACGTCCCGAAAGATATGCACCGGTTAACGAATCAGGATTGGCGATGATCTCAGCGATATTTCCCTGGGCAATGATTTCACCCCCGAAGATACCCGCTTTAGGGCCAAAATCAACTATCTGGTCTGCGCTGCGCATCGTGTCTTCATCATGCTCCACCACGATCACGGTATTGCCTAAGTCACGAAGTTGTAGCAGCATATTCACCAGCTTGCTATTATCCCTTTGATGCAAGCCAATGCTTGGTTCGTCCAGGATATACATCACGCCTACCAACTGGCTGCCAATCTGGGAAGCAAGACGGATGCGCTGTGCCTCACCTCCAGATAGAGTTGGTGATCGACGATCCAGACTAAGGTAATGCAAGCCCACGCTTAGCAGGAAACCCAAGCGATTCCGAACTTCCTTCAGAACTTCCTGGGCGATGATCAGTTTATTGCCGCTGAGCTTTAGATTGGAAAAGAACTCATGAGCGGCGCGCACACTGAGGGCAGTTACTTCACCGATATTCATCCCTTCGATCCGCACTGCCAATGAAGAGGGTTTCAGCTTTTTACCATCGCAATCCGGACAGGGTTTGTCGCTGATATATTGCATATAGTAACGACGCATTTCTTCTGAACTTGTTTCATGCATCCGCCTTTCCAGTGTGGGGATAACACCCTCGAAACGCATCATAAATTCGCCACTACCACGTTCGTTTTGCCAGGCGATCTTGAATTTGCGGCCTTTAGACCCATAGAGAATGAGCTGTTTCACCAAGTCTGAAAGCTGATACCAGGGCGTAGTAAGGGAAAAATTGAAGGAACGCGCCAGATTGCGCACCGTATTCAGAGTCCAGCTGTCCTGCTTGGTTTCCAATCTGCCCCAAGCTGTCACAGCGCCTTCCATAATGCTAAGTTCAGGATCCGGAACCACCAGATCAGGATCGAACTCCAACTTGTAACCCAGACCATTGCAGGTGGGACAAGCGCCTATCGGGCTATTGAAGGAAAAACTCTGAGGGGCAAGCTCCTCAAAGCCGATATTGCAGTGTGGACAGGCATTTTGCGCAGATAGTATCTGAGTTTCACCACTTTCAGAAAACTCAATCTTCACTACTCCCTCGGTCAGTTTCAAAGCCAGCTCCAAGGAATCGGCCAGACGGCTTTCGATACCCTCTTTTAACACTATGCGATCCACCACTACGTCTATATTATGCTTGGACTTTTTATCCAGAACAATTTCTTCGTCCAGGCTGCGGGCTACCCCATTGATCATGACCCGGACAAAACCTTCCTGACGCAGTTGCTCCAACTCGTCCTTGTGTTCGCCCTTGCGGTTCTGCACCAAAGGTGCCAGAATCTGCAGCTTGGTGCCCAGAGGGCTTTGCATCAGATGCTCGATCATCTGATCCACGGTTTGCGAACCTACCGGCTCACCGCAATTGTGACAATATTGCTTGCCGATGCGAGCATACAGAACCCGTAGGTAATCGTAAATCTCGGTAACGGTTCCCACCGTGGAGCGGGGATTCTTGCTGGCTGATTTCTGTTCGATGGAAATTGCTGGGGAAAGCCCTTCGATGTAATCTACCTTTGGCTTTTCCATCTGTCCCAAAAACTGTCTGGCATAAGCGGAAAGTGACTCTACGTATCGTCTCTGTCCCTCTGCGTATAGTGTATCGAAGGCCAGTGAGGATTTGCCTGAACCGGAAACGCCAGTAAAAACTACTAAGTTATTGCGGGGAATCCGCAGCTCTATATTCTTTAAATTATGTTCCTGAGCACCTTTAATGAGTATTTCTGTCTTCAATTTTCACCTCGTGAAAGGCAGTTTTCCGATTCTACCCATAATGTCAAATGAAAAGTGTAGCTCAGGCAAGATAGCTCATGCAGTTTTATTCAACACAGAGAAAAGCTGAGTTAATCAGAGAAAAACAGAGAAAAGCAGAGACGAATGATACAATATTTGTTGGTAGGTCATTCAATTCGGTGCCTTCATTGATGTTGCGTAAACCTTTATAGATTCACAGCTTGGACGTTATTTATGATCACATGTTATGTAATCAGGATTGCTTATTTCTGTCAACGAGATTGTTTGTCTGGTGAGCCATAAAAAATGGTCTGAGGGATGGACTTAAATGGATGAAATAGACTCAGTTTCAAACGTCTGTCCAATGACACTTCACACCTCCTTTTCGCACCTGTAAATCAATTGCCGTTATAATCTCTATCCACCCTCACTGTGTTCATTCATCACTCAGTTACTCCTTACCTCTCCCTCCAGACCACTTTCAGCGTATTCCAGTTCAGCCTTTCCCCATTTTGCAGCATGGATTCAAAGCGGCGCAGCTGTTCCTCACGATAGAATTTTACTGCTTTCACCTTATAGAACATAGCTGTGCTGAACAATACAACTTCATAATGGGTATATTCCGGATCGACGGTAGAAGTAAGATACCAAAAATGCTCAGGATTGTTATCTTCACTGAATAGAACCACATAGCGATCAGGAATAAGTGGGTCTCCCAAGATATTGGTGTTGACCTCGCTCCAGGAGATTACGGCATCTGTATCAATAATCTC
>CAZNGW010000084.1:0-9128 GCA_964572925.1 uncultured Candidatus Cloacimonas sp. | reverse complement strand
ACAAAGCTCTGCTGCACTATCACTACAAAACCAAACAACAGCTTTATGAACACGTGCTGCAACAGCAGTTTGCCCGCTTGATAGACTCGTTGTTTGATCTACTGGATAGTGATCTGGATTTTGACGCCTGGTTGCAGAGTCTGATCAGAAAATACCTGCGTGAGATACTCAGGCATCCCGGATTTACAAGATTCATCCTGTGGGAACTCAACAGTAACATCAAATACATGCCGGTGCTGTTCAAACAAGTTTTGCGGGATAAGGGGCATGATAGCAGCTTTGTGCTCATAACTCTGGAAAAAAAACTGAAATCAGAAGGCTACACAAAATGTGATCCTGTTCAGTTTCTTTTGAACATAATGTCTCTCTGCATCTATCCTTCACTTGCCAAGCCGATTCTGGAGCAGGTGCTCGGAGCTGGTTATTTCCAGGATCCTGATTTTGGGGCAAGGCGCGAACAAGACATATTCAGCTTCGTAAAAAATGGTATTTCGATCTATAAGGATGTATAAAGTGAAGAAATTGCTGATTTTAATTGCTGTAGTCGGAGCAATAACTGCCTG
Organism: uncultured Candidatus Cloacimonas sp.; assembly: GCA_964572925.1. Taxonomy (GTDB): domain Bacteria; phylum Cloacimonadota; class Cloacimonadia; order Cloacimonadales; family Cloacimonadaceae; genus Cloacimonas. The sequence continues at coordinate 8,565 of CAZNGW010000084.1, read as the reverse complement.
TCATAGAACCGATCAAAACTCAGGTTGGACAAGTGTGATTGAAGCCGATATTAACCGGGTATCAGTCTTGAGCGGAGGTAAGATTATGCAGCTGAACGTGAAAGAAGGCGATCTGGTTAGTAAGGGAGATACGCTTGCCTTGCTGGATTCCCGGGAAATTCATTATAGCTTGGAACAACTTCAGGCAACTTTAGCAGAACTACAGGCTCAGGAAGCCTTGATCGAAACCCAGATTTCCCTGGCTGAAAAAGACCTTGGCTATCAAAACAGACGTGAAGACAGAAGCGAAAGACTGTTTGAAGCTTCAGTGATTCCCTTGCAGAATCTGGAAGACAGCCAGTTGATCAAGGGCAAGGCAGAGCTTCAACTGAAGGCAGCCAGACAGAATCTGGGATTGGTCGAAGCCAAGAAAGCAGCACTTGAGGCTCAAAAAAAGACCTTGAATAAAAAGTTGGGCGATTGTGTTGTCACCAGCCCATTTTCAGGCACACTGGAAACTCTTTTCTACAACGCTGGGGAGACTATTCCCCCCTTGGGGCAGCTTGCCGAAATAAGCAATCTTGAAGCCCCGGAAACCAGCATCTACGTAAGTGAGGAATGGCTGGCAAAACTGAAACCAGGTATGACAATGAAGCTGAAGATGGCAGGTTCTGTGAAGCCGATATTGGCTACAATTATCCGCATTAGCAACAAAGCCGAGTTCACTCCCAAAACAGTTTTAACGCCTGATAATCGTAGCGTGATGGTATATGCGGTGCGTTTGCGTGCCGCTAATCCTGAGGGTGTTTTAAAAGATGGCATGCCAGTGGATATCAGCCTGCCATGAGTATAGTTCTGGTAAAGGGTTTGGGAATATCCTTCGGAAATGTGCAAGCCCTTGCTGAGATCGAACTGGATATTCCCGAGGGACTTATCTATGGTATCATAGGGCCGGACAGTGCAGGAAAAACAACTTTACTTCGCTCCATCTGTACTTTGTTGCCCTATAAAGAGGGAAAGATAGAGGTTATGGGAATGGATGCCCTGAAACAGGCTGCTTCCATTCGAGCCCAGATAGGGTATATGCCACAACGTTTCTCGCTCTATAAAGATCTCTCTGTGGAGCAAAATATTCAGTTTTCCGCAAGGCTTTTTGGAGTGAAATCCAAAGAACTGGTTCAAAGTAGCGAAAGGCTTTACAGGTTTTCCCGGTTAAAACCATTTGCCAAAAGACTGGCTGGAAACCTTAGCGGTGGGATGCAACAAAAACTGGCTTTATCCTGTGCCTTAATCCATAAACCGCGTTTGATAGTACTTGATGAACCTACTTTTGGAGTTGATCCGGTTTCCAGGATGGATTTCTGGAAGATCCTGCATACCCTTAAAGAAGAGGGGATCAGTATTGTAGTGTCTACTCCCTATATGGACGAGGCGGAACAATGCGATCTGATAAGTCTGCTTTTTAAAGGCAGGGTGATTGGCAAGGGAACTCCTGTAGAAATTCTTTCCGGCTGGCAGGGAAGATTATACAGGCTAAGTTCGGATTCTCCGCAAACGCTCTATCATTTTTTGAAGAACGATATGAAAATGACTGATTTGCAGCTATTTGGCAGTGAGATACATTTAAGTGCGGTATCTCAGATTACCGATGATACCTTTGCGAAGTGGCAAAAGTTATGCCCGGAACTGAAAGCCTGGCAGCAAATCGAACCCAATATGGAAGATGTATTCCTGAAGATGATGAAATGATAGAAACGAAAGAACTTACCAGGAAATTCGGTGCTTTTACGGCTGTGGATAAGCTCAATCTGCAGATTGCCAAAGGTGAAATATTTGGCTTTTTGGGAGCTAATGGAGCGGGGAAAACCACCACGATCCGGATGATCTGTGGATTGCTAAGTCCCAGTTCAGGAAGCATAACGGTAAATGAATTCGACGTAGTCAAGCATACTGAGATAGTGAAGAAAACGCTTGGCTACATGAGCCAGAAATTCTCCCTATATAACGATTTGAAAGCAAAGGAAAATCTGGAGTTCTATGCCGGTATTTATTCCACACCCTTGGGACAAGCAAGGAAAAATACAGCAAGCCTGATTGACCAGTTTGGCTTGCAGAACAGGATGAATATGCGAACTTCAGAATTGCCTATGGGTTATAAACAGAGGCTTAGCCTGGTTTGTGCCCTGGTGCATGATCCGCCCTTGGTAATTCTGGACGAACCCACCTCAGGCGTAGATCCTCAAGCCCGCAGGGAATTCTGGCAGGTTATCAATGATCTGGCTTATACCGGTAAAACCGTGTTGGTCAGCACTCATTTCATGGACGAAGCTGAATATTGCCACAGGGTGATCATCATGCAAGCTGGCCGGGAAGTGGCTTGCGGAAGTCCAAATCATCTCAAGCGGGAATATGGAGTAAAGAACATGCAGGAACTTTTTCTGAAGATGGTTGGGGTGCAGGATGCCTAAGATCAACCGGATCAGGGCTATGGCCAGCAAGGAGATCTATCACATCTTTCGTGATCCGCGTACTCTGGCAATCGTCTTTCTGATGCCTATCCTGCAGCTTATCATATTCGGTTATGCCATGAACATGGAGATTAGGGGTGTCCCTCTGGTAATCGACGATCATGCAAAAAACTCATTTTCCAAGTCTGTTTGCCAGGCCTTTGAGCATACCCCATATTTCAAGGTGATCCCGATTCAGCCTGTTGGCTATAATCCCGAGCAGCTTTTCCGGGAGCGAAAGGCTCAGGCAACTCTTAGTATCCCGGAGGGGTATGGTATAACCGCCATGAACCTCTTGCTCAAGGTTGACGCATCAGATCCTAACACCGCCCAGCTGATCCAAAGCTATGCTCTGGGCATAGTCACTAAAGCAGGACAGGGGGATATAGATATCCGCCCTTTCATTCTATACAACCCCGATCTGAAGAGCTCCTTCTTTTTTGTTCCAGGTTTGATCGCCATGATTCTGGTTATGATCTGCGCCTTGTTAACCAGTATTTCGATCAGCCGGGAAAAGGAAATGGGAACCCTGGAGCAGATCCTGGTTTCACCGGTTTCGGCCACTGAGATACTAATTGGTAAAGTAATACCTTACATAGTGTTAGGGTTAGCGGATGCCCTGTTGATCCTGGGAGTCGGAATGCTGCTGTTCAAGGTTCCCTTTTCAGGCAATTTTATGGTATTTATGGGCTTCACGTTTCTGTATGTTCTATGCGCACTGTGTCTGGGATTGTTGGTATCAACCATCGCAAAAACCCAGCAAGCAGCTATGATGATGGCTTTGGCGATTACTTTGCTTCCTACGCTATTGCTTTCCGGATATCTTTTTCCCATACCCAGCATGCCGATCTTGTTGCAAAAGCTTACCTATATCATTCCGGCACGTTATTACCTGGTTATTATCCGAGGCATTATGTTGAAAGGCAATAGTTTCGCTGAGCTGTATCAAGCCGGTTTATGCCTGGCTGGAATGAGTTTCCTGATGTTGATTGTTGCAGTTAAGCGGTTTAAACTGAGGTTGGCGTGAGTTCAATTCGTATCCTTGGCAGTTTTATCCAAAAGGAGTTCAGGCAGATTATGCGAAGCAGGGAAATGCTGGTTGTCCTGTTTATGCTGCCCGCAGTCCAGCTTCTGGTGATGGGCTTTGCCGTTACAAATGAGGTGAAGCATATTGATATCAGTTTTTTTGACTACGACCGATCTCCACTCAGTAGAAGCCTGATTACTTCTTTCGGATCTACAGACCGATTCAGGATAGTTCCGGCCAACGCAACTGCTTCACCTGAAAAGCAGCTATTCAGGTGGAAAAGTAAAGTGGTGATTGTTATACCGGCAGGATTTGAGAAGCGTGGCTTATCAAATCGACCGGTTTCCCTGCAAGTACTCCTGGATGGCATAGACGGCAATTCCACCGCCATTACCAGTGCCTATGTGCAAAGTTGCTTGAAGAGTTTTTCCCAGAAGCTGCTGGAGGGAAGAGATCCGGTTAAATTGAGCAGCATTAATGGCTACCACAAGCTTCCTGAGCTGATCACCCAGATGAGTTTTAATCGAGATCTGAAAAGTAATCTGAACATCATACCGGGCATTATAGCCGTTTTGGTAACCGTTACCTCCATGCTGCTTTCCGCCCTCAGCCTGGTGAAAGAAAAGGAATTGGGAACCCTGGAGCAACTTATGGTTACGCCGGTGAAGAAGTACCAGTTGTTGGCTGGTAAGCTTTTACCTTATTTAATCATAACCCTTGTGCAGTTGCAGGTGGCAGTAATTCTGGCCGGCTTGATTTTCAGGATTGGGGTGGCAGGCTCCTATGCTGTATTAATGCTTTTTTCCCTGGTTTATCTTTTTACTACGTTGGGCTTTGGTATCCTGATCTCTACGCGGGTAAACTCTCAACAGCAGGCAATGTTTTTTTCCTGGTTCATGATGGTAGTAATGATCTTGTTGTCGGGTTTGTTTGCCCCGGTCCAGAATATGCCCAAAGCTATCCGTTGGATAAGCTTTTGTAGTCCTTTAACGCATTACATGACCGTCCTCCGGGAAATAGTGGTAAAGGGCAGCGGTTTGGCTCAATTGGGGAATGAACTAATAATTCTCTTATGCGGAGGAATCATGGTGTTCGGTTTTAGCTTGCTCAGCTTTCGTAAGCGGGTTGGGTGAAACGGGGTGAATAGTTACACGGATTTCACGGATTGAATGGATCAACGCTGATTTGTTTTCTAATGGGTTGATATCCACAGACTCCAGGACTCCAAGACCCCAGAACCCCCACACCCATCCTCATTCCTGCGAAAGCAGGAATCTCCTAAAGCTACGGGAGATTCCGGGTCAAGCCCGGAATGAGGTGCTTTCAATTATTTCGACAATCCTATAAGCTGAGGATAAATCCGACTGCCTACTCCTCCACGTTAACCCTTATCCCTTCACTATGCGCGCTGAATTCCGGGGCATAAAGGCATTGGATACTGGAGATGCCGTTGGAGAAATTGCCTTTGTTATTCACCCTTAGCGGGTATTCGAATACGTAAGTGCCTTTGCGCAGGTATTCTATGAAGAAGTTTGTCGCTGCATCGGAAGTGGCTTCATAGTAGCAAAGCCCATCCTGCCACTTGCAACCGGAAAGCACGTTTATCGGTTCAAATCCCGCACTGCGCATATCTTTTAGATGCAGGAATTCCATGTCGCGGTCGCTGCGCAGTTCGATGTGCACGATAACTTTATCTCCAGGCTTCAGTTTGGTGTCTTTGGTAATCGGTTCCAGCACCAGGCCGCGTTGGGTTTTGCGTTCCAGCATAAGCTGCTTTTTTAGTTTCAACGGCGTTTCAGCCGGGGTGATTTTGTCCATGTCTTCAAAATACTGCCAGTAAAGCGCACCCCAACTGGGTACATCATTGGGGTTCTTAACCGTCACTGACCCCATCTCTGGCTTGATTTCGCTACCCGTCCAGGCTGTTTTAAAATAGCCGGTTCCGGCTTCCAGTGTTACCCCTTCCAGGGTGCTCGGATCAAGCTTTACTCCACCCAGGCTGATTTCGGCAAGTTGCGAATTATCCAGCCACTCAGTTCCGGACAACAGCAAGGCATAACATGCTTCGGTGGTGGCTTTGGTCGTTTTCCAGCTTGTAGTCTGCTTGTTTTTCAGCAGCCAGGTGCGAATCCCATCCACAGTCAGGGTATCGGAAGCAATCTCGGTAAAAACTTCGCTCATCAGAGCCATGGTTTCGATGGGAGCCTGATACCAATACCAGCCACCTGTGACCTCTTTCCACCAGGTGCCCTGTTCTTCGTCCTGCAAAGTCCGTTCACGCAGTGAAGCGATAATCTCGGTAGGTGCTTTGGTGGTGTCGTCACGATGCCTGGCCAAAGCGATCAAGCCTTGTCCATAAAGGCTTTTATGCGGCCAGAACTCATCTGCCTGACCCCGGAAATAATTAACCGCCTCCAGGCTTTGTGCCGGGATCGGATATTGCGGATAAAAGCTGCGGGCATACAGATAGTGCATTTCCAGATAGCCCAGATTGTCATCTTCCAGCCCTTTCATCCGGACTATTTCGTTGTAACTTTCCACGATCTTCCTGTCCAGATAGCCGATCGCATTTTTCAGCATCAGCTCTACCCGTTTGTCTTTATTTACCTTGTCCACTCCCAGCTTGTTCAAATGGCCAAAGCCTTCCACTATATATTGCGTAACCCACCAGGAATCCTGCATGCCGGAAAACCAGGCCCAGGCTCCGCTACCGGCTTGAGCTTTTTGTAGCTTGGAAAGGGAAGCTTCGTATTCATCTGCCAGTTTACTAAGCTCAAACAGCAAAGCTACCCGTTTCTTGTTCTGGGTTTCGCGTTTTGCGTCCAGCACCCAGGGTGTTTCCTGCAAGAGAACAGCCTTCAACTCCTGGTTTTTTTCCAGGTTTGACAGCAAGGCTGTGGAATCAGGCGAGCTTGACCAGGCGTCGAACACCTCTTTGATCCTGGGACTGGAATTCACGATATGCGAAGCCAGGCTGTTGGAATAGAGCCGGCTGAAAAGCTGTTCGCTGCATTCATGCGGATATTCCATCAGATAGGGCAAAGCCTGAACCGCGTACCAGGCAGGATTGGAAGTGTATTCCAGGGTCAATCGGTGTTGTCTGATGGTTTTGGATGCCCCGCTGTTCAGTAGTTTGCTGAAGCTGAAATCCCTCATTTGCTTACCTCTAACCGGCAAAGGCAGGCTTTCGGTTACCAGCATGCGATTGCTTAAAACCGGCAGAATGCTTTCCTCGCCATCGCTGAAATCCCCTGCTTTGGCAACTATTTTACAGCGAATTGCGCCTATTTCGTAGGGAACGGATAAAGTCCAGCTTACCGAAGTGCTTTGCCCTTTTTTTACCTGGAAATACCGGCTGGGCTGGCTAAGTTTAAACAGCGCATCCACTTGCTTTCCGCTCAGGGCATCGAACAAGAAGATCTGGCATCTGCCTTCCTGATCCTGATCGTTCAGGGAGCTTATTTTAGCTGAAATAGTTATCGTGTCGCCTTCCCTTAGGAAACGTGGCAGATTGGGCTGCACCATTAGAGGTTTCTGGGTAACCGTGGTATTTTCCGTGAAGCCGTATTGCAACTCTTTATTGAGCGCAAAAGCCCGGAACTTCCAGCGGGTAAGGGCTTCCGGCACCGTGAAGGAAAAGCTTACTTCGCCGTTTTCATCGGTATATAGTTTTGGATAGAAAAAGGCGGTTTCGGCAAAGTTGCTTCTGGCTTTCACCTCGGCAAGCTCTTCCTTGGCCTGGGGCAGTTCACGGCTGCTGGTGCCAACCTTGTCTTTTGCAATAGGAGCCGGTACTGCATTGGGATTGACCGCACCCAGTTCATCGCTAACAGCCCTACAGTAAACTACATCGTCACCATCCCAGCCGATGGAGTAGTTAAACCAATTCAGGGCTTCAAAATTACGGCTGGGGATGTAGCCTACATAGGAAGGATATTGAGTAATCCGCCAGGGGGAAAGGCTTGCAAACCTGGGATCAGTCCAGCCAAACCAGCGTTGGGGTTTGCCAAAGAACTGCGCCGACCAGGGATTTTGGGCAAATGTATCCAGGGAAGCGTCATACATACTGGCCAGCAGTTCTGCGGTTACTTTTCCACCACTGCTATCCTTCAGTTTCAGCCGCCATTCTTCCTGTGAACCGGGAAGCAACTTATCTCTGAACGTCATGTATTCAAAAGAAATCTGCTTGTTGCTCCAAGGTACGCTGATTTCCTGATCTATGTTGTAAAGCCTGCCAGCCATGGCAAAGACTAAATGCACATAAAAACCCCCTCTGTCGTCCTCAGTAACAGGGATGCGAATCAGCCTTTGAGAGTTGTTCAGCGTGAAAGTATATTCCTCTATGATTTGATAATCCTTTTCAAGTTGGTAGTTTACCCTTACATCTGGATAGCTGCTGCCGATCAGGATTTCGGCCAGGTCTCCGGGTTCGCAGTTTGTTTTCACCGGCGCAAACCACATAGCCTGAGGATAGGGAAGAGCCTTGGAGCTTGAACTGAAAAGGGTGAAGAACCTCTCCGTCTTGACTTGTTTTCCGCTGCTTTCTGTCACCATTTCCAAAACGTAAGCTCCTGTAGCCCATTTACCCAGGTTCTTGATCAGTAGTTCCTTCTGCAGGGCAGTGTCGAACCTTGTTGTCCATACTGGTTTCAATCTTTTCCAAGTAGCGATATTGTCTTCATCGGCATAAAGCTCGCTGGGAAACAGCTCTGCATGCTGCTCTTTGCTTAAATAAAAGCGGTCAGGCTGTCTCCAAAGCCGGTCTCTATATATTTTTTCGGGGCTTTGCAGCGCATAGATCGTAAGCTTTCCCTCAGTCGGAATGGCTTCCCCGCTATAGTTCGTTACATTGAGTGGCACAGCCAGCTGTCCCAGGCTCTTATCCACGGTTTCCGGCACTATGGGATCCAGGATCAGCTCCTGCTCAGATATATTTAGCGAAAGGCTGCCACTATTGGTATCACCTCCAATATCGGTCACCTCAGCACTGATGGAATAGGTGAAATAGGGGCTGTATTTCAATATAGCATTTTCATCCGCCCAAGCCGTGAA